>NZ_JBFXIO010000030.1:0-20686 GCF_050175855.1 Piscinibacter sp.
GCGATCTCCGGGCTGGTGTAGATCACCCACGGGATGGTGTTGAAGTTGACGTGGCCATGCTGGCCGGCGATACGCTCGGCCACCGCGACGCCCTCTTCCTCCGCCTTGTGCGCGAGCATCGGGCCGCGCACCACGTCGCCCACTGCCCACACGCCAGGCAGGTTGGTACGGCACTCGTCGTCGACGACGATCGCTCCGCGCTCGTCGAGCTTCAAGCCAACGCCTTCCGCATTCAGGCCGGTGGTGTTGGGCACGCGGCCGATCGAGACGATCAGCCTGTCGACCACCAGCGTCTGCGCCTGCCCCTTGGCATCGGCGTAGGCCACGGTCACACCCTTCTTGTCCGCCTTGACCGACTCGATCTTCACGCCCAGCTCGATCTTCAGGCCCTGCTTGGTGAACGCCTTGTGCGCCTCCTTGGCGACCTGCTCATCGACTGCACCGAGGAACACCGGCAGGGCCTCGAGCACGGTGACGTCCGCGCCCAGGCGGCGCCAGACCGAACCCATCTCCAGTCCGATCACGCCCGATCCGATCACGCCCAGCGCCTTCGGCACCGCGCCGATGCGCAGCGCACCGTCGTTGCTGAGGATCCGGTCCTCGTCGAAGGCGGCGCCGGGCAGCGCACGCGGGGTGGAGCCAGTGGCGACGATCACCTGCTTCGCCGAGAGGCTGGCCGGCTTGTCGCCCGCCACCGCGATCTCGTAGGCGCCGCCCTCGGCCTTGACGAACGATCCACGGCCGTGGAAGAACGTCACCTTGTTCTTCTTGAACAGGTAGAGAATGCCGTCGTTGTTCTGCTTGACGACGGTGTCCTTGCGCTTGAGCATCTTCGGCACGTCGATGCTCAGGTCCTTCAGGCCGATGCCGTGATCGGCGAAGTGGTGACCGGCGTGCTCGAAGTGCTCGCTGGACTGCAGCAGCGCCTTGCTCGGGATGCAGCCGACGTTGGTGCAGGTGCCGCCCGGCGCCGGGCCGCCCTTGTCGTTCTTCCACTCGTCGATGCAGGCGGTGTTGAAGCCGAGCTGTGCCGCGCGGATCGCCGCAATGTAGCCGCCGGGGCCGCCGCCGATGACGACGACGTCGAATCGCTGTGTGCTCATCGATGCGTCCTCAGATGTCGAACAGCAGGCGCGCCGGGTCTTCCAGCGCTTCCTTCATCGCGACGAGGCCGAGCACGGCCTCGCGGCCGTCGATGATGCGGTGGTCGTAGCTCATCGCCAGGTAGTTGATCGGACGAACGACGACCTGGCCGTTCTCGACCACCGCGCGATCCTTGGTCGCATGCACGCCAAGGATGGCGCTCTGCGGCGGGTTGATGATCGGCGTCGACAGCATCGAGCCGAACACGCCGCCGTTGGAGATCGAGAACGTACCGCCCGACAGGTCGTCGAGCGACAGCTTGCCATCCTTGGCCTTCTGGCCGAACTCGGCGATCTTCTTCTCGATGTCGGCGAAGCTCATCTGGTCGGCATTGCGCAGGATGGGCACCACCAGGCCGCGCGGCGAGCCGACCGCGATGCCGATGTCGAAGTAGCCGTGGTAGACGATGTCGTTGCCGTCGACCGAGGCGTTGAGCACCGGGTACTTCTTCAGCGCGGCGACCGCGGCCTTCACGAAGAAGCTCATGAAGCCGATCTTGACGCCATGCTCCTTCTCGAACTTCTCCTGGAAGCGCTTGCGCATCTCCATCACCGGGGCCATGTTGACCTCGTTGAAGGTGGTGAGGATGGCGTTGGTGGCCTGCGATTGCAGCAGCCGCTCGGCGACGCGGGCACGCAGGCGCGACATCGGCACGCGCTGCTCTGGGCGGTCGCCCAGGTTCGCAGCCACCGGCGCAGCCACGGCAGGCAGCGGCTTGGCCACCGCCGGCGTCGTCGGCACGGCCACTGGCGCGGCCACCGCGGGCGCGGAGGCACCACCGGCCACAGCGGCCAGCACGTCGCCCTTGGTCACGCGGCCATCCTTGCCGGTGCCCGGCACCGAGCCGGCAGCGAGGTTGTTGTCGGCCATCAGCTTGGCGGCTGCGGGCATCGCCACGCCGGCCTTGCTGGTCGAGGCGGGCGCGGCAGCCGGTGCCGGCGCGGCGGCGGCTGCCACCGGCTTGACTTCCAGCGGGCTCACCGCGGCCTTGCCCTCGGTGTCGATGCGCGCGATGACTTCGTCGCTGACGCAGCTCTCGCCGTCGCCCTTGACGACCTGCGCCAGCACGCCGGCCGCCGGGGCCGGCACCTCGAGCACGACCTTGTCGGTCTCGATCTCGATCAGGATCTCGTCCTGCGCCACGGGCTCGCCGGGCTTCTTCTTCCATTGCAGCAGGGTGGCTTCAGCCACGGATTCCGACAGTTGCGGAACCTTCACTTCAACGATTGCCATGATGTTTCTTCAGAGATGTGTTGTTCGTACCGCGCAGCCGCCGCGGAACCGGCTTCGCCGGGCCGCTGGCAGCGCCCCCTCGAGGGGGAGCGCCGTCAGGCGCTCCGGGGGTGGACCTATTTCGTGAGAACGAAACCCTTGAGTTTTCCGAAGGCCTGATCGAGCAGAGCCTTCTGCTGCTCCTGGTGCAGGTGGGCGTAGCCCACCGCCGGCGAGGCCGAGGCCGGACGGCCGGCATAGCCGAGCTTCTGCCCTTCGAGCATGTTCTCGTGGATCTGGTGCTGCACGAAGAACCAGGCGCCCTGGTTCTGCGGTTCGTCCTGGCACCACACCACGTCGGTCGCGTTCGGGAACTTCTTCATCTCCGTCGCGAAGGCCTTGTGCGGGAACGGATAGAGCTGCTCGACGCGGAAGATCGCCACGTCGTTGTGCTTCTTCTCCGCACGCGCCTTGACGAGGTCGTAGTAGACCTTGCCCGAGCAGGCGATCACGCGCTTGACCTTGTCCGGGTTGATCTCGGCGTTGACCTCGCCGATCACCGTCTTGAACTCGCCGCGGGTGAACTCGCTCAACGGTGAGGTGGCGTCCTTGTTGCGCAGCAGGCTCTTGGGCGTCATCAGCACCAGCGGCTTGCGGAACATGCGCACCATCTGCCGGCGCAGCACATGGAAGATCTGGCTGGCCGAGGTCGGCTGCACGATCTGCATGTTGTTGTCGGCGGCCAGCTGCATGAAGCGCTCCAGGCGCGCCGAGCTGTGCTCGGGGCCCTGGCCTTCGTAGCCGTGCGGCAGCATCAGCGTGAGGCCGTTGGCGCGGCCCCACTTGACCTCGCCCGAGGCGATGAACTGGTCGATCACCACCTGCGCGCCGTTGGCGAAGTCGCCGAATTGCGCTTCCCAGATCGTCAGCGTGTTCGGCTCGGCCGAGGCGTAGCCGTACTCGAAGCCGAGCACGGCTTCCTCGGACAGCAGCGAGTCGATCACGACGAAGGGCGCCTGGCCCTCGGCGACGTTCTGCAGCGGGACGTAGGTACCTTCGTCCCAGCGCTCGCGGTTCTGGTCGTGCAGCACCGCGTGGCGGTGCGTGAAGGTGCCGCGGCCGCAGTCCTCGCCCGACAGGCGCACCGCGTAGCCGCTGGCCACCAGCGAGGCGAAGGCCAGGTGCTCGCCCATGCCCCAGTCGACATTGATCTCGCCGCGGCCCATCGCGGCGCGGTCGGCCAGCACCTTCTCGACCAGCGGGTGCGCCTTGAACTTCTCGGGCAGCGTGGTGATGCGCTCGGCCAGCCGCTTGACCTCGGTCAGCGGCAGCGCGGTGTCGGCCGCGTCGGTCCACTTCCTGTTCAGGTAAGGCGCCCAGTCGACCGCGTACTTGCTCTTGTAGTTGGTGAGCACCGGGTCGACGGTGTGCTTGCCCGCGTCCATCGCAGCGCGGAAGGCCTTGACCATCTCGTCCGGGCCTTCGGGCGGCAGCACGCCCTGGGCCACCAGCTTGTCGCCGTACAGCTTGCGCGTGCCGGGGTGCTGGCCGATCTTCTTGTACATCAGCGGCTGGGTCAGCGCCGGCGTGTCCTGCTCGTTGTGGCCGAGCTTGCGGAAGCAGACGATGTCGAGGACCACGTCCTTGTTGAACTCCTGCCGGTATTCCAGCGCGAGCTGCGTGCACAGCACCACGGCCTCGGGATCGTCGCCGTTCACGTGCAGCACCGGGGCTTCGATCATCTTGACGACGTCGGTGCAGTACAGCGTCGAGCGGGTGTCGCGCGGGTCGGAGGTGGTGAAGCCGATCTGGTTGTTGATCACCAGATGCACCGTGCCGCCGGTGTAGTAGCCGCGCGTCTGCGCCAGCGCCAGCGTCTCCATCACCACACCCTGGCCGGCGAAGGCCGCGTCGCCGTGCACGATCACGGGCAGCACGGTGTCGCCTTCCTTGTCGCCGCGGCGGTCCAGGCGGGCCTTCACCGAGCCCTCGACGACCGGGTTGACGATCTCGAGGTGCGACGGGTTGAAGGCCAGGCTCAGGTGCACCGGGCCGCCGGCCGTGGTCACATCCGACGAGAAGCCCTGGTGGTACTTCACGTCACCCGCGGGCAGATCTTCCTTGGCGGTGTGGTCGAACTCGGCGAACAGATCCTTGGGCATCTTGCCCAGCGTGTTGACCAGCACGTTGAGGCGGCCACGGTGGGCCATGCCGATCACGATCTCCTGCACGCCGCGCTCGCCGGCGCCCTGCACCACCGCGTCCATCGAGGCGATGAAGCTCTCGCCGCCTTCCAGCGAGAAGCGCTTCTGGCCGACGTACTTGGTATGCAGGTAGCGCTCCAGGCCCTCGGCCGCGGTCAGGCGGTCGAGGATGTGCTTCTTCTCCTCCGCGGTGAAGTTCGGCTTGCTGCGGATCGACTCGAGCTTCTGCTGCCACCAGCGCTTCTCGGTGGGCTCGGTGATGTGCATGAACTCGGCGCCGATGGTGCCGCAGTAGGTTTCGCGCAGCGCCTGCAGGATCTCGCGCAGGGTCTGATGCTCGGCCTTGGTGAAGTAGGTGTTCGTGGCGCTGAACGTGATGTCCATGTCGGACTCGCTCAGGTCGTAGAACGCCGGCTCCAGCTCGGGGATCTTGGGGCGCTCCTGGCGCTTGAGCGGGTCGAGATCGGCCCAGCGCGCGCCGAGCGAGCGGTAGGCGGCGATCAGCGACTGGACATGGACCTGCTTGCGCGCGACGGCGAGTTCGCTGGCGCTGGCCTTGACGGCGAAGGCATTGGCCTTGGCGCGCTGGGCGAAGCTCTCGATGACCGGGGCGTGGGCCACGTCGCGGGCGTTGGAGCCATCGGTGGCGGGAACGTGCTGGAGGGCGTCGAAGTACGCGCGCCAGTTGTCGGGCACGGAGCCCGGGTTGTCGAGGTAGGCCTCGTACATCTCTTCGACGTACGGCGCATTGCCTCCGAACAGGTACGAGTTCGACCTGTATTGCTGCATCATCTTCGCTCACCTCTCGCGCCGGTTTCCAGCGCTGTAGTGGGTTGAAAAACCTTCCGCGACACGGCTTAACCGGCTGGCGGACTAGCGACCCGCCTTGGCTGTTACCAGCAAAGGGGACGGGAAGGACCTGTCAAGTCTCGGGCGCGACTGTAACACCGCCGTTATCGGCCATCAAATCGCAGGACTGAGGACCGGGGCGGAGAAACAGAATGCAGCCGAACTTGAAACGACCACGTGCAGATCATCCGGATCCATGCTGACGCGCCGCTGAAGCCGGCGATGGGCGAAGCCTGCAACGGCTGCGGGCTGTGCTGCTTGGCCGAGCCCTGCCCGGTGGGCATGCTGGTGTCGATGAAGCGCCGTGGCGCTTGCCGAGCGTTGCGCTGGAGCGACGAGGCGCGTCGCTACCGCTGCGGGCTGATGCAGGACGCCGCCGGGCACGCCACCTCCTGGGCCTGGCTGGCCAGGCGGCTGATCGCCTCGGGCGCCGGCTGCGATTCCGACGCCGAACTGGCCTGATCGGCCAGATCGACGTCAGGCGCCGAGCAGGCGGCGGCGCGCGTCCTGGTATTCGCGCGCCAGGCGGGCCACGAGTTCCCGCGTGGGCACCACCTTGTCGATCGCGCCGATGCCCTGTCCGCAGCCCCAGATGTCCTTCCAGGCCTTCTTGGCGCCCTCGCCGCCGCCGAAGCTCATCTTGCTCGGGTCACTCTCGGGCAGGTTGTCGGGGTCGAGACCCGCGGCGCGGATCGAGGGCTTCAGGTAGTTGCCGTGCACGCCGGTGAAGAGATTCGAGTAGACGATGTCGTCCGACGTGCACTCGACGATCGCCTGCTTGTAGGCGTCGCTCGCGCGCGCCTCCTCGGTGGCGATGAAGGCCGAGCCGATGTAGGCCAGGTCGGCGCCCATCGCCTGCGCGGCCAGCACTGCACCGCCCGTGGCGATCGAGCCCGACAGCGCCACCGGCCCGTCGAACCAGGTGCGGATTTCCTGGATCAGCGCGAACGGGCTCTTCACGCCGGCATGGCCGCCGGCACCGGCTGCCACCGCGATCAGGCCGTCGGCGCCCTTCTCGATCGCCTTCTTCGCGAAGGTGTTGTTGATGATGTCGTGCAGCACGATGCCGCCCCAGCCGTGCACCGCTTCGTTGATGTCGGTGCGTGCACCCAGCGAGGTGATGATGATCGGCACCTTGTACTTGGCGCAGACCTGCATGTCGTGCTCGAGTCGGTCGTTGGTCTTGTGCACGATCTGGTTGATCGCGAACGGCGCGGCGGGCCTGTCCGGGTTCGCGCGGTTGTGAGCCGCCAGGGTCTCGGTGATCTCGGCCAGCCATTCGTCGAGCTGCTCGGCCGGACGCGCGTTGAGCGCCGGCATCGAGCCGACGATGCCGGCCTTGCACTGCTCGATCACGAGCTTGGGGTTGCTGATGATGAACAGCGGCGAGCCGATGATGGGCAGCGGCAGCTTGGCGAGGATCGGGGGCAGCGACATGCGGGTCTCCGGATTCAGAAGGCCTCGACGGGCAGCGCGGTGACGCTGTCGGCACCTTCGACGATGCTGTCGCGCACGCCCGGCACCTTGGCCAGGATGTGCTCCGCGTAGAAGCGCGCGGTGGTGATCTTGGCCTGCAGGAACGGCACGTCGGCATCGCCCTGTGCGAGCTGCTGCTCGGCCGCCAGCAGCGCACGCGCCATCTGCCAGCCCGCCATCACGTTGCCGGCCAGCATCAGATAGGGCACCGAGCCGGCGAACACAGCGTTCGGGCTCGCCTTGGTGCGGCCGGCCACGAACTCGACCACCTGCACGAAAGCCTCGCGCGCCGCGCGCAGCCGCTTGAGCATCGCCTGTGCCGCCGCGCTGCCGCTCTTCGCCAGCGCCGCTTCGGTCTGCTCGATCTGCCTCGCGATCGCCTTGGCGGTCTGGCCGCCGTCACGCGCGGTCTTGCGGCCGACCAGGTCGTTGGCCTGGATCGCCGTCGTGCCTTCATAGATGGTCAGGATCTTGGCATCGCGGTAGTACTGCGCCGCGCCGGTCTCCTCGATGAAACCCATGCCGCCGTGCACCTGCACGCCCAGGCTGGTGACCTCCAGGCTCATCTCCGTGGAGTAGCCCTTCACCAGCGGCACCATGAACTCGTAGAAGGCCTGGTTCTGCGCGCGCACCTCCTTGTCGGGATGGTGGTGCGAGGCGTCGTAGGCTGACGCGGCGGTCAGCGCCATCGCTCGGCAGCCCTCGGTGCAGGCGCGCATCGTCATCAGCATGCGCTTGACGTCGGGGTGGTGGATGATCGGCGCGCTGCCCGGCATCGAGCCGTCGACCGGACGCGACTGCACGCGGTCGCGCGCGTAGGCCACCGCCTTCTGGTAGGCGCGCTCGGCGATCGCGATGCCCTGCAGCCCCACCGCGTAGCGGGCCGCGTTCATCATGATGAACATGTACTCGAGGCCGCGGTTTTCCTGGCCGATCAGCTGGCCGATCGCACCACCCTTGTCGCCGAACTGAAGAACGGCGGTCGGACTGGCCTTGATGCCGAGCTTGTGCTCGATGCTGACGCAGTGCACGTCGTTGCGCGCGCCGAGCGAGCCGTCGGCGTTGACGAGGAACTTCGGCACGATGAACAGGCTGATGCCCTTGACACCTTCGGGCGCGCCGGCGATGCGCGCCAGCACGAGGTGGACGATGTTCTCGGCCATGTCGTGCTCGCCGTAGGTGATGAAGATCTTCGTGCCGAAGATCCTGTACGTACCGTCGGGCTGCGGCTCGGCGCGCGTGCGCACCAGGGCCAGGTCGCTGCCGGCCTGCGGCTCGGTCAGGTTCATCGTGCCCGTCCACTCCCCGCTGATCATCTTCGGGATGAAGGTGGCCTGCTGCTCGGGCGTGCCGGCGGTCAGCAGTGCCTCGATCGCGCCGTCGGTCAGCAGCGGGCACAGCGCGAAGCTCATGTTGGCGCTGTTGAGCATCTCGCCGCAGGCCGCACCAATCGTCTTGGGCAGGCCCTGGCCGCCGAAGTCGCCCGGATGCTGAAGGCCCTGCCAGCCGCCTTCGGCGAACTGGCGGAAGGCCTCCTTGAAGCCGGGCGTGGTCGTGACCTTGCCGTCGTGCCACGACGAGGGGTTCTTGTCGCCTTCCCAGTTCAGCGGCGCGATGACGTCCTGGTTGAGCTTGGCGCACTCCTCCAGCACCGCCTGCGCGGTGTCGTAGCCAGCTTCCTCGAAGCCCGGCAGCTTCGCCACCTCGTCGATGGCGGCGAGTTCCTTCATGCAGAACAGCATGTCCTTGATCGGCGCGACGTAGCTCACGGTGTCATCCTCGGTGTGGATCAGGCAAGAAAAAGCCCGTCGGCCAGAGACTTCGGCGAACGGGCTGGTGCTAGCGGCTCAGCGGCTCAGAGCGCGGCCACCAGTTCGGGCACGGCGGTGAACAGGTCCGCCTCGAGGCCGAAGTCGGCCACGCTGAAGATCGGCGCCTCCGGATCCTTGTTGATCGCGACGATCACCTTGGAATCCTTCATGCCGGCCAGGTGCTGGATCGCGCCGCTGATGCCGCAGGCCACGTACAGCTGCGGGGCGACGATCTTGCCGGTCTGGCCGACCTGCCAGTCGTTGGGTGCGTAGCCGGCATCGACCGCCGCGCGGCTGGCGCCGAGTGCGGCACCGAGCTTGTCGGCCAGCGGTACGAGCACCTCGTTGAACTTCTCGCTGCTGCCCAGGGCGCGGCCCCCGCTGACGATGATCTTCGCGGCGGTCAACTCGGGGCGCTCGCTCTTGGCGATCTCATTGCCCAGGAAGCTGCTCTTGCCGCTGTCGGCCGCTGCGGCAACGCTCTCCACGGCCGCGCTGCCGCCCTGCGCCGCGGCGTCGAAGCCAGTGGTGCGCACGGTGATGACCTTGATCGCGTCACCGCTCTGCACGGTGGCGATGGCGTTGCCGGCGTAGATCGGGCGCTCGAAGGTGTCGGCCGCGAGCACCTTGGTGATGTCGCTGATCTGGCCGACGTCGAGCTTGGCGGCCACGCGCGGCGCCACGTTCTTGCCGCCGGCGGTGGCCGGGAAGAGGATGTGGCTGTAGTTCTTCGCGACACCCAGCACCACGGCCGCGACGTTCTCCGCCAGGCCATGGGCCAGGCTGGCGTCGTCGGCGTGCAGCACCTTGGTGACGCCCGCGATGGCGGCAGCTTGCTTGGCCGCCTCGCCGGCGTTGTGGCCGGCCACCAGCACGTGGACCTCACCACCGGCCTGCACGGCGGCGGTGACGGTGTTCAGGGTCGCGCCGCGGATGCTGGCGTTGTCGTGTTCGGCAATGACGAGTGCGGGCATGGTCAGATCACCTTGGCGTCGTTCTTGAGCTTGGCCACGAGGGTGGCGACATCCGGCACCTTGATGCCGGCGCTGCGCTTGGGCGGCTCGCTGACCTTCAGGGTCTTGATGCGCGGCGTCACGTCGACGCCGAGGTCGGCGGGCTTGACCGTCTCCAGCGGCTTCTTCTTGGCCTTCATGATGTTGGGCAGCGTGACGTAGCGCGGCTCGTTCAGGCGCAGGTCGGTGGTGATCACCGCCGGGATGCTGACCGAAAGCGTCTCGAGGCCGCCATCGACCTCACGCGTGACCTTGGCCTGGCCGTCAGCGACTTCGACCTTGCTCGCGAAGGTGGCCTGCGGCAGGTCGGCCAGCGCGGCGAGCATCTGGCCGGTCTGGTTGCAGTCGTCGTCGATGGCCTGCTTGCCCAGAATCACCAGGCCCGGCTGTTCCTTGTCGACCAGCGCCTTGAGCAGCTTGGCCACGGCCAGCGGCTGCAGTTCGGCGTCGGTCTCGACGAGGATGGCGCGGTCGGCGCCGATCGCCATGGCCGTGCGCAGGGTCTCCTGGCACTGCGTGACGCCGCAGGACACGGCGATCACCTCGGTGGCCGCGCCCTTCTCCTTCAGTCGCACGGCCTCTTCGACGGCAATCTCGTCGAAGGGGTTCATGCTCATCTTGACGTTGGCGATGTCGACGCCGCTGCCATCGCTCTTGACGCGCACCTTGACGTTGTAGTCGACGACGCGCTTGACCGGGACCAGGATCTTCATCCGGCGGGCTCCTGCTGAATTGACGTTTACGTTAATCGGATTCTAGTGGCGCACGACGGCGCGGCTTGTCGCAAGCGCGTCGAAGCGCCGTCAAAATCGAACGATCGTGCTATTTTAGACCGTGCATCGACCGCAGGGCAACTCGCAGACGCCGGCGAACTAGACTGCCAGCCCCAATCCACCCGTTGCCTGCGTGAGCCCCGCACCGATCCCGCCGCCTTGCATCGGCATGTTCGACTCCGGCGTCGGCGGCCTGTCCATCCTGCAGGTGGTGCGCACGCGACTCCCCGCCGCGCCGATCCGATACGTCGCCGACTCGGCCTACGCGCCTTACGGGGAGCGTAGCGAGGCGGAGATCCTCGATCGCTGCGAACGCATCACCCGCCACCTCCTGCAGCAGGGCGCCCGGCTTGTCGTCGTGGCCTGCAACACCGCGACGGCGGTGGCCATCGACGCACTGCGCAAGACACACCCTCGGGTTTCCTTCGTCGGCGTCGAGCCCGGTGTGCGCCCGGCCCTGGAGGCCAGCCGCAGACGGCACGTCGCGATCATGGCCACCCCGGCCACGCTGCGCAGCGCCCGCTTCGACGCGCTGCTGCAGCGTGAGGCCGCCGATGCCCGGGTGCGTCTCCAGCCCTGTGCGGGCCTGGCCGGGGCGATCGAAGGCGGCCGTCGCGACGACCCGCGACTGCAGGCGCTGATCGCGCTTCACGCCGGACAGGTCCGCGAGGCCGGCGTCGATGTCGTGGCCCTGGGCTGCACGCACTACCCGTTCGTTCGCGCCGAGATCGAGGCTGTGCTCGGCGACCGCGTGCGCGTCATCGACACGGCCGACGCCGTGGCGGCGCAGGTCGCAAGGCTCTGGGGCCAGGTAGGTGCAGATACCGCCACCGAGGCGGCGTGCCGGATCGAGACCACCGGCGATCCTCGGCAACTCGCCGAGTTCGTCTCGCACTGGCTCGGCTGGCAGGCCGAGGTGCTGCCGCAGCCTCTGTCCGTCTAGCTGGCCGAGCGCGCGGCGGATTCGCCACGGCGCACGTCCACCGGCCCGAGCAGCAGCAAGCCGACCACGAAGAACGCCGCCGTGGACAGGATCGCGAGCCGGTGGTTGCCGCTGGTCATCCAGGTCACGAGGCCATAGGTGACGGGCCCGACGATCGCCGACAAGCGCGTGGCGAAGGTCCACAGGCCATAGAACTCGGCGCGCTGTGCGGCCGGCGCGAACACGCCCGCCAGGGCTCGCCCGGCGGACTGGCTCGATCCCATGCACAGGCCGGCGATCACCGCGGCGACCCAGAAGAGGCCAGGGCCGGTGGCCAGCACGGCCAGGATCGTCATCACGATCCAGCCCGCGAGGGTGACACCGAGCGCGCGCTTGTGCCCGACCCGGTCCTGCCAGTAGCCGAAACCGAACGCGCCCAGCGCCGCCGCGATGTTGACGAGGAAGATCAGCATCATCGTCTGCGCCTGCTTGAAGCCCAGCACCTGCTCGGCGTAGACGGCCGCCAGCGCCACGACGACGGAGATGCCCGCCTGGTAGAACACCGCGCAGGCGAGCAGCCAGCTGAAATCGCGGAAGTCTCGCGCGCGCCGTGCCGTGCTCATCATCTGCCGCACCGCGCCGGACAGGCCGGCTTCGCGGCCGGCTTCCGGGTTGGGGATGGCGCGCTCACGCAGGAGCACGAAGGTGGCCAGCGAGGCCGCGCCATAGACCGCTGCCGTGATCAGCATCGTCACCGGCACGAACTCGGTGGCCGGCACGCCGCGCGCCTGGGCCGAGAGCACGTAGGCCAGGCACAGGCCGAGCGACAGCATGCCGCCGAAATAGCCGAAGCTCCAGCCCCAGCCCGACACCCGCCCCATCGAATCGGACTTGGCCAGTTCCGGCAGGAAGGCGGCCGTCAGCGATTCACCATACGAGTAGCAGACGTTGGAGATCATCATCGCGGCGACGGCGACCCACAGGTCGCCGCCGCCGGCCAGCGCGAGTGCGGCCGTGCCGGCCACGCAGGCCGCCGTGCTCATCGCCAGCAGTGCCTTCTTGCGTGCGTGCAGGTCGGCATAGGCCCCAATGGCCGGCATGGTGAGCATCACGATCAGGCTCGACGCCGCGATGACCAGCGTCCAGGCCAGGGTGGCCCACTCCGCGCCTTGTGCGACCACGCCGACGAAGTAGGTGTTGAACACCGCCGTCAGGACGACCGTGGTGTAGCCCGAGTTGGCGAAGTCGTACATCGCCCAGCCGAACACCTCGCGCTTGCGCACGCCGTCGTTCAGCGCGTCCTGGGAAAAGAGGGCCATGCGGTCTCCGCTGCGTGGCTGGTGCCCGGGGCGGGCATCGAACCCGCAAGCCCTCTTGCGAGAGGCGGCGGATTTTAAGTCCGCTGTGTTTACCGATTTCACCACCCGGGCGCCGGAGGATGAACGGGCGCGATTATCTGCGGCTGTTCGGCTCGCCAAAGAAAAGGGCCTCGCACACTGGCGAGGCCCGATGGAGATCTGGAGGCGCGGGCCGGAGTCGAACCGACCTACACGGATTTGCAATCCGGTGCATAACCGCTTTGCTACCGCGCCGAGGAATCAACCGCTGGCGGTGATTCTGACAAAAAAGGGAAGCCTGGGCTTCCCTTTCTGATCTGGAGCGGGAGACGAGTCTCGAACTCGCGACCTCAACCTTGGCAAGGTTGCGCTCTACCAACTGAGCTACTCCCGCGTGAGCCTCGCAGTATACACAAGAAATCGGGCCGTTCGCAAACAGCCCGATTTCCAGCTCAGTGCGTCATGACATCGCCGGCGGCGCCCGCCGCCTTGGCGGCTTCCTCGGGCTTGGCCGGCTCGTCGTCGGGCAGCGGCTGCGGGGCCGACTCGAGCGCGATCTCCAGCACGCGGTCGATCCACTTCACCGGCACGATCTCGAGGTGGTTCTTGACGTTCTCCGGGATGTCCTGGAGGTCCTTGACGTTCTCTTCCGGGATGAGCACCGTCTTGATGCCGCCGCGGTGGGCCGCAAGCAGCTTCTCCTTCAGGCCGCCGATCGCCGTGACCTCGCCGCGCAGCGTGATCTCGCCGGTCATCGCGACGTCGGCGCGCACGGGGATGCCGGTGAGCGCGGAGACGAACGCCGTGGTCATCGCGATGCCCGCGCTCGGCCCGTCCTTGGGCGTCGCGCCGTCGGGCACGTGGATGTGCACGTCGCGCTTCTCGAACATCTCGTCCTTGATGCCCAGGCGGCGGGCGCGGCTGCGCACCACCGAGCGCGCGGCCTCGACCGACTCCTTCATCACGTCGCCGAGCTGGCCGGTGCGGATGATGTTGCCCTTGCCGGGCATCACCGCCGCCTCGATCGTCAGCAGGTCGCCGCCGACCTCCGTCCAGGCGAGGCCGACCACCTGGCCGACCTGGTTCTGCTTCTCGGCCTGGCCGTAGCTGTACTTGCGCACGCCCAGGAAGTCGTTGAGGTTCTCCTCGGTGACGACGACCTTGTCGGTGACCTGCTTGAGCTGGATCGACTTGACCACCTTGCGGCAGATCTTGCTGATCTCGCGCTCGAGCGAACGCACGCCCGCCTCACGGGTGTAGTAGCGGATCACGCCGCGGATGGCGCTCTCGGTGACGTCGAGCTCCTCGTCCTTCACGCCGTTGTTCTTGCGCTGCTTGGGCAGCAGGTAGCGCGAGGCGATGTTGACCTTCTCGTCCTCGGTGTAGCCCGACAGGCGGATGACTTCCATCCGGTCGAGCAGCGCCGGCGGGATGTTCATCGAGTTCGAGGTCGCGATGAACATCGTGTCGCTCAAGTCGAAGTCGACCTCGACGTAGTGGTCGCCGAAGGTGTGGTTCTGCTCGGGGTCGAGCACCTCCAGCAGCGCCGACGACGGGTCGCCGCGGAAATCCATGCCCAGCTTGTCGATCTCGTCGAGCAGGAACAGCGGGTTGCGCGTACCCACCTTGGTCAGGCTCTGCAGCACCTTGCCCGGCATCGAGCCGATGTAGGTACGGCGATGACCTCTGATCTCGGCCTCGTCGCGCACGCCGCCCAGCGCCATGCGGACGAACTTGCGCCCGGTTGCGCGGGCGACCGACTGGCCGAGAGAGGTCTTGCCGACCCCCGGGGGGCCGACCAAGCACAGGATCGGCGCCTTCACCTTGTCGACGCGCTGCTGCACCGCGAGGTACTCGAGGATGCGGTCCTTGACCTTCTCCAGTCCGTAGTGATCCTCGTTGAGCACTGCTTCCGCGAAGGCCAGATCGTGCTTGATCTTGGTCTTCTTCGCCCAGGGCAGGTTGATCAGCGTGTCGATGTAGTTGCGCACCACCGTGGCTTCGGCGGACATCGGCGACATCAGCTTGAGCTTCTTCAGCTCGCTCTCCGCCTTCTTGCGCGCCTCCTTGGGCATCTTGGCGGCGATGATCTTCTTCTCGAGTTCCTCGAGATCGGCACCCTCCTCGCCGTCGCCCAGCTCCTTCTGGATGGCCTTGACCTGCTCGTTCAGGTAGTACTCGCGCTGGCTCTTCTCCATCTGCCGCTTCACACGGCCGCGGATGCGCTTCTCCACTTGCAGGATGTCGACCTCGTGCTCGAGCTGCTCGAGGAGCTTCTCCAGGCGCTTGTCGACCTCGAACAGGTCGAGCACCGATTGCTTGTTCTCGAGCTTGAGCGGCAGGTGGGCGGCGATCGTGTCGGCGAGGCGGCCGGCGTCGTCGATGCCCGCAATCGAGGTCAGGATCTCCGGCGGGATCTTCTTGTTCAGCTTGACGTACTGGTCGAACTGCTGCGTCACTGCGCGGCGCAGGGCCTCGACCTCCGGCTTGCTGTCGGCCTCGGGCGGCACCGGCGTCACGTCGGCGACGAAATACTCGCCGTTGTCGCTGATCTGGTGGGTGTTGGCACGCTGGATGCCCTCGACCAGCACCTTCACGGTGCCGTCGGGGAGCTTGAGCATCTGCAGGATGCTGGAGACGCAGCCGACCTCGAACATGTCGTCGGGCTTGGGCTCGTCCTTGCCGGCGGCCTTTTGCGCCACCAGCATGATCTGCCGGCCGGCCTCCATGGCCACTTCCAGGGCCTTGATCGACTTCGGGCGCCCCACGAACAGCGGGATCACCATGTGCGGGAAGACCACCACGTCGCGCAGCGGCAGCAGCGGCAGGTTGATCTTCTCGGCGGGGAGTACGGGATGTCCGGACATTGGGAACCTCTCTTTCTCAGGCCCATCTGCGGCCCGAGCCGTCAATTGCAAGGAGCCGCGCGCACCGGGTGCCGCAGCCCACCGGACGTCAGGCGCTCGCCTTGGCCTGCTCGCGGTAGACGAGCAGCGGCTTGGCCTCTTCTTCGATCGTGTGCTCGTCCAGCACCACCTTGGCCACGCCATCGAGGTTGGGCAGGTCGAACATGGTGTCGATCAGGCTGTGTTCCATGATCGACCTCAAGCCACGGGCGCCGGTCTTGCGCGCCAGGGCCTTGCGGGCGATGGCCGACAGCGCCGAGGGTCGGATCTCCAGCTCCACGCCGTCCATGCCGAATAGCTTCTGGTATTGCTTGACCAGCGCGTTCTTCGGCTCGGTGAGGATCTGCACCAGCGCGTCTTCGGTCAGTTCGCCCAGCGTGGCAACCACCGGCAGGCGGCCGACGAGTTCCGGGATCAGGCCGAACTTGATCAGGTCTTCCGGCTCGACCTCGCGGAACACCTCCGAGACGCGCCGCTCCGACTTGCCGTGAACCGAAGCGCCGAAGCCGATGCCGGACTTCTCGGTGCGGTTCTGGATCACCTTCTCCAGGCCGTCGAAAGCGCCGCCGCAGATGAACAGGATGTTGGTCGTGTCGATCTGCAGGAAATCCTGGTTCGGATGCTTGCGCCCGCCCTGCGGGGGCACACTGGCCATGGTGCCTTCGACCAGCTTGAGCAGCGCCTGCTGCACGCCCTCGCCCGACACGTCACGCGTGATCGACGGGTTGTCTGCCTTGCGCGAGATCTTGTCGATTTCGTCGATGTAGACGATGCCGCGCTGCGCCTTCTCGACGTCGTAGCCGCAGTTCTGCAGCAGCTTCTGGATGATGTTCTCGACGTCCTCGCCGACATAGCCGGCTTCGGTGAGCGTGGTCGCATCGGCGATCACGAACGGCACGTTGAGCAGCCGCGCCAGCGTCTGGGCGAGCAGCGTCTTGCCGGAACCGGTGGGCCCGATCAGCAGGATGTTGCTCTTGGCGAGCTCGACCTCGTCCTTGCTGCGGCTCATGTGCTTGAGCCGCTTGTAGTGGTTGTAGACCGCCACCGCCAGCGTGCGCTTGGCCGCATCCTGGCCGATCACATACTGGTCGAGGATGGCCTTGATCTCGGTCGGGATCGGCAGATCGGACTTCGCGGCGCGCGTTTCCGCGCCCTCGGCCGGCACTTCATCGCGGATGATGTCGTTGCACAGCTCGATGCACTCGTCGCAGATGAACACCGACGGGCCGGCGATCAGCTTCTTGACTTCGTGCTGGCTCTTGCCGCAGAAGGAGCAGTAAAGCACCTTCTCGGTGGGGGAGCCTTTCTTGTCGGCCATGGATGGGTTGCCTGGGCTGGGTGGCGTTCGCCCAATGATAGTTGAAAAGCCAACCCGGCCTGCCCCATGGAAAAGGGCCCAAACCGGGCCCTTTCCCCACCATTGCCGTCTTCGAGGCGGAGTGCGCGCTCAGGGACGCTGGGTGATCACCTGGTCGATCAGGCCGTAGGCCTTGGCCTCTTCGGCGTCGAGATAGAAATCCCGCTCCATATCGGCCTGGATCTTCGCCAGCGGCTGGCCGGTGCGGTCGGCGTAGATCTGGTTGAGCTTCTCGCGCGTCTTGAGGATCTCGCGGGCGTGGATCTCGATGTCGGTGGCCTGACCCTGGGCCCCGCCGGAAGGCTGGTGGATCATCACCCGCGAATTCGGCAGCGCCACGCGCTTGCCCTTGGCGCCGGCCATCAGCAGGAAGGAACCCATGCTGGCGGCCATGCCCAGGCACATCGTCGACACGTCGGGCTTGATGAACTGCATGGTGTCGTAGATCGACATGCCCGCGCTCACCGAACCGCCCGGCGAGTTGATGTACAGGTAGATGTCCTTGTCCGGGTTCTCGCTCTCGAGGAACAGCAGCTGCGCGACCACGAGGTTCGCCGACTGGTCGGTCACCGGGCCGACCAGGAAGATGATGCGCTCGCGCAGCAGCCGGCTGTAGATGTCGTAGGCCCGTTCGCCTCGGCCGGAGGTTTCGATGACCATGGGCACCATGCCCAGGCCGGTGATGTCGAGCGCGCTCATGCTGTTCCTCGGTTTGCGTTGACGCGGAGTATGGCGCGAACTCAGCCGACCATCAGTTCGTCGAACGGCACGACCTTGTCGGCGACCTTGGCCTTGGCCATCACGAACTCGGCCACGTTGTTCTCGATCACCACGGCCTCCACCTCGGCCATGCGGCTGCGGTCGCCCAGGTACCAGCGCACCACCTCGGCCGGGCGCTCGTAGCTCTGCGCCATCTCCTCGATGTGCGCCTGCAGCTGCTCGGGCTTTGCCTGCAGATTGTTGGCGCGCACCAGTTCGCCGACCACGAGGCCCAGGCGCACGCGGCGCTCGGCCTGCGGCTCGAAGATCTCGGCCGGGATCGGGGCATTCTCGGCGTCCTTGACGCCGCGCTTCTTCAGGTCGGCGCGGGCGGCCTCGGTCATGCGCTCAACCTCGCCGGCGACCAGCGCCTTGGGCACGTCGAGCTCGGCCACCTTGATCAGCGCTTCCATCACGCTGGACTTGTTGCGCGCCAGCACGCGGAACTTGACCTCGCGCTCGAGGTTCTTCTTGATGTCGGCGCGCAGTGCCTCGACCGTGCCGTCCTTGATGCCCAGCGACTTGGCCAGCGCCTCGTTGATGTCGGGCAGGTGCTGCGCCTCGACCTTCTTCAGCGTCACCAGGAAGTCGGCTTCCTTGCCGGCCACGTCCTTGCCGTGGTAGTCGGCCGGGAACTGCAGCGGGAAGGTCTTGCTCTCGCCGGCCTTCATGCCGCGCACGGCCTGGTCGAATTGCTCGAGCATCTGGCCTTCGCCGATGATGAACTGGAAGCCTTCGGCCTTGCCGCCCTCGAAGGGCACGCCGTCGATCTTGCCCTCGAAGTCGATGGTGACCCGGTCGCCCTCGGCGGCGCCGTCGGCCGCGGCACGCTGCTGGAAAGTGCGGCGCTGCTTGCGCAGGATGTCCAGCGTCTTGTCGATGGCGGCGTCGGTCACCTCGGTGGACACGCGCTCGACCTCGGCCGCAGACAGATCGCCGAGCTTCACCTCCGGGTAGACCTCGAAGGTGGCGTCGAAGGCCACCTGGCCTTCGGGGGCGCCGTCCTTCTCGGTGATGCGAGGCGCGCCGGCCACGCGCAGCTTGGCCTCGTTGACGGCCTCGTTGAACTTCTCGCCGACCTTGTCGTTCATCACCTCGTAGTGCACCGAGTAGCCGTAGCGCTGGGCGACCACGCTCATCGGCACCTTGCCCGGGCGGAAGCCGTCGGCCTTGACCGTGCGGGCCAGCCGCTTCAGGCGCGTTTCGACCTCCGACTTGATGGTGTCGGTGGGCAGCGTCAGCGTGATGCGGCGCTCGAGCTTCTCGAGGGTTTCGACTTGAACGGACATGGTGTTCTCTGACTGAGGGGTTGAATGTCTGGTGCGCGGGGGGGGACTCGAACCCCCACACCATCGCTGGCGTCAGGACCTAAACCTGGTGCGTCTACCAATTTCGCCACCCGCGCATGGGGGACGGCCTCGACGGCAAACCGCCGATTTTAGCGGGATGCGGCGAGCCGCTCCTCCCGGGCCGGTTTGACGCGGAACCAGGCCGCGTACATCGCCGGCAGCGCCAGCAGGGTCAGCGCGGTGGCGACGATCAGTCCGCCCATGATCGCCACCGCCATCGGCCCCCAGAACACACTGCGCGACAAGGGGATCATTGCCAGCACCGCCGCGGCCGCCGTCAGGATGATCGGCCGGAAGCGTCGCACCGCCGCCTCGACGATCGCATCCCAGGTCGCCACGCCGCGCTCGCGGTCGTGCTCGATCTGGTCGATCAGGATCACCGAGTTGCGCATGATCATGCCCATCAGGGCGATGACCCCGAGCAGGGCCACGAAGCCGAACGGCCGGTCCAGCAGCAGCAACGCCGCCGCCACGCCGGCAATGCCCATCGGGCCGGTGAGGAACACCAGCACCGAACGACTGAAGCTGTGCAGCTGCAGCATCAGCAGCGTGAACATGATGAACAGCATCAGCGGCGCGCCGGCGGCGATCGAGCCCTGGCCCTTGCTGCTCTCCTCCACCGCGCCGGCAACCTCGATGCGGTAGCCCGGCAACATCTTCGCTCGGATCGGCTTGAACAGCGGGTCGAGCTGCGCCGTCACGGTGGCGCCCTGCAGCCCCTCGACGATGTCGCCCTGCACCGTGGCGGCGTAGTCGCGACCTTCGCGCCACAGCACGCCGGGTTCCCAGGCGAAGCTGGCCTTGGCGATCTGCGACAGCGGGATGCTGCGCCCGCTGGCGGTGGGCACGTAGCCGCTGGCCAGCGCGGTGAGCGTGTCGCGCTCCTCGAAGGGCTGGCGCAGCACGATGTCGATCAGCTTGTCGCCCTCGCGGAACTGGCCGATGGTCGAGCCGCTGTTGAAGACGCGCGCCGCCTGCGCGATCGATTGGCTGGTCACGCCGAGCGCGCGTGCCTTGTCCTGGTCGACCTCGAGGCGCAGCACCTTCACCGCCTCGTTCCAGTTGTCGTTCACGCCGCGCAGGTTCGGGTTCTCGCGCATGATCGCCTTGACCTCGTCGGCATAGGCGCGCACCTGGGCCGGATCTGGGCCGACCACGCGGAACTGCACCGGATACGGCACCGGCGGGCCGTTGGGCAGCAGCTTGGCGCGGGCCCGCGCCTCCGGGAACTCGGTGGCCAGCAGCTCGGGCAGCATGCGGCGCAGCTTCTCCCGCGAAGCCAGATCCTTCGGCAGCACGATCAGCTGGCTGACGTTGCTCTGCGGGAAGATCTGGTCGAGCACCAGCGCGAAGCGCTCGGCGCCGCTGCCGACCCAGGTGGTGACGTGGTCGACGCCCTCGAGCTTCATGATCCGCGCTTCGACGCGACGGGTCACTTCCTCGTTGGCTGCGAACGAGGTGCCCTCCGGATACCAGAGATCCACCAGCACCTCCAGCCGGCTCGAATCCGGGAAGAACTGGTTCTGCACCTTGCCCATGCCGAGCACGCCCAGCACCAGCGTGGCGATGGTCAGG
>NZ_JBFXIO010000031.1:0-20557 GCF_050175855.1 Piscinibacter sp.
GATGACGAGCGCATCGTCGTCGAGGGCGTGAACATCGTGAAGAAGCACGTCAAGCCGAACCCGATGAAGGGCACGACCGGCGGCGTCGTCGAGAAGTCGATGTCGATCCACCAGAGCAACGTGGCGATCTACAACGCCGCCACGGGCAAGGCCGACCGCGTGGGCGTGAAGCTCCTGGCCGACGGCAAGAAGGTGCGCGTCTACAAGTCCAGCGGCGACGAGATCAAGGCCTGAGGATCAAGAACATGGCTCAACAGCAATCCGCCCGCCTGCAGACGATCTACCGCGAGAAGATCGTCCCCGAACTGGTGAAGAAGTTCGGCTACAAGTCGACGATGGAAGTGCCGCGCATCACCAAGATCACGCTCAACATGGGCGTGAGCGAGGCCGTGGCCGACAAGAAGGTGATGGACAACGCCGTCGGCGACCTCACCAAGATCGCCGGCCAGAAGCCCGTGGTCACCAAGTCGCGCAAGGCGATCGCGAACTTCAAGATCCGCGACAACGTGCCGATCGGCTGCATGGTCACGCTGCGTGGCGTGCGCATGTACGAGTTCATCGACCGTTTCGTCACGATCTCGCTGCCGCGCGTGCGCGACTTCCGCGGCATCTCCGGCCGTTCGTTCGACGGTCGCGGCAACTACAACATCGGGGTGAAAGAGCAGATCATCTTCCCCGAAATCGACTACGACAAGATCGACGCGCTGCGCGGGCTGAACATCAGCATCACGACGACCGCGAAGACCGACGAGGAATGCAAGGCGCTGCTCGCCGCATTCAAGTTCCCGTTCAAGAACTGAGGTGGCCCGTGGCTAAACTCTCCCTCATCCAGCGCGAACTCAAGCGCGAGCAACTGGTCGCCAAGTACAAGAAGAAGTACGACGAGCTCAAGGCGATCGCCAACGACGCCAAGAAGTCGGACGAAGAGCGCTACGCCGCGCGCCTGGAGCTGCAGAAGCTGCCGCGCAACGCCTACCCGACCCGCCAACGCAACCGCTGCGAGCTGACCGGCCGCCCCCGCGGTACGTTCCGCCAGTTCGGCCTGGGCCGCAACAAGATCCGCGAACTGGCCTTCAAGGGCGACATCCCCGGTGTCGTCAAGGCCAGCTGGTAATCGGCGCGCAAAGGAGCAATTCACATGAGCATGAGTGATCCCATCGCCGATATGCTGACCCGCATCCGCAATGCGCAGATGGTCGAGAAGGCCCGCGTCGCGATGCCGTCGTCCAAGCTGAAGGTCGCGATCGCCAAGGTCCTGAAGGACGAGGGCTACATCGAGGACTTCGCGATCCGCGGCGAGCCGACCAAGCCGGAGCTCGAGATCGCGCTGAAGTACTACGCCGGTCGTCCGGTGATCGAGCACATCGAGCGCGTCAGCCGCCCGGGCCTGCGCATCTACAAGGGCCGCCACGACATCCCGAACGTGATGAACGGGCTGGGCGTGGCCATCGTCACCACCCCGAAGGGCGTGATGACCGACCGCAAGGCGCGCCAGGCCGGCATCGGCGGCGAAGTGCTCTGCTACGTGGCCTAAGGAGAGATAGCGATGTCACGCGTGGGAAAGATGCCGATCGCCCTGCCGCAAGGCGTGGACGTGTCGGTCACGGCTGACAAGATCAGCGTCAAGGGCTCGCTGGGCACGCTCGTGCGCCCGGTCAACGAGCTGGTCACGATCAAGAACGAAGGCGGCACGCTCAAGTTCGCCCCGGCCAACGACACCGCCGAGGCCGACGCGATGAGCGGCACGATGCGCGCGCTGGTGGCCAACATGGTCAACGGCGTGAGCAAGGGCTTCGAGAAGAAGCTGACGCTGGTCGGCGTGGGTTTCCGTGCCGCCGCGCAAGGCCCGAAGCTGAACCTGCAGATCGGCTTCTCGCACCCGGTCGTCAAGGACATGCCGGCCGGCATCACGGTCACCTGCCCGACGCAGACCGAGATCGTGATCAAGGGTTCCGACCGCCAGGTGGTGGGCCAGATCGCCGCTGAAGTGCGCGCGATCCGCCCGCCCGAGCCCTACAAGGGCAAGGGCATCCGCTACGCGGAAGAGAAGGTCACGATCAAAGAGACCAAGAAGAAGTAAGGAGCGACGACCATGACTCTGAACAAGAAGGATCAGCGCATCCGCCGCTCCCGCCAGACCCGGGTCCGCATCGCGACGCAGCGTGTGGCTCGCCTGACCGTGCACCGCACGAACCTGCACATCTATGCCAGCGTCATCTCCGACGACGGCACCAAGGTGCTGGCCAGCGCCTCGACCGCCGAAGCCGACGTTCGCAAGGAACTCGGCGCCGCGGGCAAGGGCGGCAACGTGGCGGCTGCCACGGTGATCGGCAAGCGCATTGCCGAGAAGGCCAAGGCTGCCGGCATCGAGAAGGTGGCGTTCGACCGCGCCGGTTTCGCCTACCACGGCCGCGTGAAGGCGCTGGCCGAGGCCGCGCGCGAAGCCGGTCTGCAGTTCTAAGCGCCCCCCGTTTCGGCGACGACAAGGAATTCGAGAATGGCAAAGTTTCAACCCCGCCAGCAGACCGAAGGCAACGACGACGGCCTGAAGGAAAAGATGATCGCGGTGAACCGCGTCACCAAGGTGGTCAAGGGTGGCCGCACGCTGAGCTTCGCGGCGCTGACCGTGGTCGGTGACGGCGATGGCCGCATCGGCATGGGCAAGGGCAAGGCCAAGGAAGTGCCGGTGGCGGTGCAGAAGGCCATGGAAGCCGCGCGCCGCAACATGTTCAAGGTCCAGCTCAAGGACGGCACGATCCACCACAAGGTGATCGGCGAGCACGGCTCGGCCAAGGTGCTGATGGCGCCGGCCAAGCAGGGTGACGGCATCATCGCCGGCGGCCCGATGCGCGCCGTGTTCGAGGTGATGGGCGTGACCGACATCGTGGCCAAGAGCCACGGCTCGACCAACCCGTACAACATGGTCCGCGCCACGCTGGACGCGCTGAAGAGCTCGACCACGCCGGCCGAGGTCGCCGCCAAGCGCGGCCTGACCGTCGAGCAGCTGTTCAGCTGATCGACCTGCGGAGAACTGTCATGGCAGAGAAGAAGACCCTCACGGTGAAGCTGGTGCGCAGCGTCGCCGGCACGCGCGAGTCGCATCGCGCCACGGTGCGCGGCCTGGGCCTGCGCAAGCTCAACAGCGAATCGACGCTGGAAGACACGCCGTCGGTGCGCGGCATGATCAACAAGGTCTCGTACCTGGTGAAGGTGCTGTAATGGAACTGAACACCATCAAGCCTGCCGAAGGCAGCAAGAAGGCGCGTCGCCGCGTCGGCCGCGGCATCGGTTCCGGCCTGGGCAAGACCGCCGGCCGTGGCCACAAGGGCCAGAAGTCGCGTTCGGGCGGCTACCACAAGGTCGGTTTCGAAGGCGGCCAGATGCCGCTGCAGCGCCGTCTGCCCAAGCGTGGCTTCAAGTCCGCGCAGCTGAAGTACAACGACGAGATCACCCTGGCCGACCTGGAGAAGCTGGGTGCGGACGAGGTCGACCTGCTGGCGCTCAAGGCAGCCAAGCTGGTGAGCCAGCTGGCGCAGACCGTCAAGGTGATCAAGACCGGCGAGCTGACCCGCAAGGTTGTGCTCAAGGGCATCGGCGCGACCGCCGGCGCCAAGGCTGCCATCGAGGCGGCCGGCGGCTCGGTGGCCTGATCGGCCGCTCGTCGACGAACTCGAACGGATCTCAGTGGCAACCAACGCGACTCAACTGGCCAAGAGCGGCAAGTTCGGCGACCTGCGTCGCCGGCTGGTCTTCCTGGTGCTGGCGCTCGTGGTCTACCGCATCGGCGCGCACATTCCCGTGCCCGGCATCGACCCGAACCAGCTCCAGCAGCTGTTCCAGGGCCAGGCCGGCGGCATCCTGAGCCTGTTCAACATGTTCTCGGGTGGCGCCCTGTCGCGCTTCACCGTCTTCGCGCTGGGCATCATGCCCTACATCTCCGCGTCGATCATCATGCAGCTGATGACCTACGTGGTGCCGACGCTCGAGGCGCTGAAGAAGGAAGGCGAGGCCGGTCGCCGCAAGATCACGCAGTACACCCGCTACGGCACGCTGGGCCTGGCCCTGTTCCAGTCGCTGGGCATCGCGCTGGCGCTGGAAGGTTCGCCCGGCCTGGTGATCGACCCGGGTTTCGCGTTCCGTATGACCGCGGTGGTGAGCCTGGTGGCCGGCACGATGTTCCTGATGTGGCTGGGCGAGCAGATCACCGAGCGCGGCCTGGGCAACGGCATCTCCATCCTGATCTTCGCCGGCATCGCCGCGGGCCTGCCGAGCGCCATCGGCGGCCTGTTCGAGCTGGTGCGCACCGGTGCGATGAGCATCATCGTCTCGCTGTTCATCATCGCGCTGGTGGTCGTCGTGACCTACGTGGTGGTGTTCGTCGAGCGCGGCCAGCGCAAGATCCTGGTGAACTACGCCAAGCGCCAAGTGGGCAACAAGGTCTACGGCGGGCAGTCGTCGCACCTGCCGCTGAAGCTGAACATGTCGGGCGTGATCCCGCCGATCTTCGCGTCGTCGATCATCCTGCTGCCGGCCACCGTGGTGGGCTGGTTCGCCACCGGTGACGGCCTGCGCTGGCTGAAGGACCTGGCTTCGCTGCTCTCTCCCGGCCAGCCGATCTACGTGATGCTGTACGCCGCGGCGATCATCTTCTTCTGCTTCTTCTACACGGCGCTGGTGTTCAACAGCCGCGAGACGGCCGACAACCTGAAGAAGAGCGGCGCCTTCATCCCGGGCATCCGCCCGGGCGAGCAGACCGCGAAGCACATCGACAAGATCCTGTCGCGTCTGACGCTGGTGGGTGCGGTGTACATCACCGCGGTCTGCCTGCTGCCCGAGTTCCTGGTGCTGAAGTACAACGTGCCGTTCTACTTCGGCGGCACCTCGCTGCTGATCATCGTCGTCGTGACGATGGACTTCTGGGCCCAGGTGCAGAGCTACGTGATGAGCCAGCAGTACGAGAGTTTGTTGAAGAAGGCGAACTTCAAGGCGAGCTGAGATGGCGAAAGACGATGTCATCCAGATGCAAGGCGAGATTCTGGAGAACCTGCCGAACGCCACGTTTCGCGTGAAATTGGAGAACGGGCACATCGTGCTCGGCCACATCTCCGGAAAGATGCGCATGCACTACATCCGCATCCTGCCGGGCGACAAGGTGACGGTCGAGCTGACGCCCTACGATTTGAGTCGCGCCCGCATCGTGTTCCGGGCCAAGTGAGCAGCCTGACGAGGGCTTAGGAGAAGACCATGAAAGTAGCCGCTTCCGTCAAGAAGATGTGCCGCAACTGCAAGATCATCCGCCGCAAGGGTGTGGTGCGGGTGATCTGCACCGACCCGCGTCACAAGCAGCGTCAAGGCTGAACTGAAGGATCCAAGAAATGGCACGCATTGCTGGCATCAACATTCCGCCGCACAAGCACACCGAGATCGGCCTGACGCACATCTACGGCATCGGCCGCACGACCGCGCAGAAGATCTGCGACAAGGTCGGTGTCGCGTACTCGAAGAAGATCAAGGACCTGACCGACGGCGACCTGGAGAAGATCCGGGAAGAGATCGGCAAGATGACGATCGAGGGCGACCTGCGCCGCGAGATGTCGATCAACATCAAGCGACTGATGGACCTCGGCTGCTACCGCGGCTTCCGTCATCGCCGCGGGCTGCCTGTGCGCGGCCAGCGCACCAAGACCAATGCGCGCACGCGCAAGGGCCCGCGCAAGTCGGGCGCCCTGGTCAAGAAGTAAGCATTGAACGAAGGTCACGAACATGGCTAAGGCACCCGTCAACACCGCCGCGCAACGCGTCCGCAAGAAGATCCGCAAGAACGTCGCGGACGGCATCGCGCACGTGCACGCGTCGTTCAACAACACGATCATCACGATCACCGACCGCCAGGGCGGCGCGCTGTCGTGGGCCAGCAGTGGCGGCCAGGGCTTCAAGGGCTCGCGCAAGAGCACGCCGTTCGCCGCCCAGGTGGCCGCGGAAGTCGCCGGCCGCGCTGCCCAGGAGCAGGGCATCAAGAACCTCGACGTGCGGATCAAGGGCCCGGGTCCCGGCCGCGAGTCGTCGGTGCGCGCGCTGGCCTCGCTGGGCATCCGGATCAACTCGATCTCGGACGTCACGCCGGTGCCGCACAACGGCTGCCGTCCGCAGAAGCGCCGCCGCATCTGAGCGCTGTTTTCCGTGGTCGGCGAAGCCGTTGCGGCCTCGCCGACTTTTTCGCTTGTGAAGCCCACCGCCTGAGCGCCCATAACAACACTCCGCCAGGCTCACGCGACGTCTCCCTCCGGGGAGTGCTCGCGCCAGATTGAACGAAGGACACCAACGTGGCACGTTACCTCGGCCCCAAGGCCAAACTCTCCCGCCGTGAAGGCACCGACCTTTTCCTGAAGAGCGCCCGCCGCCCGATCAGCGACAAGGCGAAGTTCGACTCCAAGCCCGGCCAGCACGGCCGCACCTCGGGCAGCCGCACCAGCGACTTCGGCCTGCAGCTGCGCGAGAAGCAGAAGGTCAAGCGCATGTACGGCGTGCTGGAGCGCCAGTTCCGCCGCTACTTCGCCGAGGCCGAGCGCCGCAAGGGCAACACCGGTTCGAACCTGCTGACGCTGCTCGAGTCGCGCCTGGACAACGTCGTGTACCGCATGGGCTTCGGCAGCACGCGCGCTGAGGCGCGCCAGCTGGTCTCGCACAAGGGCATCACGGTCAACGGCGAGGTGGTGAACATCGCCTCCTACCTCGTGAAGCCGGGCGACACCATCGCCGTCCGCGAGAAGGCCAAGAAGCAGCTGCGCGTCACCGATGCGGTCAAGCTGGCTGAAGCTCAGGGCATGCCGGGCTGGGTGCAGGTCGATGCGAACAAGCTCGAGGGCGTGTTCAAGAAGGCCCCGGATCGCGACGAATTCGGCGCCGACATCAAGGAAGCGCTGATCGTCGAGTTGTACTCGCGCTGATGCCGTCTTCGGGCCTGTCGCGTCGGCGCCAGGTCCCTCCCCTCGCCGTGCCGTGCCGGGCACATGGCGAGGCGAACACAGCCCGGCCATGTCCGCCAGCCTTATCGGTGTAACGAGCCGAGGGTATTGAGAGGAACAGGACTCAATGCAAACCAATCTGCTGAAACCCAAAGCCATCAACGTGGAGCCGCTCGGCGGCAATCGCGCCAAGGTCACGCTCGAGCCGTTCGAGCGCGGCTACGGCCACACGTTGGGCAACGCGCTGCGCCGCGTGCTGCTGTCGTCCATGATCGGCTACGCGCCGACCGAGGTGACGATCGCCGGCGTGCTGCACGAGTACTCTGCGATCGACGGGGTTCAGGAGGACGTGGTTCACATCATGCTGAACCTCAAGGGCGTCGTGTTCCGCCTGCACAACCGCGACGAAGTCACGCTGGTGCTGCGCAAGGAAGGCGAAGGCCCGGTCACCGCCGGCGACATCCAGACGCCGCACGACGTCGAGATCATCAACCCCGAGCACGTCATCGCCCACCTGTCGCAAGGCGGCAAGCTCGACATGCAGATCAAGGTCGAGAAGGGCCGCGGCTACGTGCCGGGCACGCTGCGCCGCTACGGCGACGAGCCGACCAAGTCGATCGGCCGCATCGTGCTGGACGCCTCGTTCTCGCCGGTCTCGCGCGTGAGCTACACCGTCGAGAGCGCCCGCGTCGAGCAGCGAACCGACCTCGACAAGCTCGTGATGGAGATCGTCACCAACGGCGCCATCACGCCGGAAGAGGCGATCCGCGCCTCGGCCAAGGTGCTGGTGGAGCAGCTCGCGGTGTTCGCGCAGCTCGAGGGCCAGGTCGACCAGATCTTCGACGCCGGCCGTACCGAGCGCAGCGACCAGAAGTTCGATCCGATCCTGCTGCGCCCGGTCGACGAGCTCGAGCTGACCGTGCGCTCGGCCAACTGCCTGAAGGCCGAGAACATCTACTACATCGGCGATCTGATCCAGCGCACCGAGACCGAGCTGCTGAAGACGCCGAACCTCGGCCGCAAGTCGCTCAACGAGATCAAGGAAGTGCTCGCCTCGCGTGGCCTCACGCTCGGCGCACGCCTCGAGAACTGGCCCCCGCAGGGCCTGGACAAGCGCTGAAACGCTCAGCGCGATGTGCAACCCCCGGTACCTGACACGGCCGGGGTTCAATAAAGACAGGAAAGCACCATGCGTCACCGTCACGGACTTCGCAAACTCAACCGCACCAGCGAGCATCGCCAGGCGATGCTGCGCAACATGTGCAACTCGCTGCTGACGCACGAGGCGATCAAGACCACGGTCCCCAAGGCCAAGGAATTGCGCCGCGTCGTCGAGCCGCTGATCACGCTGGCCAAGGAGCCCACGCTGGCCAACCGCCGCCTGGCCTTCGATCGCACGCGCGACCGCGCCGTGGTCACCAAGCTGTTCAACGAACTGGGCCCGCGCTACAAGGCGCGCCCGGGCGGCTACACGCGGATCCTGAAGATGGGTTTCCGTGTCGGCGACAACGCGCCGATGGCCTTCGTCGAACTGGTCGACCGCCCGGAGCCGGTGGCTGCCGAAGAGGCGCCCGCCGCCGAGAAGGCCGAGTGACGGCCTGATCCGCGATCTCGATCGAACCGGAAGCCGGCGTGAGCCGGCTTTTCTGTTTCCGGGCACCGCTCATGGCCTGCCTGCGAGGGAGTCGAGCCGCCCAGCCAACAAAATCACGCTCACTCGACCCCCTATGCGGATGATGGCCGCGCCGGACCGCTGCACAGACGCGGACGAAACGGCAGAATGAGGCCGAAGGGGTTGAAGCTGCCGCGGCAGGGGGCCAGGAGCGCGATCCGAAGTGTGGGTGGCGAAGATCAGATGAGCGCGAGCAACACCTCCGAAGAAGCGTCGGGCCCGGTCCAGGGCGGCGGCGACAGCGTCGACTGGATGCGGCTGCGCAGCCCGCAGCGCGACCAGGATCGCGTGCTGCAGAGCCCGACGCACGTCTGGCTGCGGCGCATCCCGTCGGCCATCCACCCCAAGCACCTGTGCCGCTACTACCCCCGCATCGCCAATCGCCTGGCGATGGCCTGGGGCGACAAGACCGAGGTCGAGGAGATCTTCGAAGACCTCCTGCAAGACCGGCGCGGCCAGCGCAAGGGTTTCTCGGAACGCGTGCGCGTGGAGATCGAGCGGCTGCAGCGCTTCCACCAGCGCAAGCTGCATGTCAACTACCCGCCGCTGATGGTGGTGCGCCGCCGCCTGCCGCCGGGGCTCGACGGCAACGGCTAGGCGGCGTGCCGTCTCTGGGCGTGAGCCGCCGGAGCTTGTGGCGTGCCGGCCAGCGGACGAGGCCCGACCGGACAGGACTCCTCGCTCCGCCCCGCACGCACTCGGCGAACACGGTCGACGAAACTAGGCTATACTCCGCAGCTTCAGTCGCGAGGTGGAGCAGTCTGGTAGCTCGTTGGGCTCATAACCCAAAGGTCGCAGGTTCAAATCCTGCCCTCGCAACCACCGAATACCCAGTGCCCCAGGCACATTCGAAGCCCGCCTCTAGGTGGGCTTCGCTGCTTCGGGGCGCTGTTGCCCGGGTGCAAAGGCCGTGCATCGGTCAGCGCCGGCCCGGCTCCGCTAGAGTTGCGCCGTGACCTCCGCGAAGAAGCCATCGCAAGCCTCCGACCGCCGCACCGGCCGCGACCGGCGTAAGGCCGATCGTGGCTCGCCCACCGGGCGGGAACGGCGGGTCGGCATGGAGCCGCGCAAGCCCGAGATCAGCGAGATCGAGGTCACGCCTTCCGAATGGGCTGCGCTCGAGGAACAGCTGAAGCCGCCGAGCAAGGGCGGTTGACTCAGAAGCTCGTCTTCGTCTTCACGTTCAGCTGCACCTTCTTGATGTCGCTGGTGGCGTCGATCGGGAAGGCCAGGTCGACGTGCAGCACGTTGCTGAAGGCCGAGCGCACGCTGACGATGCGCAGCCCGACGCCGGCATTGCGCAGCCAGCCCGGATTGACCGTGTTGACGTTGTCGCCGCCCCAGGCGCGCCCGACGTCGAAGAACGCCGCCCCACCGACGCGGAACAGCTGCCAGACGTACAGGTCGGTGTAGAAGCGCTCCTCCACGGTGAACAGGGCGCGGCGCGTGCCGCTCTGGTAGCGCAGGGGATAGCCGCGCAGGCCGTTGTCCGCGCCGAGCAGCAAGGCGTCGGGCAGCGACGGCCGCACCACCCGATCGGCCGACGCGGACGCATAGAAGAGCCAGCGCCTGCCTTGCGGCAGGTAGTACTGCGCCTGCGCGCCCAGGCGCTGCCGACGCGATTCCCCTGCGTCGAACTCGCCCGACAGCAGCGCCTGCACCATCAACCGATGCTCCGGCCAGGGTTCGAACCCGCGCGCGATGTTGCCGTTGTAGAGCCAGGGGTTGCGCGCCGAGCCGAGCGCCACCGACGCCCGGCCGAGCTCGAAGGTCGCAGCCAAACCCAGCGCAAAGAACTCCGGCCTGCCGATGAGGTTGCGGTTGGTCTCGCGCTCGAAGCGGTCTTCGATCAGCTCGTAGCGCGCGAACGGCAGCACGAGCTTCTCGGTGGCCGGCAATCCGGCGGGCGCCACCAGGCCCGGCTCGACGGCGTAGCTGTCTTCGAGCTTGCGAAGCCCGAGCGTGTAGCGCTGCACCCAGCCGTCGCGCAGCCCGGCTGACCAGCCGCCGAACACCTCCTCGCGCCGCTCGCCGCGGCGGTACTGGCTGACCACGTTGCCGGCGTTGTAGATCGAGTCGATGCGATCATCTCTCAGCGCCGAGGCGCCGGCCGTCCAGTGCGCGTCGAGTTCATAGAACGGCCGGACCAGCGAAACCGCATCCCGCGTGCCGTCGCTGCTGGAGGCATGCTGGTATGAGAACGAAGCCCAGGTGCCGAACGCGCGGGTGTTGGAGAAGTCGAACTCGGTGCTCGTGCGGTCGACGTCCTTGGAGCGCCCCAGCGCAATCGACGTGCCCGTGCCGAGGATGTTGTACTCGCGCAGCTTGAACCCGCCGGTGTTCGCGCCGCCGGAACGCCCCGCGCTGAGCCCGGGATCGAGAGACCAGGTGTCTCGTGTGCGGACTTCGAGATCGACCACGCCGTCGTTCAGCGCCACCGGCCGGATCTCGACGTCGTACAGATAGCGGTTGCTGCGCAGCAGGCGTTCGGTCTCCTCGATCACCCGGACCGAAAGCGGTTCGCCGGACTTGAACAGCAGGCTGCGACGGATGACTCCCTCGCGAGTGGGAATGTGCAGCCGGTTGGCGGTGCGGAACAGCCAGCGGTCTTCCTTCGGATCGGACAGGTCGAAGATCGGCCCGGGCACGACGCGCACCTCGCCGATGCGCGCGCCAGCCGCCTCGAGTTCCGCCAGGTCGGGAAGCGGAGGTTCGAGGCTCTGCGCGTGTGCCGGAAGCGCCAGCGCGAGAAGGAGGCTGGGAAGCCGGAGCGCCCAATGCATGTCGCGAGTGTGCCGTTGGCCGCTTGGGCTGGCATTAACCGGGCGCAAGCCATGCCGGCAGTTTACGGGAGACAAATTCCAGTAAACTGGATGCCATGGATGTCACCCAGCGCCTCGCGCGTCGCCTGAAATCGTTGCGTGAAGAGCGAGGCTGGTCGCTCGACGCCCTGGCCGCGCGCAGCGGCGTGAGCCGCTCCAACATCTCGCTGATCGAGCGCGGGCAGAGCAGCCCGACGGCGAGCGTGCTCGACAAGCTCAGCGCCGGACTGGGCGTCACGCTGGCTTCGATGTTCGAGGAGCCGGCCGAGCCCGGCACCGCCGCCTCGCCGCTGGCGCGCGTGGCCGACCAGCCGCTGTGGGCCGATCCCGGCTCCGGCTATCTGCGCCGCAACGTGTCACCGCCGGTGCGCTCGCCGATCCAGCTCGTCGACGTGCGCTTCCCGGCCGGCCAGCGCGTCGCCTACGAGGCGGCGCCGCGCGACGACGAGGTCCATCAGCAGGTCTGGATGATCGACGGCACGATGACGCTGACGGTGGGCGACACCATCTGGCGGCTGGAGGCCGGAGACTGCCTGGCGATGACGCTGGACGCGCCCATCGTCTTCCACAACCCCGGGACACGCGAGGCGCGCTACCTCGTCGCCCTGGTCAGCCTGCCGCGCGGCGGGGCAAGGAGAGTCGCATGAGCACAGGTTTCGCGATCCGGCGCGTCGCTGCCGGCGAGGTCGATGCGCTGGTGGAGCCGCTGGCCGAGGTGCTGCTGGATTGCGTCGAAGGCGGTGCCTCGGTCAGCTTCATGTGGCCACTGCCGCGCGAGCGCGCGCTGTCGTTCTGGCGTGGTGTGGCTGCCGGCGTGCGCAGCGGCGAACGCTTGCTGCTGGTGGGCGAAGCCGAGCCGGGGCGGATCGACGGCACCGTGCAGCTGGTGCTGGCCCAGCCCGACAACCAGCCGCACCGCGCCGACCTGGCGAAGATGCTGGTGCACCGCCGCGCGCGCCGGCGCGGGCTGGCGCGCTCGCTGCTCGATGCGGCCGAGCAGGCCGCGCGAGACGAGGGCAAGACGGTGCTGGTGCTCGACACCGTCACCGGCGGCGACGCCGAGCGGCTCTACCAGCGCAGCGGCTGGCAGCGTGTCGGCGTGATCCCCAACTACGCGCTGATGCCCGACGGCCGGCCCTGCCCGACCACCTACTTCCACAAGCCGCTCTGATCAGGGGCCGGCCGGCGCCAGGCCGCGCAGGTAGGCGTCGATCGCCTGCTCGCCCACGCGCACGAGGTCGAAGGCCTGCGGATCGATCATCCAGTTGGTGATCAGGCCGTCGACCAGCGACTCCATGCCCATGGCCGCCGCGCGCGCCGGCAGGGCACTGCGCAGCCTGCCCAGGCGCGCGGCGCGACGCAGGCCGCGTTCGACGTTGGCCACCCGGTTGCGAATGCCCGTCAGGCGCCGCTCGCGCACGCCGCGCAAGGCATTGCCGTGCTCGACCTTGAACAGCGCGACCTCGAACACACGCCGGGCCTGCGGGTCGTTCACCGTCGCCCGCAAGGCCGCCAGGTAGCTGCCGCGGATCTGCGCCACGGGATCGTCGAGCGTGCGCTCGCCGCTGCGCAGGATCTCCGCCTCGAGCGGCAGCGTCACGCGGTTCATCATCGCGTTGAACAGGTCGGCCTTGTTGCGGAAGTGCCAGTAGACGGCGCCGCGCGTCACGCCCGCTGCCGTGGCGATCTGCTCCAGCGAGGTGCGCGACACGCCGCGGCGCAGGAACTCGCGCTCCGCCATGTCGAGGATGCGGTCGCGGGTGCGCAGGGCGTCTTCCTTGGTGCGGCGGGCCATGGGTGTTTCGGCGGATGACCGACATACATTCAAGCTTGTATGTATAGTAACTTCTCGTCGTCGGCGTCGGGAGGCGCCGATCGTCACAAGGGGATTCCATGACCAGCCAGCGGGCACGCTTCCGTCTCCACTCTCTCGTTGCCGTGCTGGCCCTGCCGCTGGCCGCCTGCGGGCCCAAGGGCCAGGGCGCCGCTCCGCCCGCCCCGCCGCCGCCGGAAGTGGGCGTCGTCATCGCCACGCCGGCCAGCGTCGGCGTCGTGTCCGAGCTGCCCGGGCGCACCGAGTCCTCGCGCGTCGCCCAGGTGCGCGCGCGTGCCGCCGGCATCGTGCAGCGGCGCCTGTTCACCGAGGGCAGCGAGGTCAAGGCCGGCCAGCCGCTGTTCCGCATCGACGACGCGCCCTTCCGCGCCGCGCTGGCCGCCGCGCAGGCCACGCAGGCGCGCGCCGAGGCCAACCTGCTGCAGACGCGCGCTCAGGCCGAGCGCTACAAGCCGCTGGCCGAAGCCAACGCCGTGAGCCAGCAGGAGTACATCGCCGCGCAGGCCGCCTTCAAGCAGGCCGAGGCCGACGTCGCTTCCGCCAAGGCGGCGGTGCAGACGGCGCAGATCAACCTGGGCTACACCAGCGTCACCTCGCCGATCTCCGGGCGTATCGGCCGTGCGCTGGTCACCGAAGGGGCGCTGGTCGGCCAGGGCGAGGCCACGCAGCTGGCCGTGGTGCAGCAGATTGATCCGCTGTTCGTCAATTTCACGCAGAGCGCCGACGAGGTGCTGCGCCTGCGCGCGGCCATCGCCAGCGGCAAGTTCCAGAGCGCCGGCACGGCTGGCTCGGTGGCGGTGAGCCTCGTGCTCGACGACGGCAGCGTCTACCCGCAGCGCGGCAAGCTGCTGTTCTCCGACCTCTCGGTCGACCCGACCACCGGCCAGATCGCGCTGCGCGCCGAGGTGCCCAACCCGAAGGGCGCGCTGCTGCCCGGGCTGTACGTGCGCGTGCGCCTGGCGCAGGCCGAACTGCCGGCGGGCATCGCGCTGCCGCAGCAGGCGGTGCAGCGTGGCGGCGCCGGCGATACGGTGATGGTGGTCGGCGCCGACGGCAAGGTAGCGCCGCGGCCGGTCAAGGTGAGCCTGGGGCCGAACCGGCAATGGGTGGTGCTCGAGGGGCTCTCCGGCGGCGAGCAGGTGGTGGTCGACGGCTTCCAGAAGATCCGCCCGAACGCGCCGGTGAAGCCGGTGGCGTGGCAGCCGGCAGGCGCGGCCGGCGCCCCGGCGGTGGCTGCCGCGAGCGCGCCGGCCTCGGCCGCCTCGCGCTGAAGGGGCCGCTTCCATGGCGCAGTTCTTCATCGACCGGCCCATCTTCGCGTGGGTGATCGCGCTGTTCATCCTCGTCATCGGCGGCGTGTCGATCACCCAGCTGCCGGTGGCGCAATACCCGCCGGTGGCACCGCCGTCGATCGTCGTCAACGTGGGCTATCCGGGCGCCTCGGCGCAGACGCTGGAGGACAGCGTCATCGCCGTGATCGAGCGCGAGATGAACGGCTCGCCGGGCCTCGCCTATTTCGAATCGGTGGCTCAGGCCGATGGCAGCGGCTCGATCACGCTGAGCTTCGAGCCCGGCACCAATGCCGACCTGGCCCAGGTCGACGTGCAGAACCGCCTGTCCCGCGCCACGCCGCGGTTGCCGCAGGCGGTGGTGCAGCAGGGCGTGCGTGTCGACAAGGCGAACCCGAACTTCCTGCTGTTCATCGTGCTGTCCAGCGACAAGGGCGTGCTCGACCCAGTGGCGCTGGGCGATTTCGCCGCGCGCAACGTGCTGCCCGAGATGCAGCGCGTGCCAGGCGTGGGGCAGGCGCAGCAGTTCGGCACCGAGCGCGCGATGCGCATCTGGATCGACCCGGCCAAGCTGGTGGGCTACCGCCTCTCGGCGGCCGACGTCAACGCCGCCATCGCGGCGCAGAACGCGCAGGTGTCGTCCGGCACGATCGGCGACCTGCCCAATACGCCCGACCAGGGCATCTTCGCCACCGTGGTGGTCAAGGGCCAGCGCGAGACCACCGAGCAGTTCGGCAACATCGTGCTGCGCGCCAACCCCGACGGCTCCACCGTGCGGCTGCGCGACGTGGCCCGCATCGAACTCGGCGCGCAGAGCTACGGCGTGCGCACGCGGCTCAACGGCGAGCCTTCCACCGGCATCGGCATCCAGCTTTCGCCCACCGCCAACGCGCTGCAGACGGCCAAGGCGATCAAGACCCGGCTCGACGAACTGCGCCCCTACTTCCCGGCCGGCGTGAAGGCCACCATCCCGTACGACAGCTCGACCTTCATCGGCATCTCGATCCGCCAGGTGGTCGAGACGCTGGTCGAGGCGGTGATCCTGGTGTTCCTCGTGATGTACCTGTTCCTGCAGAACATCCGCTACACCATCATCCCGACGCTGGTGGTGCCGATCGCGCTGCTCGGCAGCTTCGCCTCGCTGCTGGCGATGGGCTTCTCGATCAACGTGCTGACCATGTTCGGCATGGTGCTGGTGATCGGCATCGTGGTCGACGACGCGATCGTCGTGGTGGAGAACGTCGAGCGCATCATGAGCACCGAGGGCCTGCCCCCGCTGCAGGCCACGCGCAAGGCGATGGGGCAGATCTCCGGCGCCATCATCGGCGTGACGGTGGTGCTGATCTCGGTGTTCGTGCCGCTGGCCTTCTTCAGCGGTGCGGTGGGCAACATCTACCGGCAGTTCGCGGCGGTGATGGTCACCTCGGTGGCGTTCTCGGCCTTCCTGGCGCTGTCGCTCACGCCGGCGCTGTGCGCCACGCTGCTCAAGCCGGTGGAGGCGGGTCACCACCACGCCAAGGGCGGCTTCTTCGGCTGGTTCAACCGCTTCTTCACCCGCACCGCCAAGGGCTACGAAGGCTGGGTGGCAAAGATCCTGCGCCGCGCCGGGCGCTTCATGATCATCTACGCGGCGATCATCGGCGCGGTGGTGGTGCTGTTCGGCCGCCTGCCCACCTCCTTCATCCCCAACGAGGACCAGGGCAACATCCTCGTCAACGTCCAGCTGCCGCCCGGTGCCACGCAGAACCGCACGCTGGCGGTGATGCAGCAGGCGGAGAAGTACATGCTGGCCCAGCCCGAGGTGCAGAACATGGTCTCGGTGATGGGCTTCAGCTTCTCGGGCAGCGGCCAAAATGCCGGCCTGGCCTTCGTCACGCTGAAGGATTGGGACGAGCGCACCGAGCCGGGCCAGTCGGCCCAGGCGCTGGTGGGCCGCGCCTTCGGGGCGCTGGGCAGGATCCGCGATGCCTTCATCTTCCCGGTCAGCCCGCCGGCGATCCGCGATCTCGGCCGCGCCAACGGCTTCGCGATGCGCCTGCAGGACCGCGGCGGCAACGGCCACGCGGCGCTGCTGGCGGCGCGCAACCAGCTGCTCGGCCTGGCGCAGAAGAGCCCGCTGCTGGTGGCGGTGCGGCCCGACGGCCTGGAAGACGCCTCGCAGCTGCAGCTCGACATCGATCGCGACAAGGCCAGCGCGCTGGGCGTGAGCTTCGCGGCGATCAACAGCGCGCTGTCGACGTCGCTCGGCTCCTCTTACGTCAACGACTTCCCCAACGCCGGACGCGTGCAGCGCGTGGTGGTGCAGGCCGATGCGCCCACGCGCATGCAGCCCGACGACCTCCTGCGCATCAACGCGCTGAACAGCGCCGGCAACCCGGTGCCGCTGTCGGCGTTCGCGAGCACGCGCTGGATCACCGGGCCGATGCAGAAGATCCGCTACAACGGCTACCCGACGATGCGCATCGCCGGCGAGCCGGCGCCTGGGGTGAGCAGCGGCGCCGCGATCGCCGAGATGGAGCGCCTGGCCGCGCAGCTTCCGCCGGGCTTCGCCTACGAGTGGACGGGCCTGTCGCGCGAGGAGAAGCTCTCCGGCTCCACGGCGCTGATCCTGTTCGCGTTCTCGCTGCTGTCGGTATTCCTGTGCCTGGCGGCGCTGTACGAGAGCTGGTCGATCCCGCTGGCGGTGATCCTGGTGGTGCCACTGGGCGTGCTCGGCGTGATCCTCGGCGCCAACTTCCGCGGGCTGGAGAACGACGTGTTCTTCAAGGTCGGCCTGATCACCATCATCGGCCTGTCGGCGAAGAACGCGGTGCTGATCATCGAGTTCGCGAAGGATCTGGCGGCGCAGGGCCGCAGCCTGGTCGATGCGGTGCTGGAAGCGGCACACCTGCGCTTCAGGCCGATCATCATGACCTCGATGGCCTTCATGCTCGGCGTGCTGCCGCTGGTGCTGGCCAGCGGCGCCGGCTCGGCCAGCCAGCACAGCATCGGCACCGGCGTGCTCGGCGGCATGCTCAGCGCCACCTTCCTCGCGGTGTTCTTCGTGCCGGTGTTCTTCGTCGTCGTGCGAAGCATCTTCAAGGGCAGCGAGCGGCAGCGCCGCTTCGACCGCGAGCATGGCCATGCGGTCGGCGCTGACGCTCCTGTCGCGCCGGGCAAGGAGGACGCATGAGCACGCACCTGATCCGCGGCGCCGCGGCACTGTCCGCGGTGCTGCTGGCCGGCTGCATGAACCTCGCGCCGAAGTACGAGCGCCCGGTGGCACCGGTGGCCGAGCGCTTCCCGCTCGCGCCCGAAGCCGCGGCGAGCGCACCGGCCGCAGCCGAACTCGACTGGCGGCAGTTCTTCATCGACGAGCGCCTGAAGCGCCTGATCGCCATCGCGCTGGCCAACAACCGCGACCTGCGCATCGCCGCGCTGAACATCGAGGCGGTGCGCGCCCAGGCCGCGGTGCGCGACGCCGACCGCTGGCCGACGCTCAACGCCGGCCTGACCGGCTCGCGCACGCCCACCGCTTCCGGCGGCATCAACTCGCTGTACACCGCGGGTCTGCAGGTCACGGCCTACGAGCTCGACCTGTTCGGCCGCCTGCGCAACCTGAGCGATGCCGCCGCTGCCCAGGTGCTGGCCAGCGAGGAGGCGCGCAAGGCAGTTCAGATCAGCCTGGTGGCGGCGGTGGCCAATGCGCATATCGCGCTGGCTGCCGACGACGCGCTGCTCGAGGTCACCCGGCAGACGCTGGCCACGCGCGAGGAGTCGCTGCGCCTGGTGAAGCTGCGCTTCGACAACGGCGCCAGCTCCGAGCTCGACCTGCGCCAGGCCGAATCGCTGCTGGAGTCGGCGAAGGTCAGCCTGGCCCAGGCCACGCGCCAGCGTGCGCTCGACGAGAACGCGCTCACGCTGCTGCTCGGCCAGCCGCTGCCCGCTGACCTTCCTGCGGCGGCGCCGGTGCAGGCGATGTCGGCCCTGCCGGAACTGCCGGTAGGCCTGCCCTCGGAGGTGCTGCTGCGCCGGCCCGACGTTCGCCAGGCCGAGCAGCAGCTGATCGCCGCCAACGCGAACATCGGCGCGGCACGTGCGGCCTTCTTCCCGCGCATCACGCTGACCGGCAGCGTGGGCGTCGCCAGCGGCGACCTCGGCGACCTGTTCAAGTCCGGCAACTCGGCGTGGAGCTTCGCGCCGCAGTTGATCCAGCCGCTGTTCGACGCCGGCCGCAACCAGGGCAACCTCGACCTCGCCAAGGCCAGCCGCGACATCGCGGTGGCGCAGTACGAGCGAGCGATCCAGAGCGCGTTCCGCGAGGTGGCCGACGCGCTGGCCGGCCGCGCCACGCTGGCCGACCAGCTGCGTGCGCAGGAGCGGCAGCTCGCTGCCGAGGAGGCGCGCCACCGGCTGGTGGAGCTGCGCTGGCGCAACGGTGCCACCAGTTCTCTGGAGCGGCTCGATGCGCAGCGCTCGCTGTTCGCCGCGCAGCAGGCGCTGGTGCAGCAGCAGGCGCTGGCGGCGCAGAACCTCACGGCGCTGTACCGCGTGCTGGGCGGCGGCTGGCAACCTGGGAGCGCGCCGTGATCGCATCGTTCTTCCCGAACGGTTGGCAGCACTACCTCGCCGGCGGCCTGTTCATCGGCGCCGGCGTGGCGCTGCTGTATGTGGCCACCGGCCGGCTGGCCGGCATGAGCTCGGTGTTCACCTCCAGCTGGTCGTACGTGTCATCACGCGTCGCGTTCCGGCAGCCGCGCTGGCTGGCCAGCCGTGCGTGGCGGCTGCAGCTCGCGCTCGGGCTGGTGCTCGGCGCGGCGCTTTGGTGGCTGCTGCTCGGGCCTGCCGAACCGCTGGCCACCGGCGTGCCGGCGTGGCGACTCGCGCTCGGCGGCCTCGTCGCCGGCTTCGGCGCACGGCTGGCCGGCGGTTGCACGTCGGGCCACGGCATCTGCGGCATGGGCTCGCTGAAGCTGCCCTCGCTGCTGGCGGTGCTGACCTTCATGGCCACCGGCTTCCTCACCGCGATGGCGCTGGGCGCGCTCGGGGTGGCGCCATGACGGCTGCGATCGTCACCGTCGCGGCCGGCGCGCTGTTCGGCTTCGGCCTCGCGCTGTCGGGCATGGTGCGGCCGGAGGTGGTGCTGTCGTTCCTGCAGTTGCAGGATTTCGGCCTGATGCTGGTGATGGGCGGCGGCCTCGCCGTCACGCTGGCGGCCTACCAGCTCGCACCGCGCTGGCGCCGAACGCCGCTGCTGGCCGCGGCCTATGAGGCCCACACCGCCCGCATGCACCGCGACACCTTCGTCGGCTCGGCGCTGTTCGGCGTCGGCTGGGGCCTCAGTGGTGTCTGTCCCGGCCCGGCCATCGCGGGGCTGGGCACCGGCAACCTCGACATGCTGTGGGTGCTCGGTGGCCTCGCGGCGGGAGCGTGGTTGCAGGGCGTGCTGGCCTCCGGCGGAAGCCCGGCCACAGCCCCTCAGGAGGGCTGAAGCTCAGGCCAGCGCACGCAGCGCCGCGAGCAGCTCGCGCTGCGCGGCCTCGCGCCGCGGCGAATCCTCGTCGGCCCAGCGCGGGTGGGCACGGGCCGGCTGCAGCGTGCGCAGCAGGGGCTTCAGGCGGTCCATCGGCAGCGCGCTGCGTTCCAGGTCGATGCGGTCGTCGGCGGCATGGCCGCGAGCCTGCAGCGCCAGGTGCAGGCCGAGCAGCCGCTGGGCGACCACCAGCAGCACGGTGTCTTCCAGCGACAGCGACTCGCGCCCCTGCACGGCGTCTGCCAGGCGCCGGCCGAGCGGGCCGAAGCCCTGGCTGATCGCGCCGCCCACGGTGGCACCGAGGGCGGCTGCGGCGCCGAGCGAGAGCCCGGCCAGCGCCACGTCGGCGGCCAGGCCTACGCCGGCGCCGATGGCGGCGCCCTTGCCGAGCCGCACGCCGGCGTCGCGCAGCGTCTCCGGGTGGAAGAGGTCGGCGGCCCAGCGCCCGTCGAGCCAGGGCAGC
>NZ_JBFXIO010000032.1:0-20513 GCF_050175855.1 Piscinibacter sp.
GCCTGCCCGCCCAGCCGGGCGACACCATCTTCGTGCCGGAGGAGGTCGGCAAGACCACTTTCGTGCAGAACGCCAAGGAGTGGACGCAGATCCTGGCGCAGTTCGGCCTGGGTGCGGCGGCCATCAAAACGCTGAAGTAACAGCTCCCATGACCGAAAAGACGATAGCTGCCGCGCAGGATGAATGTTTAGAAGACGACGGGGGCGTCTCCTTCGTCGAGTTGTTCTCGATGCTGGTCGCGAGATGGAAACTCATCGCGGGCACTGCGGTGCTGGCCGGCGCGGCAGGCCTCGGCATGGTCAGCCTCATCCCGCCTTGGTACACCGCCACGACAGTGATCCTGCCACCGCAGCAGCAACAAAGCGCCGCCGCCGCTGCCATCTCGCAACTAGGAGCACTTGCCGGCCTGGCGGGCGGGCTCGCGAACGTGAAGAGCCCGGCCGACCAGTACGTGGCTCTGATGCAAAGCACGACTGTCAGCGATCAGCTGATCGAGCGGTTCAAGCTTCTCAGTGTTTACGACAAGGAGTACCGGCAGGACGCACGCAAGCAGCTGAGAGAGAACGTCCGCATTGGCGTGGGCAAGAAGGATGGCCTCATCAGCGTCAGTGTGGACGACCGCGATCCGACACGGGCGGCAGAAATCGCCAATGCGTATGTCGAAGAACTCCGGCAGATGACCACCGGGCTGGCCGTTTCTGAGGCACAGCAGCGGCGGGCGTTCTTCGAGCAGCAACTCGCTCAGACTAAGGAACGGCTGTCGAAGGCGCAGAGTGCGCTGGAGGAGAGCGGTATCAGCCAGGGAACACTGAAGGTCGAGCCGAAGTCCGCCGCGGAGAGCTATGCGCGGCTGCGCGCTCAGGCCACTGCCGCAGAGGTGCGTCTGCAGACGCTGCGTCGCATGCTGGCCGAGAACACGCCCGAGGTGATACAGCAGCGGGCCGCGCTTAGTGCGCTGCGTGATCAGGTGGCACGCGCCGAGCGGCAGGACGTGCCTCGAGGCGGCTCGGAGTACGTGGACCGTTACCGCGAGTTCAAGTACCAGGAAGCGTTGTTCGATATCTTCGTCAAGCAGTACGAGCTTGCGAAGGTGGACGAGAGCCGCGAAGGTGCACTGATTCAGGTGGTGGACACGGCCCATCCACCGGAGAAGAAGGCAGGCCCCAAGCGCGGACTGATCACCGTGCTGACCGGCATCCTCGCGCTGGTCGTCGCCTGCTTCTACGTGATCGGGGCCGAGCTGTGGCGCCGCGAGAACGGGGCCCGCACATGAATCGCAAGGGCATCATCCTCGCCGGTGGATCCGGTACGCGGCTGCACCCGGCCACGCTCGCGATGAGCAAGCAGCTGCTGCCGGTGTACGACAAGCCGATGGTCTACTACCCTCTGGCCACGCTCATGCTGGCCGGCATCCGCGAGATCCTCCTCATCAGCACGCCACAGGACACGCCACGGTTCGAAGCGCTGCTCGGCGATGGCGCCCAGTGGGGGCTGAACATCCGCTACTGCGTGCAGCCCAGCCCCGATGGGTTGGCCCAGGCGTTCATCCTCGGCCGGGAGTTCGTGGGCGGATATCCCAGCGCGCTGGTGCTGGGCGACAACATCTTCTACGGGCACGACTTGCAGCGCCTGCTGAGCAACGCGGCGAGCCGCACGTCGGGCGCCACCGTATTTGCCTACCATGTCACCGACCCGGCGCGCTACGGCGTCGTCGAGTTCGGCCCGGAAAGGCGCGCACTGAGCATTGAGGAAAAGCCCAGGGCGCCGAAAAGCAACTACGCCGTAACAGGCCTGTACTTCTACGATGATCAGGTGTGCGACATTGCCGCCAGCATCAAGCCATCGACCCGGGGTGAGCTGGAGATCACCGACGTCAATGCCCGCTACCTGGGCCAGGGCCAGCTCGACGTCGAGATCATGGGCCGCGGCTACGCCTGGCTGGACACTGGCACCCACGATAGCCTGATGGAAGCCGGGCAGTTCATCGCCACGCTGGAGAAGCGCCAGGGACTCAAGGTCGCCTGCCCCGAGGAGATCGCCTGGCGCGCCGGCTGGATCAGTTCGGAGCAGCTGCAGGCACTCGCGCAGCCCATGCTGAAGAACGGCTATGGGCAGTACCTCGCCAGGCTGATGAAGGAGCGGGTGTACTGATGAAGGTCACGCCGACCGCCATCGAAGGGGTGCTGGTGCTCGAGCCGAGGGTCTTCGGCGACGAGCGGGGCTTCTTCATGGAGAGTTTCAACCAGCGGGTCTTCGACGCGGCCGTCGGAAGGCACGTCGCGTTCGTGCAGGACAACCACTCGCGCTCCACCAGAGGCGTGCTGCGTGGGCTTCACTACCAGGTGGCGCCGCATGCCCAGGGCAAGCTGGTGCGCGTCACGCAGGGCTTGGTGTTCGACGTCGCCGTCGACCTTCGACGCAGCAGCCCGACCTTCGGGCGCTGGGTCGGCTTCGAACTCGGGCAGGACAACCACCGGCAGCTGTGGATACCACCGGGCCTGGCGCATGGCTTCGTTGTGCTCAGCGACTCGGCCGACTTTCTGTACAAGACCACCGATTACTACGTGCAGGAGGCCGAAGCCTGCATCCGCTGGAACGATCCCGATCTGGCCATCGACTGGCCCGGCACTCCGCCCTACCTCGTCTCGGCCAAGGATGCTGCCGGCCTCCCGTTCGCGACGGCCCCGAACTTTGCCTGACATGAAGACATCCCCGTCGACCGATCTCCTCGCGCTTGCCAGACAGGTGCTGGACGTCGAGGCGCGCGCGATCGTTGCCGCCCGCGACCGCCTGGGTGCCCCCTTCCTGGAAGCATTACGCATCCTGCTCGAAACGCGCCCGCCTGGCCGGGTCGTGCTCATGGGCATGGGCAAGTCGGGACACATCGGCCGCAAGATCGCGGCGACGCTGGCCAGCACCGGTACGCCCGCGCTGTTCGTGCATCCCGGCGAGGCCGGTCATGGCGATCTCGGCATGGTCACGCCGCACGACGTGGTGGTTGCCATCTCGCAGTCGGGCAAGAGCGACGAGTTGCTGCGCGTGCTTCCCTACCTGAAGCGCCACGGCGTGCGGACGGTGGCGCTGACCGGCGTGTCCGACTCGCCGCTGGGCCGCCATGCCGATGCCGTCGTTCATACAGCGGTCGAACGCGAAGCCTGCCCGCTCGGCCTGGCTCCGACGGCCAGCACCACGCTCACCCTCGCCTTGGGAGATGCACTGGCCCTGTGCCTGCTCGAGGCGCGCGGGTTCACGGCCGACATGTTCGCCGCGACGCACCCGCATGGCACGCTGGGCCGCAAGCTGCTGATGACCATCGAGGACGTGATGGTCACCGGAACCGATCTTCCACACACCCGTCCTCACACTACGGTGCGCGCAGCACTGGTGGAGATGTCCCGCGCCGGACTGGGCTTCATTGGCATCCTGGACGACGCGGGAAAACTGGTCGGCGTGTACACCGATGGTGACCTGCGGCGCACCCTGGACCGCGATGTCGACATCAAGACCACGCCGATCGCCGAGGAGATGAACCGGCAGTTCACGACCACTCGGGCCGATCGGCTCGCCGTGGAGGCGGTCGAGGTCATGGAAAGCAAGGGCATCTCGGCGTTGCCCGTGGTCGACGACAATGGCCAGCTGATCGGTGCGGTCAGCATGCGCATGCTGCTGCAGGCCGGGGTCGTCTGACCGTCAGGGATCGCTGGCGATCGAGCGCGCCGGCGCCGCAGGCGCGGATGCCGAACCGGGCCAGGGCTTGTACTCCGGCAGGAAGCCGGCGACCGTCCGGCGCACCTCGTCGTCGTCGACCCAGCGGTCCTGCGTGATCCAGTCGTGCAGTTTCAGCCACCACGCCTGCTCGACGAAGCGCACGCGGGCAATGCGGATCTTGGAGTGGTGCGTCGGTCGCGTGTACTCGCTGTCCGACAGCAGCTCTTCGAAGAGCTTCTCGCCCGGGCGAAGCCCGGTGAACTCGATCCCGATCTCGTCCTCGGTGTGGCCGGACAGGCGGATCATATTGCGCGCCAAGTCGATGATGCGCACGGGCTCGCCCATGTCGAGCACGAAGACCTCGCCACCCTGCCCCATGCAGGCGGCCTGCAGCACGAGTTGCGCGGCCTCGGGGATGGACATGAAGTAACGGACGATGTCCGGATGGGTGACCGTGACCGGGCCTCCCGCGGCAATCTGGTCGCGGAACTTGGGAATGACGCTGCCGCTGCTGCCGAGAACGTTCCCGAACCGGACTATCTCGAAGCGCGTCGCACCGCGACCGTTGAGCGTCTGGCAGACGGTCTCGGCCAGGCGCTTGGACGCGCCCATCACGTTGGTCGGGTTGACCGCCTTGTCGGTGGAGACGAGCACGAACTTCTCGACGCCGTGGCGGATTGCCGCCTCGCCGACGACGAAGGTGCCGAAGGTGTTGTTGCGCAACGCTTCCCAGGCATTGACTTCCTCCATCAGCGGCACGTGCTTGTAGGCCGCAGCATGGAACACTACCGCGGGCCGGTGCGCGCCCAGGACATGCTCCACGCGCGCCGCGTTCTTCACGTCACCGATCGCGCACACCAGCGCCAGCTCGGGATGCCGTTCGATCAGCTCCTCGCGCAGGGTGTACATGCCCAGTTCACTGAGCTCGAACAGCACCAGGCAGCGAGGACGGTAGCGCGCGATCTGCCGGCACAGTTCAGAGCCGATCGAGCCGCCGGCCCCGGTGACCATCACGGTGCGTCCACCCAGGAAGCTGCTCAGCGCGTCCGAGTCGAGCTGCACCGCGTCGCGGCCGAGCAGGTCCTCGGGGCGTACCTCGCGAACGTCCGCGGCTCCGAGCTCGTTGCGGATCAGTTCCGACATGCCTGGAACCAGCCGAACTTCCAGATTCAGAGGTTCCAGTCGGCGCAGCAGCGCTGCACGCTGACCCGGCGACAGGCTGGGAATCGCGACGATCACCATCGTCAGGCCCATGCGCTCGCTGAGCGTGGGTAGGTCGGGCATCGAGTGCACCGCCAGACCCATGATCGATCGGCCCTGGAGGAGCACGGCGTCGTCGATGAACGCCACCGGCCGGAACTCGCCGCCCAGGCGCAATGCCTGCGCCAGCTGACGGCCCGCCGCCCCGGCACCGTAGATCGCCACCGGCACGGCATCGCGGCCATCGTGCCCCTTGCCGCGCAGCAGCTGGCGCGCGGCCAGCCGTGCCAGCGCGACGTACCCTGCCGACAGCGCGGCGTAGATGATCAGCGCCGTGCGCGGAATCCCGGGAATGCCAATCAGCATCTCCACCAGCGCGAAGATGGCCGCGGCGCCCAGCGACGCCCCAATGACCAGCATGAATGCGCGCGTCTCAAGGTAGCGGATCACGGCGCGGTACAGGCCGAGGTGAAGGAACAGCGGCAGGGACACCACCAGGGTCAGCGCATAGGCCCACCAGGGCGGACCGCTCTCCAGCGGAATCTCGCCGAGGCGCAGGACGATCGCCGACCACAGCGCGAACGGAAGCAGCAGCAGGTCGGCCGCCACGATCAGCATGCTCTTCGCCCGCTGCGGCAGGGCGGTCAATCGGCGCATCAGATTCAGGGGCATGGTGCGATTGTCAGCGCCGGGCGAAGGCGGCGACGAAGGTCCGGCCGATGATGCCGAGATCGCCGGCGAAGCTTCGCTCGCGCACGTAGCGCTCGCAGAAGGACAGCTTGGCCGGCATCACCTGCTCGACGTAGGTGCGCTCGGGATCGGCACTGCGTCCGAGCAGCTCGTTCTCGTCGCGATACTCGATCGACGCGAGATCGGTGATTCCGGGGCGGACGCTGAGCACCAGCTCGCGCGTGGACGGCGGGTACATCGCCACGTAGCGAGGCACTTCCGGTCGCGGGCCGACCACGCTCATGTCGCCCACCAGGACGTTGAAGAACTGCGGAAGCTCGTCGAGCTTGTACTTGCGCAGGAAGTGACCCGAACGGGTGATGCGGGGATCCCGGCCCACCGTGATCTGGGGGCCGCGCGACGGCGCGTCGACATGCATCGTCCGGAACTTGAGGATGTGGAACTCGCGGCCTGCACGACCGACGCGCACCTGGCGAAAGAGCACCGGCCCGCGCGAATCGAGCTTGATCCAGGCCGTCACCGCCAGCAGCAGTGGCGCGATCAGCAGCAGCGCGCCGGCCGCGAAGAGCAGGTCGAACGCGCGCTTGGCCATCAGCCGAGCACCTCGTGCAGTGCGGCGATCACGCGCTCCTGGTCGACGTCGGTCATCCGGGTGAACAGCGGGATGCTGATCATCGAGAGGTAGGCCGCGTCGGCCACCGGAAACATCTCGGGCTTCAGGCCGTAGCGATCGCGCCAGTAGGGCTGCCGGTGCAGCGGCACGTAGTGCACGCTGGTGCCGATGCCGCGTTGCGACAGTGCCTCGATCACCGCATCGCGGCCCAGCCTCGCGCCTTCGGCCAGACGGATCACGAAGAGGTGCCAGGCATGCACGTCGCCCTTCGGGGCATCGGCCGGCAGCACGAGAGGCAGGCCGGCCAGGCCTTCGTAGTAGCGCGCAGCCAGCACCTGGCGCCGCTCCTGGAACCGCGGCAGCTTGCGCAACTGCTCGATGCCCATGGCAGAGGCGATGTCGGTGAGGTTGTACTTGAAGCCCGGGGCGACAATCTCGTAGTACCAGGCCGGCGTCTTCGAGACAAAGCGGTCGAACGCGTCGCGGCTCATCCCATGCAGGCGCATCACGCGCATGCGCTTGGCCAACTCGGGGTCGCGCGTCACCGCCATGCCACCTTCGCCCGTGGTCATCGTCTTGTTGGCGTAGAAGCTGAACACCGTGACGTCCGACGACAGCTGGCCCACCGGCGTGCCGCGCCAGGTGGTGGGCAGCGCATGGGCGGCGTCCTCGACCACCTTCAGCCCGTGCGCCTTGGCAATGGCCAGGATCTCGTCCATGTTGCACGCGAGGCCGCCATAGTGAACCGGCATCAGCACCTTCGTACGGGGCGTGATCGCGGCTCTCAGCCTGGCCGGGTCCACGTTGAGGGTGACCGGATCGACGTCGACCATCACCGCGTCGGCGCCCAGGTAGCGCGCCACTTCGACGGTGGCCGTGAAGGTGAGCGACGGGGCAATGACTTCGTCGCCCGGCCCCACCCCCAGCGCCTCCAGGGCCAGATGAAGCCCGGCCGTGGCCGAGTTGACGGCGATGCTCTCGACGCCACCGCCGAGGTACTCGCTGAACGTCTGCTCGAACTGCTTGGTCTTCGGCCCGGTGGTCACCCAGCCGGAGCGCAACGCCTCGGAGACGGCGGCGATCTCTTCCTCGCCGATGTCGGGCAGAGCGAACGGCAGGAAAGGCGTGGCACTAGAGGAACTCACGTCGACTCCTTGAAGAGGGATTCTGGACGACCCGGGCTAGACCCGTGGCTTCTCGACCCAGCACAGCACGTGCGATCTGAGCAGGGGCAACGCATTCAGCAGGGGATAGAGCATCGGGTGCAGGCGCACCACGCGGCGACTGATCGGCGGGGCCAGCGTCACCCGTCGGGCGTCGATCCAGCCCTGTGGGAACAAGGTGCGCACGCGCGACAGCGGTACGCCGCGCACGTCCTTGTTGTTCGGGTTGTCGAACACGAAGTCATACCAAAGAACGGCCCCGCCGGGTCTCACCCACTGCCACATGCGATCGGCCAGACGCTGCTGGAAGTCGTCGTCGAGCAGGGAGGTGAAGACCGTCGACTGATAGACGATGTCGAAGCTGCCCTCCGCGAAGGGCAACTGCAGGGCGTCGCCGCCGTGCACCTCGGTGACGGCGGGCAGGCTGCGGCGAGCGGCGGCGAGCCGCTCGGGCAGGAGTTCGTTGCCGACCAGGTTCGCCGGATCGAACCCCAGACGCATCAGTTCCTGAAGGTTGCTGCCGCTGCCGCAGCCGATCTCGATCAGCCGCAGCGCCTCGAGGCGACGGTCGCTGTGAGTGGCTAGCATCCGCAGGAGGACCCGCTGGCGCTCCTGCATCGCCAGCCAGACTTCGGGTCTCAGCACGCTGTACAGGTCGTCGGCCCGCCGGCGCGCGTAGCGCTCGGCGACCAGTTCAGTCTCGGACTTGGCGGGTTCCATGGGATTCATCGGGTAAGTCGGGACATCGCGTCGTGCGGGCCGCGACGCAGCAGCACGAGATCGAGGATTCCCTGCGCGAAGCCGATGCCATAGCCCGCGTGCATGCACATGCACGCGAACAGGTAGCCCAGCACCCCGCGCGGAGTGCGCAGCGCTTCGGGGAAGGCCGCGGCGCCTGCCATCGCGGCGGCGACGTAGACCGCACACAGCACGGCCAGCGCGATCCAGGCCGGCGTCCAGGCCAGGCCGGCCAGCGCGAGGACCAGGAGTGTCAGCACGAAGGCGAACGGAACGATGTGCCGCGGCGATGCCGGCAGGCGATGCTTGCGGATGACCGCCACCTTCCAGTAGCCGTACTGGTAGAACTGGCGGAACAAGGCGCCGAACGAGGCACGCGGGGCATACGAAGACCGGATGGCGGAACTCTGCCAGACGACACCGCCGGCGCGGTTGATGCGCAGGTTGAGTTCGTCGTCCTGGTTGCGCACCAGCGACTCGTCGAAGCCGCCGAGGGAAAGCAGGTCGTCACGTCGCCAGGCACCGAGATAGACCGTGTCGACCGGGCCGTCGTAGCCGGCCTGGCGGGAGGCCGCGCCGCCCGAACCGAATCGGCTCTCGAACGCCGCAGCGATGGCCGCCTGCGGCCAGCCGCTGCCGACCGGCTTCCACGCACCGCCGACGCACATCGCCCCGGTGCGGCGCAGCGCCTCGACGCAGCCGGCAACGTAGTCCGGCGCGTACACCGTGTGCACGTCCATGCGCACGACGATCTCGCCGCTGGCCTGCCGGATGGCGATGTTCAGCGCGGCGGACGTGATGCGCCGAGGGTTGTCGACGACGACCAGCAGAGGCTGGCGCATGCGCCAGGCATCGAGGCGGTCGCGAGTGCCGTCGTCGCTCATGCCGTCGGCCACCACGATCTCCAGTTCGTCGCCCGGCTGCGGCAACTGCTGCGCGAAGGCCGACTCGAGGAAGGCGTCGATGTGGGGCGCCTCGTTGCGGCAGGGAACGATGATCGAGATGCGCATGGTTTAGGGGACGGCTCGGGCCGGCATCGGCAACGTGCGGACGCGGGCCAGCGCCAGGCCGGCGCCGACGCCCGTGCCGAGCCAGAAGTACGTTTCCTTGACCACCCAGGTGTCCTGGAAGAGGCCGCGAAACTGCTGGTAGAGGAAGGTGCCCAGGGCGATGGCCACCAGCACGCGGACGCGCCGCGGGATGTCTTCACGCCTGACCCAGGCCAGCCGGCCCAGCTCGAGCAGCACCGCGACGCCCAGCGCGAGGAACAGAAGCATGGCGGGCACCCCCATCTCGGCCCCGATGCCCAGCACGTTGTTGTGCGGGAACACGCCTTCGCCGAGCCAGCTGAAGTTGTTCTGTTGGACGAATCGGCTCTTGCCGATGCCCATCGGCTGGGACTGGATGATGCCCAGAAGTTCACCGTAGATCAGCGCCCGAATCCCTTCGCTGGAGAAGAAGGCCAGCAGCTTTCCCTCGGCGGACTGGACGACTCCTTCCGCCACGGCAGCCAGCGCTGCCACGGCAAGGCCGCAGGCCGCTGCCACTCGCAGGAAGCTCGCCAGTGAAGCGCCGCGACGTGCCAACAGCACGACCACGAAGACCATCAGCAGCGCCGCCATCGCGGCCGACGAGGCGCTCAGGTAGACGAGGCCGGCCGCGCATACGAGCAGGGCCAGCGCCCACGTGGTCAGCAAGGCGCCATGCGGCACGAACAGCACGTACAGCAGCACAGGCAGCTGGAAGCCGACATAGATCGGCAGTTCGGTGGCGGTGAAGCCGCTGCGAAATTCCAGGCGAAGGACATCCGAGTCGGGCAGGATGCCGTAGAAGCCCAGATCGCCGCGCGCATAGAACACCAGCAGTCCCAGGTACCACACGGTGTGGATCGAAAGCAGGAAGGGCAGCACCGGCACGCTGGCGCGCTCGCTGGCGAACCACCGGCCGGCGAAGACGCCAATCACGTAGTAGGCACCGATCGAAACGAAGGTCGTGATGTGCTCGAAGGTTCGATCCGGGCGGAACACTTCGCCGGCGATGCACGCGGCCAGGAACGCGAAAAGCCAGCGACCGACCCGATCCTGCGCGAGCACGGCCGGCAGCCGCGGGCGCACGCTGATGCGCGACGACAGCAGGGCCAGCAGGATGGCGGCCATGCCGCACAGCGCTTCGATCGAGAGCACGTCCGCACCGCGCTCGGCATCGAGGTAGGCATGGGCCAGCCACAGCATCCCGAGCTGGGAGCCCGCCACGATCAGCACCACCGCTGCGGCGAGCGCGAGCCGCCTCGACGGGGGGGGTCGGAGCACGGTCATCATGCCTCACGCTCCGCCACGGGATCGGTGACGGCGAGCACTGACTCGAAGGCTCTCTCGTAGGCCAGGTGGGCATCGAAGCAGGCCAGCGCACGGCGGCGGTAGCCCTGCGCATCACGCTCGATCCGGGCGATCAGCTCAGGGAGCTGCTGCGCCGACTCGAGCACGTCGCCCACGCCATGCTCGCGGACGAAGTCGGCCAGTCCGGGCAGCGGCGAAACGATCACCGGGATGCCCAGCTTCAGGAAGTGCGACAGCTTGCCGGAGGCCAGCCCCACCGACGAGGTGTTCTGGCCGACTTCCGACGAGTACAGGGCCATGCCGACGGCCGCACTGCCCAGCAGGGCGTCGATCTGATCGTAGGGGATCGGATCGAGCGAGAACACGGTGCGGCCTGTCTTGTCCAGCTCGAGGAGCCGGCGGATGTAGGGTTCGTCGCGCGAACGCGGTTGAGCCGAGTGCACCACGCAGCGCCAGGGCGGCGCAAGATGCTGAGCCGCTTCGACCACCAGGCTGGAAGCGAAGAACTCGCTCAGCGACCCCGGGCTGAGCAAGATCGGCGTGTCGGGCTCGAGGCCGAGGCGGCGGTGCAGGAAGTCGGAGGGCCGCCAGGCCGCCGGACCGCGCGGCGCATTGGGGACGATCGCCACGCGCCGAGGGTCGACACCCAGGTCGGCCACGAGCAGCTCGCGCCGGCTGGCATCGTGCTCGATCGTCAGCAGGCTTCGGCGGGCGGCCCGGCGCTCTAGCGCCTTGAACAGCTTCTTGCCCCGGGTATCGAGCTTGGCGCCGATGTAGAGCTCGGTCTGGTAGTTCACGATCGAGCACCGCCGGAACAGCGCATAGCCGTACGCGGCCAGCAGCCCGCGGATCCCGCCGGCAAAGACCAGCGGGTGCGACCGCCAGAACGCCAGCAGGACCCAGCCCAGAAACAGCAGCGTCACCAGTGCGCGAGGCTCGCGGTCGCTGTCGAAGTGGATCGGCATCGCGCGCACCCGGATCCTGGGCGACTCGAAGCGCACCTCCTCGAAGCGTCGGTTGCGCACCGTCAGGACCTCGACCTCGTAGCCTGCCGCAGCGAAGCTGTTCGCCGCGTTCAGGATGCCGGTCTGGTGGTCCAGCGTTCCCATCGGTGCGAAGACCGAAACGCGCTTCACGGTCAGACGGCCCGTGCTCGGATGCAGGCGTACCAGGTCGAGTCGTCCAGCGGCACCCCGGTCATCCAGCGCTCGGCCTCGACCTGGTCGAACCCTGCCTGGCGCAGCAGATGCTCGATCTCCGGCAGGAACAGGTAGCGCATGCGATGGGTCTCACGGACCTCGCGGCGATCGTCGGACACGCGCGCGGCAATCGCGATGTCGAAGTGCACGTCGACGCAGTTCAGGTTGACGTGCATCTCGGGCCGCGTGCGGCGCAAGACCTCGATCTGATCGTCGGCGACCCGCTTGTCCACCTGCCGCGGACGGTCGCTCAGCACGGCTGGCCCGTACCAGCAGTCGAACACGAACACGCCGCCGCGATCCAGGTGCGCTCGCGCCGTGGTAAAGGCGGCGGCGAGGTCGGCGTTGGTGGTCTGATACGAGATGACGTGGAACAGCGAGATCACCGCGTCGAAGCGGCGGCCCACCCTGACGCTGCGCACATCCCCCTGCTCGAACGACAGTTGCGCCGACAGCGCCGGGCTTTCCAGGCGGCGCTGCGCCGCCCGCTCGACCATGGCCGGACTCAGGTCGACCCCGTGCACGGAGTACCCCAGGCCGGCCAGTTCGACGGCGTGCCCGCCGGTACCGCAGCCCAGCTCGAGCAGTCGGCCCGCCGTCGGCAGGGCGGCCCTGACCCGACGGTCGACATAGCGAGCCTCGGAGGCGTAGTCCTTGTCGCGGTAGAGCAGGTCGTAGTAGGCTGCGTAGAGGTCGAACTGGCTCATCGCAGCAGGTCCCTGACCGCACCGATCACCGTGTCGATCTGTTCGTCGCTCAGCGCCAGTCCGCTGGGCACGTAGAAGCCGCGCCGGGCGATGCGCTCGGCCACCGGATGGCTCTCGCCGTCGAACAGCCCCATCCGACGGAACACGGGTTGCTCGTGCATCGGCCAGAAGAAGGGACGGCAGCCGACGCCGGCCTGAGCCAGACGCCGCATCGCCTCCTCGGCGTCGAACCCGACAGCGTCGTCGAGCACGAGTCCGTAGACCCAGTAGATGTTCTGCGCGTCGGCGTTGCCGGGCAGCGGAAGCTGCACGCCGCGCACACCCGCCAGGCCCGCCGTGTAGCGCCGTCCCATGGCCCGCTTGCGCTCCACGAAACGATCGAGGCGTTCGAGCTGTGCCACGCCGAGAGCGGCCTGCATGCTGGTCATGCGCAGATTCCAGCCGAGCTCCTCGTGCACGAACCGCCGCGGCGGCTTGAAGGCCAGGTTGCGCAGGCTCCGGCATCGTTCGGCCAGCTCGTCCGAGTCGGTCATCAGCATGCCGCCTTCGCCGGTGGTGACGTGCTTGTTCGGGTAGAAGCTGAAGGTGCTGATGGCGCCAAAGCTTCCGCACGGCCGCCCCCGATAGGTCTGGCCATGCATCTCGGCCGCATCCTCGATGATCGCCAGGCCATGCTTCTCGGCCAGGGCCTCGATGGGTGCCATGTCCACCGGCAGCCCGTAGATGTGCACGACCATGATGGCCTTGGTGCGCGGGCCGATGCGGTCGGCGACCTGCGCCACGTCCATGTTCCACGTCAGCGGATCGGAGTCGACCACCACCGGCGTGGCGCCGGCACGGACGATCGCCGCGCCGCACGAGATGATGGTGAAGGTCGGCAGGATCACCTCGTCGCCGGGGCCGATGCCGAGCGCCACGACCGCGGCGTCCAGCGCCACCGAGCCGTTGCTCACCGCGATGGCGTGCTTGCGACCGACGCTTGCCGCCATGCCCTCTTCGAAGCGGCGCACGAACGGACCCTCGGAAGAGATCCAGCCGGTCTCGATGCACTCGATCAGGTAGGCCTTCTCGTTGCCGTCGAGAAGCGGTTCATTGACTGGGATCATGGGCAGCTTCCTCGCATGCGGATGTGCTCCGGCGCCACAGGCTCGAAGCGGATCTTGTCGCGGTCACCGACGTAGGGCCCTTGCTTGACCTCGATGATCTCGGTGGGCTCCAGCATCTCGAATCCGTGGCCGCCGAGGGCGAGCAGCACCACATCGCCGGCCTCCAGCACGGTGCTTTCGAGGTACTGGCGGTCGTCGTCGTAGAAGTCCACACGCACGCGGCCGCTGCGAATGAACAGCACCTCCTTCGTGTAGCTCACTTCGCGCGGCACGGGCGTGTGCACATGCGGTGCGATCACGTAGCCCGCCGGCCGGTGCATGTAGCCGAGCTGTTGCGAGTCGCCGTCTCGGGTCAGGAACTCGATGCCTTCGCGGCGGAACCGGGCGCGCAGGACCAGCGCCAATTCGCGCCCGCCGACCTCGATGCGCTCCACGCCGGGAGTGTTGCTCATGCGCCGGGCTCCGCAGGCTTGTCCAGGACCAGGATGAAGTGCAGATAGATGCCGGCACCGAGCTGCCGCTTGTTGCGCAGTACCAGCACGCCCGGCCGCAACCCCGCCCGGCGCGCCGGCTCGATCACCCGCTGAAGCAGCGACCTGGCACTGTACTTCCGGGAGCACGGCACGTCATGGGCATCCCGCCTGACGTAGGCGGTAGCGCCTGCGTCGCCGAGCGGCCGCCCGGCATGCTCCGGGCTCTGGTAGTAGCAGGCCTCGACATGGGTGTACAGCGGCGAGATCACCACCCGTCCGCCCGGCTTGAGGATGCGTGCCAGCTCCGCCAGCAGCCGGATGTCCGCATCGCCGGCGAACATCTCGTAGGCGCACTGCAAGGAGGCGCTGCCGACGCTGGCGCTCTCGAACGGGCTGGCCGTGGCATCCGATGTGATCGTGTACGGCAGCCGCGCGAGCGACGGGTGCGGCGCCAGGTCCATCGAGAACGCCTCGAAGCCCTGCGCGCGCAGGATCGAGGCCCAGGGGCTCGACGCGCTCGCGATGTCCACGTAGGGCCAGCGCTGCGGCCGGTCGGAGAGGCCGAGCAGGTCCCAGGCCACGAAGTGCTCGAGCAGCTTTTCCTCGTAGACGGCGCCGCTTTCGCCGCCGTGGTAGTCGACCGGGAAACGCAGTCGCTGCTTGAAGGCCGCGAAGGCCGTTTCGTCGGCTGCGTAGTCACCGCAATGCACGCCGAGCTCGCCGAGCTCTCGCTCCACCTGCGCCAATTGCTCGTCGCTGGGGTCGCGGTAGGCAGGCAGGTGGCGCGTGCGCAGCTCGTGCAGCGGCCGTGCAAGGCGGCGCCACACCGCTGCGGCAGTGCGGCCCGGCCCCTCTTCGCGCAACTTGCGCAGGATGGCGCTCATGTCAGGTACGACTCCTTCAAGACCCATTCCAGCAGGTGCCGGTCCGTGCGCAACTGCGACTGGTGGTAGTTGAATCCTTCGCGCCAAGCCCGCACCGTGCCCAGGCGGACCTTCAGCAGTTCGGCGCCCACCACGTCGGATGCCGTCGCGCGCGCGCGCCAGCGCTCCCGCAGCGTCCGCGCGGTCGGTCGCAGCGCCTGCAGCAGGCGCTCGGCCAGCGGCAAGGGCATGCCCGCGCAGCGGCGGACGGCGCTGTAGGAGTCGGAGACCCCCTGGGCGAAGGCTCGCTGCTCGAAGTAGGCCGGCGTCATGCGCCCTGCGCTGACCTGGTGGTGCACGCTGGCCTCGGAACTGAACAGCGTGCGCCAACCCTGGTCACGGACTGCGCGGGCGACGTGGGATTCGCCGTCGCCCCGGAACCGCATCAGGTCCTTGGGCATGCCGTCCGGGTGGAATCCGCCGACCGCGTCGAGGACGGCGCGGCGAACCGAGAAGTTGCAGCCCCACACGAAGGAAGGGTCGATGTCGAAGCGACCGTGGCCGAAGTCGAGAACGCTCAGGTAGCCGAGCGCGCGGCCCGCCCCGACGGGCTCGTTCCACCAGCGCGCCAGCCAGGGCGGCGGCTCGGCCTCGAAATTCGGATGGCAGTTGCCTCCAACCAGGCCGACCCGAGGGTCAGCGAAGGCGTCGATGACGCCGCCCACCCAGCTCGGCTCGGCCTCGATGTCGTCGTCGCAGAACACCAGCAGGTCGGCTCGAGCGGCCTTCCAGCCGGCATGACGTCCGACATGCAGACCCGGCTCGGGGGCGTGGAGGTAGCGCAGCCGCAGCCGCGATTCGAAGGCCAGTGCGGTCTGCCGGGTGTGGTCGCGCGACCCGTTGTCGACGACGATCACCTCGAACGCGTCGGCTGCGGCCGTCTGCCGCTCGAGCGACTGCAGGCAGCGCGCCAGCACGTCGGCACGATCGCGTGTCGGGATGATGACCGAGGCCAGGATCACGCGATCTGTCCCCACCACAGGTTGGGAAGGCGCCCCTGGGCCTGCACGTGCGGCTGGACCTGTTCGGCGACCACCCGCTGGACGCCTTCGGCCCATCCGATGTCGTGGAAAGCGACCCAGGCACCCGGCTTGAGCAGCGGCCGGTAGGCCTGCCAGTCCGCCAGGCACCCGTCGTAGGAATGGTCGCCGTCGACGAACAGCATGTCGACCGTGCCCGCCTGCGCAGCGATGGTGCCGACCACCTCGGTGCTCCAGCCGCGCGTGGGCACGATCATGCTGCCGAACTCTTGCGTGTTCTGGCGAAACGCAGCCATGGTGTCGCGCTTGCCGTCGGACATGGCGTCGTTGTTCCAGGTGTCGACGCAGTAGACGCGCGCTGCGGCCTTGCCGGCATCGCGCAAGCCGCAAGCGAACGCCGTGGCCGAGGCCCCGAGGTAGGAGCCGATCTCGACGATCGAGAGTACCGCCGGTCCGCGTGCCTGCTCGTACAGGGCGACGCGCTCGCGATGCGTCAAGTGCGACGGCACGGCGAACGATGCGGACAACTGCGGGTAGCGGAGACGACACCAGGAGTCGCTGACGAACTGACGAATACCCATGAACTCGCTTTCAGCCTCGAGGCAGTTCGGCCGCCGGTTGCGCCGGCGAGCGAGTCCTGAGGATGGACCACAGTCGTTGAAGAAAGGAAAACTCGAGCAGGAGGATCATGGCGCCATAGGCCAGCACGCCCGCCATGGCCGCCAACAGCGGGCCGCTGGCCAGACCTTCCGGCGCACGATCGAGCCATCGCACCAGCAAGGCCGCGACGCCGGCGGCCGTGCCCGCCCACACGCAGGAACGCACCCAGCGCCGCGGCTCGATGTCGATCACGCGCCAACTCACGACCACGTGGGCGAGCAGCGCGAGCGCCGACAGCGCGACACGCGCGTCGAGGAAGGCCTGCAGACCACTCCGTATGGCAAACAGGTAGACAGGCACGTAGACGACGATCATCAGCGCCATCGTGAAGGTCTCGACGTAGGGCTTGCCCACGGCCCGGTAGAGCTCCCCGTTGGCCCCTGCGATCCAGCCGATCGCGTGCGAGATGGCCAGCAGGCCGATCACCGTTCCCACGCCCGTCCACTGCGCGCCGAAGACCACCGCTCCGACATCCTCTCGCAGGGCATACAGACCCATGCCGATCGGCAGCGCGAGCAAGGCGATGGCGTGCGCCACCGTGATCAGTGCCTCGCGCAGGCGCGGCACGTCGTGCTGCGCGCGGGAAAAGAGGCTGAACAGCACGGGCATCAGCGGCGCGAAGACCATGCCGAAGACCACCGTGACGAAGGTGTTGCCGGTCCGGTACAAGCCCATCTCTTCGGATCCGAGGAAGTGCCCGACGACGATGGCGTCGAGCCATCCGTACAGCCAGCCCAGCAAGCCGCTGAGCAGGCTCCAGCGACCGAAGCGCAGCAGATCCGCGGACAGCGCACGGTCGATGCGAGCGCGCGGGCGCCACTGGCTGAAGTGCCACAGCAGCAGCAACTGCAGCATCTGCCCGACAAGCACGCCGGCCACCAGCGCCCAGTAGCCCCAGCCCGACAGCGCGAGCGGGATCGAGGCCAACCCCGGCCCGGCGGTGCTGGCAATGCGGATCCAGAACAGACGCGCGAACTGGAAGCGCTTCTGCATCAACGCCGTCATCACCGAGCAGGCCGCGGCCAGAGGGATCTGCAGGCACAGCCAGCGCAGCACATCGGCCACCCGCGGGTCGCCGAAGAACCATGCCAGGGCCGGCGCGGCCAGCAGCAGCGCCACGGCCAGCACGGCGGCCAGCGCGAGATTGATCCAGAAGACGGCGTCCGCGGCCGCAGGGTTGTCGTCCGGGTGCTGGATCAAGGCCCGCGACAGACCGTTGAACCAGAACACCTCCGAGAAGCTGATCGCGACGGTGGCCGCCGCCACCACGCCGAAGTCCTGCGGAGCCAGCACGCGCGCCAGGATGATGAACACCAGCGGGCCGACCAGTCGCGATGCCGCCTCCCCGAGCAGAGACCACTTGAACGCGTGGACGGCAGTGCCGAGCAGCGACATGGGAGGTGGCGTGGCTGGCGCGGTCAGCGGTCGAGACTGACCGGGACATCGTAGCCGTGGTGGCTCAGCAGGGCGTGGCGCCGGGCCAGCTCGAGGTCGTGCCGCACCATCTCACGAACCATCTCGTCGACGGTGGTGCGCGGCTGCCAGCCCAGCCGCTCCCGCGCCTTGCCCGCATCGCCGAGCAACGACTCGACTTCTGCCGGGCGGAAGTAGCCAGGGTCGACGACGGCGATCACGTCGCCCGGCTTCACGGCCGGCGCATCCGGCCCGGAAACGGCGGCCACCACCGCTCGCTCGTCGGCACCGCTGCCCGTGAACTCCAGTTCGATGCCGAGCTCCCGGGTACCGAGGCGAAGGAACTCGCGGACCGAGATCTGCCGCCCCGTGGCGATGACGTAGTCCTCTGGTGTGTCCTGCTGCAGCATCAGCCACTGCATCTCCACGTAGTCGCGAGCATGGCCCCAGTCGCGCAGTGCGCCGAGGTTGCCGAGGTAGAGACATTTCTCCAGCCCCACCGCGATGTTGGCCAGCCCGCGCGTGATCTTGCGGGTGACGAAGGTTTCCCCGCGTCGCGGCGACTCGTGGTTGAACAGGATCCCGTTGCAGGCGTACAGGCCGTAGGCCTCCCGGTAGTTGACGGTGATCCAGTAGGCATAGAGCTTGGCCACCGCGTACGGGCTGCGCGGATAGAACGGCGTCGACTCGCGCTGCGGCACTTCCTGCACGAGCCCGTACAGCTCGCTCGTCGAGGCCTGGTAGAAGCGCGTGCGCTTGTGCATGCCCAGGAATCGGATCGCCTCGAGCAAGCGCAGAGTGCCCAGGGCATCCACGTCTGCGGTGTACTCCGGCGACTCGAAGCTCACGGCGACATGGGACTGCGCCGCTAGGTTGTAGATCTCGTCGGGCTGCGTCTCCTTGATGATGCGTGTCAAGTTGGACGAGTCGGCGAGGTCGCCGTAGTGCAGCTTCAACCGCGCGCCCGGCTGGTGCGGATCACGGTAGAGGTGGTCGATGCGCGCCGTGTTGAACTGCGACGCCCTCCTGCGGATGCCATGGACTTCGTAGCCCTTCGCGAGCAGAAGCTCGGCGAGGTAGGAACCATCTTGTCCGGTGATACCGGTGATCAGGGCAGTCTTGGAGGTCACGATGTCTTGGCTCGAACGAGGATCGTCGCTGTACGAGGCTGCGGCCAAGCCTGGGCCTCGCGAGCGAAGGGTTCACCCCGCGCACCCGGCAGCGGCGCCGCAGAACGGATGCACCTCTGAAGAGCCTTCCATTATAGAGCGCCGTGATGGCGGCCCTCCCTGGTGGCCAGCGTTGCGAGGCGACGCGCCGGGGGTACCTCTAAAATCGCCGGTCTACCGGAATCCGCCATGACCGAATCCCACGCCAGCGCCTCTGCCCTCGACGACAACCAGCTGATCGCCGAACGCCGCGAGAAGCTCGCCGCGCTGCGCGCGCAGGCCAAGGCCAAGGGTGCGGCCGTATTCCCGAACGACTTCAAGCCGGCGCACCGCGCGCTCGAGTTGCAGCGCAAGTACGGCGAGCTGCCGAACGAGCAGCTCGAGCCGCAGGGCATCACGGTCAGCGTGGCCGGGCGGATGATGCTCAAGCGCATCATGGGCAAGGCCAGCTTCGCGACGCTGCAGGACGCCTCCGGCCGCATCCAGCTGCGCGTGACCATCGATGGCGTCGGCGCCGACGTCTACGAGCACTTCAAGCACTGGGACCTGGGCGACATCCTCGGCGCCGAGGGCACGCTGATGCGCACCAAGACCGGCGAGCTCACCGTCACCGTGCGCACGCTGCGCCTGCTGACCAAGAGCCTGCGGCCGCTGCCGGACAAGTTCCACGGCATGACCGACCAGGAGCAGAAGTACCGCCAGCGCTACGTCGACCTGATGACCGACGAGGAGGCGCGGCTGCGCTTCACGGCGCGCAGCAAGGCGGTGTCGTCGATCCGCAATTTCATGGTCGAGCACGGCTTCCTCGAGGTCGAGACGCCGATGCTGCACCCCATCCCGGGCGGCGCCAACGCCAAGCCCTTCGTCACCCATCACAACGCGCTCGACCAGGAGATGTTCCTGCGCATCGCGCCCGAGCTCTACCTGAAGCGGCTGGTGGTCGGCGGATTCGAGCGTGTGTTCGAAATCAACCGCAACTTCCGCAACGAGGGCATCAGCGTCCGGCACAACCCGGAATTCACGATGATGGAGTTCTATGCGGCGTACTGGAACCATCACGACCTGATGGACTTCACCGAGCAGGTGCTGCGCCACGCGGCGCGCCAGGCCACCGGCTCGGCCAGCCTCACCTACGCCGGCCGTCCGGTGGATCTCGACAAGCCCTTCGCCCGCCTGACGGTGCAGGACGCGCTGGTGGTGCACGCCGGCCTCACGCGCGAAGAGGCCGCCGATGCAAAGGTGCTGCACGAGAAGCTGAAGTCGCTCGGCGAGGAGCCGCCCGCGCACTGGACGCTGGCCGAACTGCAGTTCGGCCTGTTCGAGGCGGCGGTGGAAGAGAAGCTCTGGGACCCGACCTTTATCGTCGACTACCCGGTCGAGGTCAGCCCGCTGGCGCGCGCGTCGGACAGCAACCCGGCGATCACCGAGCGCTTCG
>NZ_JBFXIO010000033.1:0-20266 GCF_050175855.1 Piscinibacter sp.
TACGTTCAGGTGTTCTCCGGCTACGGCGAATCTCTCCTGGACTACAACCACCGACAGACCAGTGTAGGGACGGGCCTGACGCTGTTCCAGTTCTGAGCAGGATGCGCTGGCGTGCGTCTCGACGCGATTCCAGCAGATCGGCGAACTCAGGTCGGAGTGCCTGCAGGACCGAAGCACTCCATACGATAATATACATTCGCGCTTGTATTTACTGCATCCACCAGCCTCCACAAGGACCGATCCCATGCATCCAGCCACCTCGGGCCCCATGAGCCGCGGCCAGCAACCGACGACCCGTGCCCGCCTGCGGGTAGCGACCTGTGCCAGCGTTGCCACGCTTATGGTCGTCACGGCCTGTGGCGGCAGCGGCGGAGGGGGGCAGGCGCCGGCCGGTGGTGGAGCCGCACCGCCGCCGCCGGAGGTTTCGGTGGTGACGGTGGCATTCCAGACGGCGCCGCTGACGGCCGAGCTGCCGGGCCGTGTCGAGCCCGTCAGAGTGGCCCAAGTGCGCGCCCGGGTCACCGGTATTGTCCAGAAGCGCCTGTTCAATGAAGGCTCGCAGGTCAAGGCAGGCCAGGCGTTGTTCCAGATCGACCGCGCGCCCTACGAGGCGGCCGCCGACAGTGCCAAGGCGGCGCTGGCCAAGGCCCAGGCCAATCTGATGCAGGCCAGCGCGACAGTGACACGCTACACACCGCTGCGCGCGGCCAACGCGGTCAGCCAGCAGGACTTCGTGAACGCCCAGGCGGCACAGGCGCAGGCCGAGGCCGACGTGGCCGCGGCCAAGGCCGCGTTGCGCACGGCCGAGCTGAACCTGGGCTACGCGACCGTGACGGCCCCGATCTCGGGGCGCATCGGGCGCGCGCTGGTCACCGAGGGCGCGCTGGTGTCGCAGGCCGAAGCGACGCAGATGGCGCTGATCCAGCAGATCGATCCGGTCTATGTCAATGCCACCCAGTCGGTCATCGAAGTGGACCGGCTGCGGCAGCAGGTCGCGGGAGCGGGCAAGGCGCCCGCGGAATCGGCCGCCGTGCGGGTGGTGCTCGACGACGGCAGCGAACTACCGCAGAAGGGGCGGCTGCTGTTTGCGGATCTGAGCGTCGATCCGACCACCGAGCAGGTGACCTTGCGTGCCGAGGTGCCCAACCCCTCGGGCCGCCTGCTGCCGGGCATGTACGTGCGCGCGCGACTCGTACAGGGCGAGATCGCCGGCGCGGTGCTGCTGCCGCAGCAGGCGGTGACGCGAACCGCGCAAGGCGACACCGTGCTTGTCGTCGGCGAGGGCGGCAAGCCCGGCCCGCGCCCGGTCAAGGTCGCGGGTTCTGCGGGCAAGCAGTGGATCGTGACCCAGGGCCTGGCCGCCGGAGATCAGGTCATCGTCGAAGGATTCCAGAAGATGCGACCCAACTCGCCGGTGAAGCCAGTGCCCTGGGCGCCCGCCAAGCCGGCCTCGGCCGCGGCCTCTTCTGCCGGCGCCGCCGCCCCGGCGGGTTCGGCTGCCAGCCGCTGAGGGTGCAGCACCCATGGCCAAGTTCTTCATCGACCGGCCCATCTTCGCGTGGGTCATCGCGCTGTTCGTCGTGGTGGCGGGCATCGTCTCCATCACGCAGTTGCCCGTGGCGCAATACCCGACGGTTGCGCCGCCGTCCATCGTCGTCACCGCCACCTACCCCGGAGCGTCGGCCAAGACTCTGGAAAACAGCACGCTGTCGGTCATCGAACAGGAGATGAACGGCTCGCCAGGCCTGGCGTACATGGAGTCGGTGGCGCAGGCCAACGGCACCGGCACGCTCACGCTGACCTTCACGCCGAACACCAATCCGGACCTGGCGCAGGTGGACGTGCAGAACCGCCTGTCGCGCGCCACGCCGCGCCTTCCCGCGGCCGTGACCCAGCAAGGCGTGCGGGTCGACAAGGCGCGCTCCAACTTCCTGATGTTCACCATCCTCAGCTCGGACGACCCGAAGTGGGATCCGATCGCGCTGGGCGACTACGCGGCACGCAACGTGCTGCCCGAACTGCAGCGGGTGCCGGGGGTCGGCACGGCGCAGCTGTTCGGCACCGAGCGCGCGATGCGCATCTGGATCGATCCGGCGAAGCTGCGCAGTTTGAACCTGTCCGCGGGCGACGTGAACGCGGCGATTCGCGCACAGAACGCGCAGGTCTCCTCCGGCACGATCGGCGACCTGCCCAACCCGGTGGATCAGGCCATCTCGGCCACCGTGCAGGTGGAGGGGCAGCTCGCGAGCATCGAGCAGTTCGGCAGCATCGTGCTGCGCGCCAACGCCGACGGCTCGTCGGTGCGGCTGCGCGACGTGGCCCGCATCGAGCTCGGGGCGCAGACCTATGCCACGTCGGCGCGGCTCAACGGCAAGCCCTCCGCCGGCATCGGCATCCAGCTCTCGCCGAGCGGCAACGCACTGGAGACTGCCAGGCTCGTGCGTGCGCGCATGGAGGAGCTCAAGCGCTACTTCCCCCAGGGCATGAGCTACGCCGTGCCCTACGACACCTCGCGCTTCGTCGACATCTCGATCGGCAAGGTGGTCGAGACCCTGATCGAAGCGGTCGTGCTGGTCTTCCTGGTGATGTTCCTGTTCCTGCAGAACTGGCGCTTCACCCTGATCCCCACGATCGTGGTGCCCGTGGCGCTGCTGGGCACCTTCGGCGTGCTGCTGGCGCTCGGTTTCTCGATCAACGTGCTGACCATGTTCGGCATGGTGCTCGTGGTCGGCATCGTGGTCGACGATGCCATCGTGGTGGTCGAGAACGTCGAGCGCATCATGAGCGAGGAGGGCCTGCCGCCTCGCGAGGCCACGCGCAAGGCCATGGGGCAGATTTCCGGCGCGATCATCGGCGTGACGGTGGTGCTGATCTCGGTGTTCGTACCACTGGCGTTCTTCACCGGCGCGGTGGGCAACATCTACCGGCAGTTCTCGGCCGTCATGACGGCCTCCATCGCCTTCTCGGCCTTCATGGCGCTGTCGCTCACGCCGGCACTGTGCGCGACGCTGCTCAAGCAGGTCGAGGCCGGGCACGCGCATGCCAAGACCGGCTTCTACGGTTGGTTCAATCGAGGCTTTGCCAACACCGCCAAGCGCTACGAAGGATTCCTCGTACGCCTGCTCAACCGCACCGGCCGCATGCTGCTGGTCTACGTGGCGATCGTGGCGGGTGTGGGCTGGTTGACCTATCGGCTGCCGACGTCCTTCCTGCCCAACGAGGACCAGGGCTACATCCTCGTGAACATACAGCTGCCGCCCGGAGCGACCTTGAACCGCAGCCTGCAGGTGATGCAGCAGGTCGAGGGCTTCGTGCTCAAGCAGCCGGAAGTGCGCAGCATGGTCGGCGTGCTTGGCTTCAACTTCTCCGGCCAGGGCCAGAACTCGGCGCTGGCCTTCGTCACCCTGAAGGACTGGGACGAGCGCAAGGGCGAAGCCCAGAGTGCACAGGCGCTGGCGCGCCGCACCTTCGGCGCTCTGATGGGGGTGAAGGATGCCTTCATCTTCCCGCTCAGCCCGCCACCGATTCCCGAACTCGGCTCGGCCACTGGCTTTGCATTCCGGCTGCAGGATCGCGGCGGCAATGGGCGCGAAGCGCTCATCGCGGCGCGCAACCAGCTGCTGGGCATGGCCTCGCAGAGCAAGCTGCTGGCCGGCGTCAGGCCGGACGGCCTCGAAGACGCGCCGCAACTGCAGTTGGTGATCGACCGCGACAAGGCCAGCGCCCTGGGCGTCGGCTTCGAGGCAATCAACGCGACGATCTCGACGGCGATCGGTTCGGCCTACGTGAACGACTTCCAGAGCGGCGAGCGGCTGCAGCGTGTCGTCGTCCAGGCCGACGCGCAGGCACGCATGCAGCCCGAGGATCTGCTGCGGCTGACGGCCCCGAACTCGAAGGGACAGCCCGTACCGCTGGCAACCTTCGCCAGCACACGCTGGGTGACCGGCGCCATGCAGTCCATTCGCTACAACGGCTACCCCACCATGCGGATCGCTGGCGACGCGGCGCCCGGTGTCAGCACCGGCGAGGCGATGGCCGAGATGGAGCGCCTGGCGGGCCAGTTGCCGCCGGGATTCGGCTTCGAGTGGACGGGGCAGTCGCGCGAAGAGCGGTTGGCGGGGGCGACGGCCGTGTTCCTGTTCGGCTTCTCGCTGTTGGCCGTCTTCCTATGCCTGGCCGCTCTCTACGAGAGCTGGTCGATTCCGCTGGCGGTCATCCTGGTCGTGCCGCTGGGCGTGCTCGGCGTGGTGCTGGCAACGATGGGCCGCGGCTTCTCCAATGACGTGTACTTCAAGATCGGCCTCATCACCATCATTGGCCTGTCGGCGAAGAACGCGGTGCTGATCATCGAGTTCGCCAAGGATCTGCAGGCCCAGGGCCGCTCCGTCCTGCAGGCCGTGCTGGAAGCGGCGCACTTGCGATTCCGCCCGATCGTGATGACCTCGATGGCCTTTGTCCTGGGCGTGCTGCCGCTGGCCATCGCCTCCGGCGCTGGCTCTGCGAGCCAGCGCTCGATCGGCACCGGCGTGATGGGCGGCATGGTCACCGCAGTCGCCTTGTCGGTGCTGTTCGTGCCGGTGTTCTTCGTCGTGGTGCGGCGGCTGTTCAAGGGCAGCGAGCGGCAGCGCAAGTTCTATGCGCACGAACTGGATGACGCACCGGCTGCCGCAGCAGCCCCGGTGGCCAAGGGACATGGAGAGCAGGCATGAAGGGCGCGACGTTGAAGCGATGGGGTCTCCTGGCAGCCGCCGTGGCGGGTCTTGGGGGGTGTGCCGCGCCCACGCCGCCGTTGACGCTGCCCGCTACGCCCGTGGCAGCGGCTTTCCCGAATGCGGCGTCGTCGCCACAGAACGGCCTCAAGGCCGCGGCGGCCACCGGCTGGCAGGAGTATTTCCCCGATCCTGCGCTGCGCGAGGTCATCGGGAAAGCGCTTGCGAACAACCGCGACCTGCGCGTGGCGGTTCTCAACATCGAGGCGGCGCGGGCCGTGCTCGGACAGCGGCGTGCCGACCTGTGGCCCACGCTGAATGCCGGGGCGTCAGCCGTGCGCGGCACCGGCAGCAATGGCAATGTCGCTGGCACCTACACCGCAGGATTGACGGTGTCGGCCTGGGAACTGGACCTGTTCGGCCGCATCCGCGCCGGCAGCGACGCGGCGGCAGCGCAACTGGCAGCCAGCGAGGAGGGTCGTCGCGCCGCGCAGGTCGCGCTGGTGGCATCGGTCGCGCAGGCCTGGCTGTCCCTGTGTGCGGACGACGAACTGCTCGAGATTGCCCGCGAAACCGTGAAGTCGCGCGAGCAGTCTCTGAATCTCACGCAGTTGCGCTACCAGCACGGCACCGCCTCGGAGCTGGACCTGCGTCAGGCGCAGTCCCTCGCGGCCTCCGCCCAGGCGGCGCTGGCACAGTTCACGCGCCAACGCGAGCTGGACTTGAACGCGCTGACCCTGCTGGTGGGTCAGCCGCTGGCCGTCTCCACGCTTCCACGCATCCAGTCGCTGGCGTTCGCGGAGGTTCCGACCGGGCTGCCCTCGGAGGTTTTGCTGCAGCGCCCGGACGTGCGGCAGGCCGAACAGTTGCTCGTGGCCGCCAATGCCAACATCGGTGCAGCGCGGGCGGCCTACTGGCCGCGGATCTCGCTGACCGGCAGTCTGGGCACCGCGAGCACGCAACTGGGCGACCTGTTCAAGGACGGGGCCTGGAGCTTCGCGGCGCAACTGCTGATGCCGATCTTCGATGCCGGCCGGACGGAGTCGCTGGTCCGAGGCGCGACGGCCCAGCGCGACATCGCGCTGGCGCAGTATGAGCGCGCGATCCAGGCCGCGTTCCGCGATGTGGCGGACGCCTTGGCGGGCCGCGCGACACTGATGGACCAGTTGCGCGCGCTCGAGGTGCAAAGGCAGTCCGAGGCGGCGCGTCTGCAACTCGTGCAGGTGCGGGTGGACAACGGCGTGGGCACGACGCTGGAACTGCTCGACGCCGAGCGGTCGCTGTTTGCTGCCGCGCAGGCCGAAGTGCAGACGCGGCTGGCCGAACAGCAAAGCCGCATCGCGATGTACCGAGCCCTGGGCGGCGGCGTGCAATAGAGGAGCGCGGCACGCCGTCTGCGGGGTTGGCCGCTCGAAGCGCCACAGTCGGGGCTGGTCATTTCATCTGGATGCGATGCAGTGGCACTCGGCTCCATTCGATGCAGCAGGCCACGCATTCGCTCGACGGCGCTGCTCATGCTGGCCGCAGTCTGCGCCCCGGGTGCTCAAGCCCTGTGCCTGTGGCCCGATGCCGAAGAAGCCGCACAGCGCGCGCCGGGAGATTGCCCCGAGTACGGATTCGTCCAGTGGTCGCGATCGAACCGCTCGGCAGCCTTCGCGGTTGGCGCGCTATGGCCGTGGAGCGTCGCGCCACGCGTGTGGCCGGGCCGGCTGACGTGGCAGATCGAGGCGACCATCGGCGTGTGGCGCTCGCGCGCTGCGGGTGACGCCGGGGACCCTCGCGTCAGCCTGCAGCTGGGGCTGAAGCCGATCGCTCGCTGGGCATTCGGCCACCGGTGGTTCCTCGAGGGCGGTGTCGGACTGAACATCGTCTCGCCCCGCTATCGAGGCGGTGATCGTCGTTTCAGCACCCGGGTGAACTTCGGCGACCACATCGCGCTGGGGCTGCGCTTGGGCGCTCGGCAGGAGCACGAACTGCAACTGCGCGTAGAGCACTTCTCGAACGCCGGACTGCGAAAGCCCAATCCCGGTGAAAACTTCGGGCAGGTTCGATACGTGTGGCGGTTTTGAGGTCCGCAGGGTGTGGACGGCCGATCCGCGCTCAGTCAGGTTCCGCCTTCGAGGCCGTCATCCGGGCGGCCCATGCTCATCCGGATGGGCATGCAGCTGCATGAAGAGGTCCACGACCTGCGCGGCGTGGGCCTGGCGTTCCTGCGGGCGAGATCTGGCCAGCGCCACCCGATACATGGAGCGCACGAGGTCCAACCCCAGCGCCATGCCCAGCAGCAGTTCGGCGCTGGCGGCGGGTGAGGAGCAGTGCAGATGGCCTGCAGCGTGGGCGGCCTGCAGGAACGACGCCAGCATCGCATGGCCCCGCTCGGGCCCGCGTTGCCAGATGAGCCGCGCATCGCGTGCCGTGGGCGGCGACTCGGCCAACACCTGGACGTACCGCCGATGCCCCGGACCGGACAGGAACGCCGTGAGATCGACGACATAGGCCTCGAGCTGCTGCGGCACGTCGGCGGCGCTGCGACGTGTGCGAGCACGAGATCCGAGCCATCATCGGCCCGAACGGCGCGGGCAAGAGTTCGATGCTGAACTGCATCAACGGCGTCTACCAGCCGCAGGCAGGCTCGATCGCCTTTCGCGGCAAGACCTTCAGGCACATGAGCTCGCGCCAGGTCGCCGAGATGGGCGTCGCACGCACGTTCCAGAACCTTGCGCTCTTCAAGGGCATGAGCGTGCTCGACAACATCATGACGGGCCGCAATCTGCGCATGAAGAGCAACCTGTTCCTGCAGGCGCTGCGCTGGGGGCCAGCCGAGAGGGAAGAGATCGCGCACCGCGAGGTCGTCGAGCGAATCATCGATTTCCTGGAGATCCAGGTCTGGCGCAAGACACCGGTCGGGCGCCTGCCGTACGGGCTGCAGAAGCGCGTCGATCTCGGCCGAGCGCTCGCGATGGAGCCGACGCTGCTGTTGCTCGACGAACCGATGGCCGGCATGAACGTCGAAGAGAAGCAGGACATGTGCCGCTTCATTCTCGACGTGAATGACGAGTTCGGCACCACCATCGTGCTGATCGAGCACGACATGGGCGTCGTGATGGACATCTGCGACCGCGTCGTGGTGCTCGACTACGGCAAGAAGATCGGCGATGGCACGCCCGACGCGGTACGCGGCAACGCCGAGGTCATCAAGGCCTACCTCGGCACGACCGACTGAGGAACACGATGATGGGCTTCCTACTCGAGACTCTCATCGGCGGCCTGATGTCGGGCATGCTGTATTCGCTGGTCGCGCTCGGCTTCGTGCTGATCTTCAAGGCCTCCGGCGTCTTCAACTTCGCGCAAGGCGCGATGGTGTTGTTCGCGGCGCTCGCGATGGCGCGCTTCGCCGAGTGGATCCCGTCGCTGCTGGGCATCCACAGTCGGCTGGTGGCCAACGTGCTCGCCTTCGCGGCGGCGATCGCCGTGATGGTCGCCGTGGCCAGGGCGGTCGAGAGGCTGTGCCTGCGCCAGCTGGTCAACCAGGAGGGCGTGACCTTGCTGATGGCCACGCTGGGCATCGCGCACTTCCTCGACGGCTTCGGCCAGAGCCTCTTCGGCAGCGACATCTACACCATCGACGTTGGCCTGCCCAAGGACCCGCTGACGGTGCTGGAGAGCACCCTGCAGGGCGGATTGCTGATCAGTAAGGAGGACTTGTACGCTGCCGCGATCGCCACCGCGCTGGTCGCGCTGCTGGCGCTGTTCTTCCAGAAGACCTCCACCGGCCGCGCGCTGCGCGCGGTGGCCGACGACCATCAGGCCACGCAGTCGATCGGCATCCCGCTCGACCGCATCTGGGTGATCGTCTGGAGCGTGGCGGGCTTCGTCGCGCTGGTGGCCGGCGTCATCTGGGGCAGCAAGCTGGGCGTGCAGTTCTCGCTGTCGCTGGTGGCGCTGAAGGCCTTGCCGGTGGTGATCCTCGGAGGCCTCACGTCGGTGCCGGGTGCCATCGTCGGCGGCTTGATCATCGGCATGGGCGAAAAGCTTTCCGAGGTCTACCTCGGCCCGGCGCTCGGTGGCGGCATCGAGATCTGGTTCGCCTATGCGCTGGCGCTCGTCTTCCTTCTCCTGCGGCCGCAAGGGCTGTTCGGCGAGAAGGTCATCGACCGCGTCTGAGCACACAAGGAGACACCACATGCTCTATCGCGAGAACGGCCAGCTCAAGACCACCTATCGCGCTGACCAGCAGATCTTCCCGATCCTGCAGGATCGCTGGGTGATGGCGATGTTGCTGCTCGGTGCGGCAGTGCTCGTGCCGTGGACGGCCAGCGAGTACCTGTTCCGCGCGATCCTCATCCCGTTCCTGATCCTGTCGCTGGCCGCGCTCGGCCTCAACATCCTCGTCGGCTACTGCGGTCAGATCTCGCTGGGCACCGGCGCGTTCATGGCGGTGGGCGCCTAAGCGGCCTACAACTTCCAGGTGCGCATCCAGGGCATGCCGCTGCTGGCCTCGCTGCTGCTCGGCGGTGGGTGTGCCACCTTGGTGGGCGTGCTGTTCGGCATTCCCAGCTTGCGCATCAGGGGGCTGTACCTCGCGGTGGCCACGCTGGCGGCACAGTTCTTCATCGACTGGTCCTTCCTGCGCATCAAGTGGTTCACCAACGACTCGCCCTCGGGCTCGGTGAGCGTGGCCGGCCTGAGCATGTTCGGGCTGCGGATCGAGACACCCGCGCAGAAGTACCTGCTGTGCCTCGCCTTCGTGATCGTGTTCGCGCTGGTGGCCAAGAACCTGGTGCGCAGCGCAATAGGCCGCGAGTGGATGGCGATCCGCGACATGGACGTGGCCGCGGCGGTGATCGGCATCCGCCCGGTCTACGCCAAGCTCACGGCGTTCGCGGTGAGCAGCTTCATTGTCGGCGTGGCCGGCGCGCTCTGGGGCTTCGTCCACCTGGGCGCGTGGGAGCCGGCGGCGTTCTCGATCGACCGCTCGTTCCAGCTGCTGTTCATGGTGATCATCGGCGGCCTGAGCTCCGTGATGGGCAGCTTCTTCGGTGCCGCGTTCATCGTGCTGCTGCCGATCTTCCTCAACCAGGCGCTGCCGGGCATCGGCAATCTCGTCGGCGTCGTGATCTCCACCACGGCCGTATCGCACGCCGAGACGATGATCTTCGGCGCGCTGATCGTCTGGTTCCTGATCGTCGAGCCGCACGGCCTGAGCCGGCTGTGGTCGCTCGGAAAGCAGAAGCTGAGGATCTGGCCGTTTCCTCACTGAAGCAGCGCAGCCAGGGGCTGCGTGAGCAAGTACGGCCGAACCCATCGAACACGACTGGAGACAACATGACGAAAACACGCGCGTTCATCGCCGCCGCGGCATTGACGATCTCGGCCGCTGCCGGGCCGAGCTTCGCGGCAGACAAGTCGCAATACTTCCCCTTGCTCACCTTCCGCACCGGGCCCTATGCGCCCAGCGGAACGCCGTGGGCCAACGGCTTCGTCGACTACTTCAAGCTGGTCAACCTGGAGGGCGGCATCAACGGCGTGCGCGTGCTCTGGGAGGAGTGCGAGACGGGTTACGCCACCGACCGCGGCGTCGAATGCTACGAGCGCATGAAGGGGAAGAACGGCGGCGCCACTGTCTTACAGACCATGTCGACCGGCATCACCTTCGCGCTCACCGAGCGCGGCGCCGCCGACAAGATCCCGATCCTCACGCCCGGCTACGGCATCAGCGAAAGCGCCGACGGAGAAGTCTTCAAGTGGAGCTTCCCGATCGCCGGCACCCACTGGGCCTCGGCCGACACGCAGGTTCAGTACGTGGCGCAGAAGGCGGGCGGCCTCGACAAGCTGGCGGGCAAGAAGATCACGCTGCTCTACCACGATAGCCCTTACGGAAAGGAAGCCATCCCGGTGCTCACCGCGCGGGCGAAGAAGCACGGCTTCGAACTGGTCACCATTCCCGTGCCGCACCCCGGGGTCGAGCAGAAGTCCGCCTGGCTGCAGATCCGTAAGAGCCGGCCCGACTTCGTGCTGCTGTGGGGCTGGGGCGTCATGAACAGCACGGCGCTGAAGGAGGCACAGGCCACCGGGTTCCCGAGGAACCGCGTGGTGGGCGTGTGGCCGTCCGGCTCCGACTCCGACGTCAAGGGCGTGGCAGGTGCCGAGGGCTACAGCGCAGTGCTCATCCTGCCAGGACCCGCCTTGGATTCGAAGATCGCGAAGAAGGTTGTGGACAAGCTCCATGCCAAGGGCGAGGGCTCGGGCCCGAAGGAAGAGGTCGGCTCTGCGCTGTACATGCGCGGCCTGATGAACGCGATGTTCGCCGTGGAAGGCGTGCGCCGCGCCCAGCAGAAGTTCGGCATCGGCCAGGTGATGACGCCGGCGCAGGCGCGCTGGGGTTACGAGAACCTTCAGATAGACCAGAAGCGGCTCGAGGAGCTCGGCATTGCCGACGTCATGCGGCCGACGGCAACAAGCTGCAAGGACCACATGGGTCCGTCAGCGGCGCGTGCCTACACGTGGAACGGCACGACCTGGGAGGTGAGCTCCGACTGGCTACGGGCCGACCCCGCAATCCTGGATCCGCTGCTCGAGGTCGCGACGAAGCGCTACGCCGCCGACAAGCAGCTGACACGCAGAGTCGCCGACGACTGCGCCTCCTGAGGCGGTCGAACTGCACGCGCATGGAGCCCGCATGAACGACACCGTTCTCGCCGTCAACGGCATCGAGGTCATCTACGACCGCGTCATCCTCGTGCTGAAGGGTGTCTCGCTGCAGGTGCGCGAGGGCGGCGTCGCGGCGCTGCTCGGTGGCAACGGCGCCGGCAAGACGACGGCGCTGCGGGCGATCTCGAATCTGCTCAGGGGCGAGCGCGGCGAGGTGACCAAGGGCTCGATCGAACTGCGCGGCGAGCGAATCGATGACCTGTCGCCGGCCCAGCTGGTGCAGCGCGGCGTGGTGCAGGTGATGGAGGGCCGCCATTGCTTCGCGCACCTGACGATCGAGGAGAACCTGCTCGCGGGTGCCTACACGCGCAAGCGCAGCGGCGAGATCGCCGCCAACCTCGACAAGGTCTACACCTACTTCCCTCGCCTGAAGACGCGGCGCGCCTCGCAGGCCGCGTACACCTCCGGCGGCGAGCAGCAGATGTGTGCGATCGGGCGTGCCCTGATGGCCAACCCCAGCCTGGTGTTGCTCGACGAGCCATCGATGGGGCTGGCGCCGCAGATCGTCGAGGAGGTGTTCGAGATCGTCAAGGACCTGAACGCGAAGGAGCGTGTGACCTTCCTGCTTGCCGAGCAGAACATCCAGATGGCGCTGAGATACGCCGACCACGACTACATCCTGGAGAACGGGCGGGTGGTGATGAACGGACCCGCTCCCGAGCTGGCCGGCAACGAGGACGTGAAGGAGTTCTACCTCGGGATGGGCGCAGGCCAGCGCAAGAGCTTTCGCGAATCCAAGAGCTACCGGCGGCGCAAGCGATGGCTGGCATAGGCGAGGCTGCATGTCATGAGCGGTGAGTGCCACGACGCGCTCGAGACGCGCGACCCCGCCGCACGCGAAACCGCACTGATGGCCGCGCTGCCCGGCCAGGTGGCGCATGCGAAGGTGGCCACCAGCGCGTTTGCCGAATCGCTGCGCGACATCGACGCGGCCTCGGTGACGAGCCGCAGCGCGCTGGCCGCGCTGCCTGTGGTCCGCAAGCATGAACTGCTGGAGCGACAGAAGGCGCAGCGAGCGAGCGACCCGTTCGGAGGCTGCTCGGCCATCGGCTGGGGTGCGCGTCGGGGCGCGCTGCGGGTGTACCAGTCGCCCGGCCCGATCTACGAGCCCGAGGGCCGTGCCTGCGATTACTGGCGGGTGGCTAGGGCGATGCATGCGGCCGGCTTTCGCGCTGGCGACCTCGTGCACAACAGCTTTAGCCATCACCTCACCCCCGCGGGCGGGATGATGGAAAGCGGCGCGCATGCGCTGGCCTGCACCGTGTTTCCGGGTGGTGTGGGCAATACGGAGCTGCAAGTGCATGCGATGGCCGATCTGCGCCCGAACGCGTATGTCGGCACGCCGAGCTTCCTGAAGATCCTGCTCGAGAAGGCGCTCGATCTGGGAATCCGCGCTGCATCGCTGCAAAAGGCGCTGTTCAGCGGCGAAGCGTTCCCGGCGTCGTTGCAGCAGTGGCTGGGCGAACGTGGCATCGACGCCTATCAGTGTTATGCCACCGCCGACATCGGCCGCATCGCCTACGAGACCGCCGCGCGCGAGGGCCTGGTGCTCGACGAGGGCGTGATCGTCGAGATCGTGCGCCCCGGTACCGGCGACCCGGTGCTCGACGGCGAAGTCGGCGAGCTCGTCGTGACGACCCTGAACCCGGACTACCCCTTGATCCGCTTCGGCACCGGCGACCTCTCGGCACTGCTGCCGGGCCGTTGCCCGACCGGCCGCACGAACCGGCGCATCAGGGGCTGGATGGGGCGAGCCGACCAGACCACCAAGGTGCGCGGCATGTTCGTGCACCCCGGCCAGGTGGCAGACATCGTGCGACGCCACCGCGAAGTGATCAAGGCGCGCCTAGTCATGGACGGCGAGGTGGCCCGCGACCGCATGACCTTGCAGGTCGAAGTGTCCGAGCGGCCGGAAGGCCTGGCCGAGCGCATCGCCGGTAGCGTGCGCGAGGTGACCAAGCTGCGCAGCGACGTCCTGCTGCTGCCGCCCGGCAGCCTTCCGAACGATGGCAAGCTCATCGAGGACGCGCGCAGCTATCGATAGCCATCAGCCTCGAATGACTGACGGCCTACCAGAACGCGGCTTCTTTAGGTTTGCATGGCTGAGTGATCTTGCCGATCGAGACTACCCTTTCGCTTGCGTGCGTCAAACGTCATCCAACGGTTTGCCGTCCAAATGCGCCACATCGGCCCAGAAATCCAGGCGCCACACGCCGCACTCGTAAGAGAACCCGTTGATGCTTCCATTAACCATTGTGAACACGCGAGAGCCGACATGGGGCAAGCCCGTCGTGTGTCGATAGAGGCCGTCCAGCACGCCCCCGTGCGTGACGACGAGAATCCGCTGCCCAGCCCGCTGCGCCGCAAGCTCCTCCAAGCATCCCAGGCTGCGTTCGAAGGCGGCTTGTGTGCTTTCCCCGCCGGGAATCGCAAAATTGACGTCTTCGTCGCTGTAGCGCCGATAGGCTTCGGGAAACTTGGCCTGCGCCTCAGGGCGTGTGAGGCCTTGGAAGATTCCGTAGTTCCGCTCGCGCAGCCTGGCATCAAGCAGGACGGGCAGCTTCGTCTCGGTAGCGATGTAAGCAGCCGTCGCGCTCGCGCGGCCCAAGTCGCTGCTTACGAGCAGGTCGAACCGCATCTCGCTCAGCCGCCTTGCGAGGGTCTGCGCCTGGGTGATCCCTTCCGACGTCAACGGGCTGTCCAAGTGGCCCTGGATCCTACCGTCCCGGTTCCATTCCGTCTCGACGTGCCGAACAACGACGAACTGCGTGGCAGCCATGCCATGTGCGTCCAGTGCGCTAGCCGGACTCGGCAACGCGAATGCCTGCAGTGGCTTCGTAGCCCTTGACCACCGACGTGAAGTTCTCTTCCCCCAGCCCTCGCCCAACGGCGTCGCGGTACAGCGATGCGATGACCGGCGCGAGCCGCGCCGCGTAGTGCTCCTCGTTGGCGAGGTCGAGAATGAGGTTGATGTCCTTCAGCGCCAGGCTGGTCTTGAAGCTGGCGCCGTAGTCGCCTTCGATGACCTTCTGGAACCCGCTGATGAAGTGCGCCGAGCGTCCGCCCGAGACGGACAGGATCTCGTACAACCGCTTCGGTTCCATCCCGCACTTCACGCCCAGGACGAAAGCCTCGGCGGCCACAGCGACGTTGCCCAGCGACATCAGGTTGTTCACGAGCTTGACCGTCTTGGCGGTCCCAATGCCGCCCGTGCGGTTGATCTTCTTCGCCAGCACCTGCAGCAACTCGAGATGCTGGTCGATCAACTCGTCGGGGCCACCCACCTGGAAGACCAGTTCGCCAAGGACCGCCTGCGGCGGCTCGCCGGACAGTGCGATGTCGAGGATCCGGATGCCGGACTTGGTCGCCGCCTGCGCGACCTCACGAATGGTGTTCGGGTCGATGGTGCTGGTCTCGATCAGCGTGCTCCCTGGCCGCGCCTGCGCGACCAGACCCTGTTTGCCCAGGTAGACGTCACGCACGATGGGGGGATTCGGCAGCGACGTGACAACGACATCAACCTGCTGCGCGACCGCCGCGGGGCTGACCTCGATCCGGGCGCCGTGTTCCGCGGCGGCTTTCGTGGCCGCCGGCGAAAGGTCGAACCCGACGACGCCGATGCCGCGGTCGAGAAGGCGCCGGCACATTCCGCCGCCGATGTTTCCAAGGCCGATTAGGCCGATCTCTTTCATGGATTAACTCCTTAAGGATTTGTGTCTATTGCTCGTGGCGGCGACCAAACCGGAGCGCCTCAGGCGGGCGGGCCGAATGCACCCTCTTGCGATGCCAGGCGGCCCAGCAGCAGCCGGGTGGCCGCGAGTCCGTTCATCTCGACGCCGAAGTTCCTGAAACCGCGCTCGGTGAAGAAGCGCACCACCTTCTCGCTGACCCCCCAGCCATAAAAGGTGACGCCGAACTCGCAGGCGTGTGTGTCCGGCGTCAGGGTGGGCATCAACAGTTTGATCGCCTCGTCTACTTCATTGGCAGGGTCCAGCGGCATGAAACCGTCGGCGATGTACGACTTCCATGCGTCCTGCGCGAGCATCAGGTCGTCGGGATAGCGGTAGATCGCGGCACACAGTGACCGGTAGTCGATCCAGGCCATGTCGACGTGGCGGGCGATGCGGGGCAACTCCAGCAGCCCGTGCGGGCTGCGCGCGGCCACGCCGAGCCTAAGCTTGGCGCCGCCCGCCTCGCGGCAGGCGGCCCTCAACGCGATCGCCTCGGCTTCCGTGTTGATGCCGCCGACCATTAAGATCACGTTGTCCGGGTAGCCGGTGGTCTCCTTCGCGCGCACCAGTCCTCGGATCTGCGCGCGCAGCAACTGCGGCGAACCTAGCGGCAGCCAGATGGCCGGCGAGGGTGCGACGTCAGTGAAATCCGACACCGCTTCGCCAGCGACCCCGCTGGACAGGTTGGCGATCCGCGCCGCGAACGGCTTCGGATAGACGGCCCGCATGACGTCGGTCAACGCCTCCGCGATCACCTCCTCAAGCGCGGCCAGCGCGTTGGAGTTGGAGTCCGCCGACGTCACTCCGCGCTTGTCGGCCGACACGGCATCGACCAGCGTTTCGAATCCCGCAGTCGCGGCCAGTGTCTCGTCGATGCGGGTGCCAATGGCGTGGGCGCCGGCAGCGATGGCCTGACGCGCCATGTCCGGCGTGGAGACCCGGTTGAAGACGGTGCAGCCGCTGAGGTCGTCGGCCAGCCCCAGGATGGCGCCGATGTGGCTCACAGAGTCGGTGCTGAGGGCGCCGGTCGACAACGTCCCCTCGAACACCTCTCCAGTAGAGCCGTCCAGCGAAACGAGAGTACCTTCCGGTAGTTCGCGGTCGGCCACGCGAACCACGCGTCGTTCGGCGTCGATGTCGAGCGACTCGCAGCCGACGATGCACGGCTTGTCGAGAGCGCGCGCCACGACCGCCGCGTGACTAGTCGAGCCTCCTCGGGCCGTCACGATCCCGCGCGCGGCGAGCATCCCGTGCAAGTCCCGCGGGCTCGTGAACAGCCGCATCAGGACGACCGGGTCTCCTCCTGAGGCCACCTGCTCGGCCCGATCCGGGTCGAAAACGATGCGTCCGCTGACCTGCCCCGGTGAGGCGCCCGTACCCTGTGCCAACCTCGCACCGCCGGCGCGCGCCGCCTCGACGGCCTCCACGAGGAACCGGGGGCGGAGCACCTGGCGCAGATGATCGGCCGTCACGCGCTGCAGCACGGTCTCGCGGTCGACGAGACCCTCCTTGTACAGATCCCCCGCGATCCTGATCGCCGCCTCGGCGGTGCGCTTGCCCGGACGCACCTGCAGCAGGTAGAGCACGCCCTCCTGAACCGTGAACTCGATGTCGAGGACGTCCCGGTAGGTCTTCTCGAGCGAACGCGCCAACGAGTGGAACTGCCCAATCAGCTCCGGATAGCGGCGCCCCACATCATCGAGCGATTCCGGGGTGTGCGTTCCCGCGACGATGTCCTCCCCCTGGCCGTTCTCGAGATACTCGCCGAACAGCTTCGGCGAACCGTCCCGCGGATCGCGGGTGAAGGCCACGCCCGTTCCCGACGGGCTACCGAGATTGCCGAAGACCATCTGCTGCACGACCACCGCCGTACCCAGATCGTGCGCGATTCCGTGATGGTCGCGATAGCGGATCGCACGGCGCGAGTTCCATGACTCGAACACCGCGACCACCGCCTGTCTGAGCTGCGCCCACGGGTCGGCCGGAAAGGTGCCGGACGCACCGACGCCTTCGGCGACGAGTCGGACCGCTGATCGCAGCGACCTCTCGTCCTCGACGGTGTCGAGGCTCGCGCCGTCGGCGGCGCTCTCGTCAGCGGCGCCAAGCACGATGTCGGCGAACATGCGCGCGAACCGGGCGAAGGTCTCGGCGGCGAAGCGGTAGCGGCCGCCGGTCGCCTTCGCCAGCGCGACCGTGGTCTCCTCGTTCATCCCGAGGTTGAGAACGGTGTCCATCATGCCCGGCATGCTCACCGGCGCGCCCGAGCGGACCGACACCAGCAGCGGCCGTGGCCCCTTGCCGAAGCCGCAGCCGGTCCGCTCCTCGAGCTGATGCACGGCCTGAACGATCTCGCGCCACAGCGCCTCGGGAACCGCACCGTCCTTGCTGACCCGGCATGCCTGCGTCGAGATGACGAAACCCGGCGGCACGGGAAAGCCCGCGGCCGTCATCTGGACCAGCCCGGCGCCCTTGCCGCCGAGCGCGGCCGCGTCGAGATGCGTGGCCTCGGCGAAGGAGTAGACGAAGCGCTCAGCGGCGGTGACGCTGGTCATCGACTCGTGTCTCCCTTTGATCCTAAATGTCCTTGGCATCGAGCAACTCCCGGATGCGCGCCTTTATCTGCTGCGCGCTCGCCTCGTCCAGTTCGGTCTGCGCCTGCGGATGCAGCCACGCCGGTACGCGCGGGTTGGGCTCGTCCTGCCGGCGCGGGATCAGATGGCAGTGCACGTGCGGATCGGCATTGCCGAGGATCTCATAGTTCATTTTGAAGGCGCCCGTCGCCAGCTTGATCGCGCGTGCCGCGCGACTCATGTCCTCGACGAACCCCTGCCGCGCCGCCGCCGACGCCTCGAACAGCTCGGTGGCGTGCTCGCGCAGCGTGAGGACGCAGCGGCCGGGGAAGCGACGGTCCGAGACCAGACTGAGCTCGCTGACCCCCAGCCTCGCGATCGGCTCCCCCATCCTGAACCCGCAGCTGGCACAGGCCCAAGCCGCCGGAACCGGTTTGTGCGCCATCACGGCATCTCGCGCGTGGCCAGCGTCGCCGACGGTACGGGCGCGCCGACCTCGCGGGCCACGGCGTCGAGGGCCTCGAGCGTGGTGACCGCCAGCGGCAGCCCGTCCCGCAAGCGCTGCGCCGACAGTTCGGCCTCGATCTCGCCGGGCAGGTAGATGCGCTGCACGCCCTCGGCGCGCGGCGCGTTGCGCAGAGCCGACGCCAACTCGCTGGTGCGGCGCAAGAATGCGTCGCGGTCGCCGAAGGCGCCCGGATCCAACGCCTGGACGAAGTGGCCGCACTTCCATGAATCGTGATGGTCCGCACCCATCACGAGCTTCGGCGACACTTCGAAGCTGAAGAGGGCGCCGGCCAAGGCGCCGCAGACGACCTCGTTGGCGATGATCAGCGCCGAGCCCTTGTGCTGGCCGATGGGCAGAAGGTAACCCTCGAGCGCGACCTTCGGGTCGGTCGTCGGATTGCCGTCGGGCCCGACGGCCCAATCGGCCGGGATCGTGCCGCCGCGCTGGGCGGCCAATCTGATCTTCTCCTTCACGCCGGTAAACGCGGTGTCCACGACGATCGGCAGGCCTTCGAGGGTGGGGAAGGCCCAGCCGACTGGGTCGTTCGAAAGCACCGGCCTGCGGCTGCCCCACACGACCGTGTGGGGGGGGCCGTCGGTCGTGGCGTAGCCGATCATTCCCGCCTCCAGCGCCATCATCGGGTAGAAGGCCGCCGGTCCGAAGTGGTTGCTGTTGCGCACCGCCACCGAGCCGCTGCCGTGTTCGGCGGCGATCGCCATGGCCTCCTTCATCGCGCGGCGCGCCGACAGGAAGCCCAGTCCGTTGTCGGCATCGACGACGGCGACCGCGCCGCGTCGGTGGACGACGCGGATGTCCGGCTTCGGGTTCAGGTGGCCGCGGGCGATGCCGCGGACGTATCGCGGCGTGAACTGGACCCCGTGCGACTCGACGCCGCGCAGATCGGCGAAGACGACGACCTCGGCGATCTGGTCCGCATGCTCGGGCGACACTCCGACCGCCTGGAACAATCCGGCCACCTTCATCCTCAGCTCGCCGCTGTCGACAAGAACCTTCTTAATGATCGGTGCGTTCATGGCTGATTTTTCCCCTTGCTGATGCGCTTGTAGACGGAAGGACTATGGTCGAACGGCGGGCTGCCGTCTCTAGCTCGGAGCGAGCAAAACGCCCCTGCGTCTTTGTCCGCGACCGCACATGCCACCGGGCGTGGCGCACGCCGCGCGGGGGCTTAGCGGGACGCGATGCCTCGTCCGGTCTGCCGGCACCGGCTCCCGGGCGGCAGGGGCGCACATCGGCGCTGCCGGTCCACGTCGGCACTGCGATCACGGCGTGCCGTCGGGGAAGCTGATTTGTCCGGGCTGACCTCAATGGCCGACGATGCCCGAGCGGGCCAAGATGCCCGCATGAAGCAAACCAGCTTTGCCGGCGCGGAGTTCGCGGGCAAGAAGCGCCAGACGCGACGGGAGAGGTTCCTTGCAGAGATGGAGACGGTCGTGCCGTGGGCGCGGCTGGAGGCGGTGATCGAGCCGCACAACCCCAAGAGCGGCAAGGTCGGCAGACCGCCCATCGGGCTGACCAAGATGCTGCGCATGTACTTCCTGCAGCGGTGGTACACGCTGGCCGACGAAGCACTCGAGGACGCGCTGTACAACAGCCAAGCCATGCGCGAGTTTGTCGGCATCTATCTGGCCAGGCATAACGTGCCTGATGCAACGACGCTTCTGAAGTTTCGCCGTCTGCTCGAGGAGTACGAGCTCGGCGCGGCGATCCGCGCCGAAGTCAATGCGCACCTGACCGAGCGAGGCCTGCTGATGCGGCAAGGCACACGGGCGTCGATGTCGACTCGGGCCCCTGGCCCACAGCGTGGTCTGCACGGCCGCCAACGAGTCGGACATTGCGCACGCGCAGCGTAAGGGCAAGCTGCACAAGGACATCAAGTGGAACTTCGCCATGAAGCCGGACACGCTACGCGGCATGGCCGAGGGGCCGGTGAAGCCGCTGACGCAGATCTGCGAACGGATCAAGGCCCGCTCGCGCGCGCGCGTCGAGTGCCCGGTCCACGTCATCAAGAACCAGTTC
>NZ_JBFXIO010000034.1:0-19970 GCF_050175855.1 Piscinibacter sp.
TCAGCAGGCCGGTCGAGCGGCCGACCGTGCCGACCACGTCGAACTCGTCGAGCCAGCTCGCGCCGGTGCCGGTGTCGCCCAGCACCAGCCGCACCTTGCGGCCGTCCCGGCGGCAGGTCTCCAGCACCCTCGCCAGGCGAGGGTCCGTGCCGGGATCGAAGTAGGTGCCGTGGCCCTGGGCGGACTCGCCCCAGGCACGCACCGCAGCGAGGTACTTCTCGTAGCCGGTGAGGCTGGCCGCGTCGTCGGCGGTCGGCATCAGGTCGGGACGCTTAAGGCGCTGCGCGATCTGCCGGGCATGGTCGCGGGCGTTGTCGAAGCCGAAGCAGCTGACTGACAAGCCTTCGTGCTCCGCACTCCGGTATGCGCCCTTGGGGCGGCCCGGCGGGCGCATGCCCCCTCCGGTGGCGATCACATACAGGCGTTGCTCGGGATTCAGGGTGATGTCTCGCATGGTGAACTCTCGAAGTGGGGAGGGCGGACACCGGCCCTGGCGGGCGGGCCCGCGGGCGGTTGGATGGGGTGCCGGTCGCGCCAGGCCGCTGGACGTCAGTCCTTGGCCGAGGCACGTCAGCGATCGAACCCGGTGCAGCCGATGGGGCTGCGCCGGGGTTCGGTTTTCGGATCAGCGCCGGCTGATCTGCACGGCGGGTGCGGGGCCGTCGACGGGAGGTTCCGGGGCACGCTCGGAGCCGCCTTCGAAGCCACTGACCGGCGACGTCGGGGACATGCCGGCCTGGTGCTGGAAGCGGGCGTGCGCGTCGGCGAACTCGGCATCGCCCAGCAGCTGATGAACCTGCGCGGCGGCCGGTTCGGGCCTGCTGTCGGCGTCACGGGCCGCGGCTGGGCGCGCGCCCCGCTTCGATGTCGCTGGCGGGGCTGGCGGTGTGGCGGCAATGGCCTCGTCCAGGACGTCCGCAGTGCGGTGGTACGCCTTCTGCGTGACGCCGCCGACGAAGGCTGCGGGTCGCTGCAGCGTCCACTGGACCAGCAGGCGCAGCCACTGCCCGATGCGCTTGTCGCGGGCCTGGCGCGCCTTGTGGACGCGCAGCGACTGCTTGCAGGACAGGTACAGCGCCAGGTGGCGGCGCTTCATCTCGGCGTCGCCGTCGAGCTGCGCCATCACCTCGGCGGCGAGGGCGACGTCACGGCCGACGCGTCTGTAGAAGCCGACCCAGGCGCGCTGCTCCTCGATGTCGATGGTGCTGCGGCGCGGTGACGGGCTCTGGAAGGATCTGTCTGGGAAAGCATGATTCATGGGGTTCTCCAAGAAGGCGAGGGAACCCCGACCCCGACGGGAGACGGTGACTCCCGGAGGGTGGATGGCGAGGACGGCTGAAAGCCGAGGGAAACGGGGTGTCGGGTGATGGCGTCCCGATGCCATCGCTGGCGGTCGGTTCACCATCCCCGAGACCCGAGGACTCGATCGGCACGAGTTCGAGCCGCCGGCGGCGCCGCGACGGGCAACTCGATGCCCGCGACCTTCAGGTCGTGAGCACGCGAGCGGCGCCTCGGCGCAGGCCCTCGGCAATGCCGATCCAGCGGTCGGCGATCCGGTCCAGGTAGACCAGGTCGTCGGCCGCGATCTCGCCCGAGGCGCGGAGCCGGGCGATGACTTCCTTGACCAGGAGGGGATCCTCCCGGGCCAGCACGATAGCCGTCGAGGCGATGCGCCTGCGGTAGGTGTCGACCGTCATGGTCAGCACACCGTCGTGCAGCGCTCGGACGCCAGAGGGTCCGCGGCCTCGCACACCACGCGCGTGGACGCATGGGGCGTGCAGGGCCGGGGCCGGAGCAGCGCCGGAAGGGTGACAGGCCGCCGGGCGGGCACACGGGCAAGCCCGGCACCACCCAGCAGTGCACACACCGGCGCGACAGCGCGGTTCCAGGGAACGGGACTCATGGGGGTTCTCCTTCAGGGGTGAAGGGGAACGCCCATCCCTGGCGGGGAACTGGGGTTCCCCGTCTGGGATGCCTTGCCGGGAAGACAAGGCGCTTGGTCGCGCACCAATGCGTGCGCGAGCTGCAGAGGTCCGCATCCGAGAGGACGGGACCAGGGCAGATGCGTGCGTCAGGCCAGGCTACTGATCGAGATCAGGCCGGGCTGGTGAGCGCAGGGCGCGTCACGACGCAGAGGTCGTGATCGGCGCATGCGAGGAGGGGCCACGACACGGGGTCATGGCCGGCTCCTGGTTTCGGATCCGGATGGATCTGAATCGGCCCGGCACACGGAGCTGCCGGACGGGACACAAGGCAGGTAACGACTGCGACGCCAGCTGGGCTGGACTTCAGGGCGACCGGAGCCACCGATGAAGGCTGAGCAGACGCGATGTCCGCAGGAAGCCAAGTCAGTATCGGACGGGGTCCCTCGGTCGGCAACGGACCCGAGGTCTCATCGCGGCAATGCCCGCCCAAGCGACCGGCTCGGCCGACGCTTGGGCGGGCAATCGATTCCGAGTCCTCCACGTCGGGGGCCCGGAACGTGGCGCTGCCCAGTTGCTGGGCGTGCGGGCAGGCTGACGGTTCGTATAGTGGGCGGATCAACATCTCCTGCAGACCGGTTCCGCCCTGACCATGACCGTCGAGCGCTATGCCTTCACCGACTGCGAAGCCACCACGGCGGCAGGCGTGCCGCTGCGCATTCCCGCTGGCGTTCACCATGTCGAGCGGCGATCGCTGGTGTTCCGCGTGCGCCTGGGTGGCCGCGAGCTCGATCTGACCCTGGCCGAGTGGGAGCGCCTGCTGGATGCGGGCTGTGTCGGGCCGGTTGTCGCCGCCGATGATCCACCGGGGACTGGCGAGACCCATCCTGGGTGAAACACGCGAGGTGCCGGGCAGGCTGGAACGTCTAAGCGAGAGCGCTGGTCGGACCCCGACGACCACGGCAGTTGCGCTGCTCGAGTGGGCCAGCGACGCGGCGATGAGTGTCTACACAGCGGCCACCACAACTACCCGGACTCGGCCACAAGCAGTCGGACACGTTCGTGCCAGGAAGCTGCCGTTCGACGGCCTGCTGATCTCTGTCGCAGAGCCGGAAGCAGGCTATCTCACTCAAACACTTCCAGACAGCGACAGCACTTCATCCCGCACTCGGTCAAGCCTGCCAACGCTCAGTGAGCTCCGCGGACGTGGCGCCTGGCGGCCGTCGGCGGTTTTGCCCCCGCGTGGTCTATGCCCTGCAGAATGCCGCAGTCGGCGGCTGCATGCGGCACTGGACAAGCCGCCCGAAGCGCACGCAGCTCCTTCTCCAGGGCGCGCAGGGCCCGGATCCGTTCGGCCACATGGCCGATGTGCTCATCGAGCAGGCTGTTGACTTCGCCGCAGTCAGCCGTCGGCTGATCCTTGAATCGCAGCAGCACCCGCACCTCGTCAAGTGTCATGTCCAGGCTGCGGCACTGGCGGATGAACGCCAGCCGCTCCGCGTGATGCGGCGTGTAGATGCGGTAGTTGCCCTCCGTTCGGGCGGCCGTGGGTAGCAGGCCCTCGCGCTCGTAGAAGCGGATCGTCTCAACAGGCGTTCCGCTGGCCTGGGCCAGTTCGCCGATGCGCATGGTCGGACTCCTTCCCGCAAGCGCGGGTTCGCGGTACGTCTTGACTCTATACCCACTTCAGGGTTTCCAATCGAGCCATGGCCCACGAACACACCCATGACATCAAGCCGGCGTCCGTTCGCGCCACCGGTGTTCCCGGCTGCGGCGATTGCTGCCATCCCGTCGGCTCCGCCACGGTCGCCCCGGACGCGCAGCAGACCTTGAGCGGCCAGCGTTTCAGGGTCCCCGCCATGGACTGCGCGGCCGAGGAGTCCGAGATTCGGCGCGCGGTCGAGGGCATTCCGGGCCTTGTGGGGCTGCGCTTTCAGCTGGGCGAACGCAGCCTTCGAATTGACGGCGACCCTCAGGCGGCAATTGCGGCGGTCGAGGCGATCCGAAACAGCGGCTTCGAGATCCATCCATGGCCCGCCGCGCCGGCCTCGACGCAGGACGGCGACGCCGCAGCCCACGATCACGATGCGAAGACCGGCACGGGCCTCCCCCGCCTGCTGGCCGCCCTCGCACTTGCCATCGCCGCCGAGGGCCTGTCCTTCTTCGTGCCCGACGCGCCGTGGTCCAGGCCGGCAGGCCTGGCCATCGCCGCCGCTGCCATCGCACTGGCCGGCTTCGGCACCTTCCGCAAGGGGCTGACGGCGCTGCGGCACGGCCGCCTGAACATCAACGCCCTGATGACCGTGGCGGTCGCCGGCGCCTTCGTCATCGGTCAGTGGCCCGAGGCCGCGATGGTCATGGCGCTCTACGCCGTCGCCGAGCTGATCGAAGCCCGCGCCGTTGACCGCGCGCGCAATGCGATCAGCGGCCTGCTCGCGCTCTCGCCCGAAATGGCCGACCTGCGGCAAGCCGACGGCACGTGGAAGTCCGTGGCCGTGGCTGAGGTGCCGATCGGCGCGACGGTGCGGGTCAGGCCCGGCGAGCGCGTCGCGATGGACGGGGTCGTCACGGAAGGCGGGACGAGCATCGACCAGGCACCGGTCACTGGAGAGAGCCTGCCGGTGGACAAGAGCCCGGGCGATGCGGTCTACGCCGGCACCATCAACCAGACCGGCACCATCGAGTGCCGCGTCACGGCAGCGGCCTCGCAGTCCACGCTGGCGCGGATCATCCATGCGGTCGAGCAGGCCCAGGGCAGTCGCGCGCCCACCCAGCGCTTCGTCGACCGCTTCGCCGCGATCTACACGCCGGCGGTGTTCGTGCTGGCGCTGGCCGTGGCCATCGCCGGCCCCTGGCTGTTCGGCTGGACCGTGCTGGCGGCCGTCTACAAGGCCCTGGTGCTGCTGGTCATCGCCTGCCCCTGCGCGCTGGTGATCGCGACACCCGTCACCGTGGTCAGCGGCCTCGCGTCGGCCGCCAGGCGCGGCATCCTGATCAAGGGCGGTGTCCACCTGGAGCAGGCGCGGCTGCTCAAGGCGATCGCGCTCGACAAGACCGGCACCATCACCGAAGGCAAGCCACGCCTGGTCGAGTGGCAGATGCTGACCACCAGCGTACCCAAGGCACGGGCGGAGCACATCGCGGCCGCCCTGGCCGCGCACTCGGACCACCCGGTGTCGCGCGCCATCGCCGCCGGGCTGACGCCCAACAGCATCGAGGCCCGCAGCTTCGCCGCGCTGTCCGGGCGCGGCATCGAAGCCGACATCGACGGCGAACGCTACGTGCTGGGCAACCACCGCCTGATCGAGGAGCGCGGACAGTGCTCCGCCGAGATCGAGGCCGTGCTGCACCGCCACGAGCAAGCCGGCCGCTCGGTGAGCCTGCTGGCCACCGCGTCGGGCGTCGTGGCGCTCTTCGCAGTGGCCGACACCATCAAGCCGTCGTCGGCAGCCGCCATCGACGAGCTGAAGGCGATGGGCATCACGCCTGTCATGCTGACCGGGGACAACCAGACCACCGCCGAGGCGATCGGCCGCGAGGCCGGTTTGACGGACATCCGAGGCAACCTGCTGCCCGAGGACAAGCTTGCGGCAATCCAGGCGATGCAGAAGCAGTACGGCGCAACGGCGATGACCGGCGACGGCATCAACGACGCGCCGGCACTGGCCCAGGCCGACATCGGCGTGGCCATGGGCGCTGCCGGTACCGACATCGCGATGGAAGCTGCCGACGTCGTCGTGATGAACGACGACCTGCGGCGCATCGCCGAGACCGTGCGCCTGTCGCGGCGCACGCACGCGGTGCTGTGGCAGAACATCGCGCTGGCCCTGGGCATCAAGGCGGCCTTCCTGGTGCTGGCACTGTTCGACAACGCCAGCATGTGGATGGCCGTCTTTGCGGACATGGGCGCCAGCCTGCTGGTGGTTTTCAACGGGCTGCGGCTGCTGCGGCCCGAGCGCAGGGAGTTGTGACGTGATGACGACCCAACTGTTGACAGCGACGCGGTTGCTGGACTTCGAGCACCCGGCACTGCGGGCGCTGATCAATGAACGCCAATGGCTCGCGCTGAGCGAGCACGACCGCATCGGCGCCGCCTATGCCTTCGTTCGTGACGAGATCGCCTTTGGCTACAACACGAGCGACGACCTCCCGGCCTCTGTGGTGCTCGCCGACGGCTACGGCCAGTGCAATACCAAGAGCACACTGCTGATGGCGCTGCTGCGTGCGCTTGGCATCCCGTGCCGGCTGCACGGATTCACGATCGACAAGGTGCTTCAGAAGGGCGCCGTAACCGGCTGGGCCTACCTGCTGGCGCCGCGAAACATCCTGCACTCCTGGGTGGAAGTGCAGCACGAGGGGCGGTGGATCAATCTGGAAGGCTTCATCCTGGATGGTCAATACCTCCGAGCGCTGCAGCAGCGGTTCGCCGACCATCGGGGCCCGTTCCTGGGTTACGGCGTCGGAACCCCGGACCTGAACGATCCGGCCGTGGACTGGCGCTGTGCCGACACCTACATCCAACGCGACGGCATCAACCAGGACTTCGGCGTCTTCGATGATCCCGATGCCTTCTACGCCAGGTGCGGCGCGAACCTGTCGGGGCCCAAGCGCTGGGTGTTCGAGCGCATCGTGCGGCACATGATGAACCGGAACGTGGATCGCATCAGGCGCAGCGGGTCGCCAAGAGAAGCAGCCCAGCGCTCGTCGCTGCCGGAGATGACATCGAAGTAATGTCGCTGCAAGTGTTGCGTCGCTGGCGGCTCCCTACATTGATCTCTCGCGTTGGCTTGTCGTGGCGCTTTCCCAGTGCCCCAAGCCACCCAGAGAGCAACGTAAGGATCGAGATGAAGACAACTCAGGCCTCAAGAGCACTCACACTGCTTGGTGTGTCGCTGATCGCTGGAGCCGCCGTGGCATCCGAGCCTGCACGCCTGGATCCCACCACTGTGCGCACGCTGGCCGAGGCAAAGAGGTCGCTTGAGCGGATGCCGGTTTCGAGATCGAGCGCAGCCGCGGCCGTCGCGACATCCAAGCCGCGCTCGCTTGCCGAGGTCAAGCGAGATCTGAACGCTCCAGCTGGACCTGCCGCGGCAAGCGGCGACGTACCACTGAGCGGCAGATCACTCGCTGAGGCCAAGCGACTCGACTGAGGCCGATGCCTGAAGGCAGGCCGCCGCCGTCGGCGGCCCGCACCACAGGGTTCGCCCGCGAGACGGTCTGCACCTGGAATGCGTGGCAGGATGCAAGAAGCATCAATGCGCCTCGGAGCCCGCAACAGTCGACTCCCCCCTTTCGGGAAGCCTCAACCCTACCCTGGTGACACCTTGTTGGCTGGTCACGAAGGCTTTGCCGTCATGCATTCGAGCAATCGCGGCCACGATGGCCAACCCCAGGCCGTGGTGCTGAACGGCGTCGGAGCGCGATGGATCGGCGCGGTAGAACCGTTCGAACAAGCGGGACTGATGCTCGCTGGGGATCGTTTGGCCCCGATTGCTCACAACCAGTTCGATGCGGTCGAAAGAGCTTGAGATCTCTACAACGATGTCACTGCCTCGCTCCGCGTAGCGCGTGGCGTTGGCGAGCAGGTTGCTCAAGGCGCGCCTCACCAAGCCCGGATCACACCGAAGCCTGGCATCGCCGGCGATCGAGAAGCCGACTCCCGCCTCTTCCGCAGCAGCGGAGTGGTAGTCGACCACCTCGGCGCTGAGTGACGCCAGACTTTCGATCTGTTCACTGCGGGCCTTCGCACCTCGATCCGCGCGCGACAGGAACAGCATGTCGTTGACGATTCCCGTGAGCCGCTGCAGCTCCTCCAGGTTCGACTCCAGGACGTCACGATGCGCGTCGGCCGCGTGCGGGCGACGCAACACGACTTCCGTGCTTGTGATCAGCGTCGCCAACGGCGTGCACAACTCGTGAGCCACGTTGGCGTTGAAGCCCTCCAGCTGGTCGTAGGCTCCTTGAAGTCGGTCCAAGAGACCGTTGAAGCGATGGACGAGTGGTTGAAGCTCGCGCGGCTGCTGGCTTCCATCCAGGCGCTGGCCCATGGTGCTTGCGCCAAGCAATTCAGTCTGGCGCACCAGGCCACGCACCGGTGACAACCCGGCTCTGACCAGCACGAAGCCACCCGCGGAGATCAGCGCTGATCCAAGCAGGGCCGAAACTCCGAGGGTCCAGGCGAGCTGGGTCAGCGCAATGCGGTCGTCCGTGGTGTCCAGTTCAAGCAGAACCCTTACCGGCACGTTGTTGATTCGCACTGGCGCCTCGTAGGCAATGCTCCGGGTGGGGCGCGAGGATGCCGTCGGGAAGCTGTTTTCGTAGAACACCTCGTTCGCCGGCCCTTGCAGGCGCACCCGTAGGTCGGCATGTCCGAGGAAGAAGTCATCCAGCTTGTGTCTCAGCACCGCGAGGTCATTGGCAGCATCCACCTCGCCGAGCAGGTGGTTCACGATCGCCTGCTTCTGTTGCAGCGACTCGACCTGCCTCTTGTCTTGACTGGACGAGCTCACGACATAGACGATCGTCGAGACGATGAGAAGGCCGACCAGCGACTGCACCGCCAGCCACCACGACAGGCGCAAGCCCAGGGAGCTGGTCATCTCGGCTGCGTTCGGCTCGCTCAAGCGCGAAGCTCCATCAGGTACCCCATGCCGCGCACCGTGTGAAGCAGATTGACTTCGAAGGGCTCGTCGAGCTTGCTGCGCAGACGTCGAATGGCCACCTCCACCACGTTGGTGTTGCTGTCGAAATTCATGTCCCACACCTGCTCCGCGATTTCAGTGCGGGACAGAACCTCGCCAGGGCGGCGCAGGAAGAGTGCCAGTAGATTGAATTCCTTGGCGCTCAAGTCAAGGCGCTTCCCGGCCCGTGTCGCTCGGCGCTTGAGCAGATCCAGCTCCAAGTCGTGCAAGCGCAGGACGGTGGGCTCGGAGGCACCTCCTGTCTTTCCCCGGCGCATCAGGACATGCAGCCGAGCCACCAACTCTGAAAACGCAAATGGCTTGGTGAGGTAGTCGTCAGCACCCGATTGCAGGCCCTTGACTCGGTCCTCGACCGCGCCTCGCGCGGTCAACATCAGCACAGGTGTATCGCGTGAGTGCCGCAGCGCCGCGAGCACACCAAGGCCGTCGATGCCGGGCAGCATGCCGTCAAGGACGATCAGGTCGTAGTGGCCCTGGGTGGCCATGTGCAGGCCATCCACGCCGTTGGAGGCGGTCTCCACCACGAAGCCTTCCTCCGAGAGTCCTTGGCGGAGGTAGCTCGCGAGCTTGGCCTCGTCTTCGATCAGCAGGAGTCGCATGCGGCGATTGTCGACCGGCCATGCGATCCCGAGCCTTAGCTGACAAACATGTAATCGACCCGCCAGCCTGGCGTCGGGGCGCGATTTCTACAGTGGCATCCATGCCTTGCGGCATACGACAGGGCAAGTCGCTCGTCGTCAACTGCAGTCAAAGGACTCCTGCCATGTTCTCCCGCACCATGATCCTCGCCGCCGTCGCCACGTTTGCAGCGCTGCCGATGGCGGCATCCGCGACTTCCCTGTATCACTCGGCGCCGGGCGAAGCCGGCTTTACCGAGCATCCCGATCACCTCACCTCGTCCAAGACGCGGGCGCAGGTGCAGGCGGAGGTGCTGGCGGCCCAGAAGGACGGCTCGCTCTCCCGTATCGCTCGAGGCCTGCCGCTGCCTGCGGAGACCCAGGGGATGAACAAGACGCGCGCGCAGGTCATCGCCGAGATGCTGAACGAGCCGGCCGCCGAGCGTCGCGCTCGCGAAGCCCTGATGAAAGGCGGCTGAAGAAACCTCGATCATCGCCTCGTCCACAAGCCCGCATGAGCAGAGGCGCAAGCGCAGTGAAGCGGCACTGAGCGCGGCTCTGGACCGGCATGGATTCACTCCATGGATCGGCCGAAGCTTTCCATATCGCTCTCGTTTACCGCGAGAACCCGCCGACCGTTGGTGACGGCGGCGGGGCGATTCCTACCCGCTTGCCGCTCCAGTGGCTACAGCGTTTCATATCACGGCATCGATCCGACGATGGCACGCCATGAGTGATTCCCGCGGCAGCCCCGGCTGCTCTCCTCCTGTTGCAGCAAGCCAGAGCACGCGCCATCTCCGTTTGTTGTGGGTGAACCTGGAAGGCTTCATCCTCGATGCACCTTACCTGGCCAGCCTGCAGCGACATTTCCCGGACCGTCAGCGTTTTCGCGGCTACGGAGCCGCGACACTGAATCTCGCGGCTCATGAGGTCGAATGGCAGGGCAGGTGCACCTACCTCCAGAGGGGACGGCATTGCCGACGACTTCGGCGTCTTCGACAGTCCCGACGAGTTCTATGCCCGGCAAGGCTCGAACCTCTCCGGGTTCAAGCGATGGCTGTACTCGCATGTGATCCGGCACCGCATGAACGCTCAGGTCCGGCGCATCCGTGCCGAAAATTGGTGATGCCGGTCACGGCGCTCAGCGCGTGACCCCTGCCCGAACCCTGTAGCTGCTAGACTCTTCTCCATGCGCCGCTGGCTCGCCATCCTCATGCTCGCCCTGCTGCCGCTCCAGTTCGGCTGGGCGGCCGTGGCGGTGTATTGCGGACACGAGAGCGACCCGCAAGCCCAGCACCTGGGACACCACGAGCATCAGCACACCGGCCAGGCCACTGCCGACCACGACAGTGCGCCGGCGGACCAAAGCAGGCCGGCTGGGTTCGACTTCGATTGCGGCCACTGCCACGGCACCTGTGCCGGCATGCCTGCACCGATGGATGAGACGACGCCGCTCGCCCTGACCTCGCATCCGGTCACACCGGTCGACGGCATCGTACGCACGATCGCGCAAAGCCCGCCCGAACGCCCTCAGTGGCTGCCCCTCGCCTGATCGGCGAGGCGGGTCTCTTCCCTTCCTGAAGCCCGTTCGCGCCTGCGCGCGCGCCTCCTGACGCATCGGTCAGTGGCGCCGTTCGAGGCCCGATCCGACCTGAGTCCCTCAGCGTCGCCTCTCGCCGATCTCCCGTGGGTTGTTCTCAACACTGGAGCATCGGATGCACCGAAGAAGATTTCCGGCTGCCGGGCGGTGGCCACACACTGCCCGCGCCACCCTGACCCTGGCACTGGCTGCCGCACTGACAGGCGGCCTGATCCAAGCGCACGCGCAAACAGCGGTACCGCCCGCAGCGCAGGACCCGCTGACCCTGCGCGGGGCCTTTGAAGCGGCATGGGCCCGCCAGCCTGAAGCACTGGCGCTCGCGACACGGCGGGATGCGGCACGCGCTCAGGCGCAGGCCGCCCAGTCGTGGACGCCCGAGCCTGTCGCCATGGAGCTGTCGACCAAGACGGACCGCCTGAACCGAAACCTCGGCACGCGGGAATACGAAGTCGGCGTCGCCATCCCGCTGTGGCTGCCGGGTGAACGCGGTCGCAGCCAGGCACTGGCCGACGCCGAAGGCCGTGCTGTCGAGAGCCGGACCACTGCGGCCCAGCTGCGCATCGCGGCCGCCGTGCGGGAAGCCTGGTGGTCCTGGCAGCGGGCACACGCGGAGCTGGAAGCCGCGCGCGGCCAACTGGAAAACGTTCGCCGCATCGCGGCCGACGTGGGCAAGCGCCTGAAGGCTGGGGATCTGGCCCGAGCCGACCAGCACCAAGCCGATGCCGCGGTGGCTGCGGCCGAAGGCGCCGTTGCGCAGGCAGACGGTGCGCTCACGGTCGCGCAGCAGCATCTTCGCTCGCTGACCGCCATGCCCGCCGTCGGCCTGGCCAGCGCCATGCCGAGCCAGGCCGAGCCCGAGCCGCCCACTCCGGCAACTGCCACGGCCGAGATGGACGACCATGCCGAACTGCTTGCGCTGAAGGACCGCGCAGCGGTCGCCGAGGGAGCGATCGCGCTGGCTGCCACCCAATCACGTGCCAGCCCGGAGCTGACGATCGCCGCCACCCGCGATCGGGGCGCCTACGGGGAGTCCCACAACCAGACCTTCACCGTCGGTGTGCGCATCCCCTTCGGCGCCGGACCCCGACACGACGCACGCGTGACCACTGCGCGCGCCGAAGCGGTCGAGTTGCAGGCGCAGATGGCGCTCGAACGTGCCCGCCTTGCGGGCGAACGTGAGGCTGCCCGGGCACGCGCCGATGCCGCGCGCGCGCAGCTCGCGGCCGCCGAACGACGCGCGGGGCTTGCGCTGGAGTCGCGAGGCTTCTTCGACAAGTCGTTCCGGCTCGGCGAGACCGACCTGCCCACCCGCTTGCGCATCGAGTCCGAGGCCGCGGACGCCGAGCGCCAGGCCGCGCGTGCGCGCATCGAACTCGCCGCAGCCATCTCGGCGTGGCGCCAGGCGCTGGGCCTGCTGCCGCAATGAGCCCGGCGTCCCGCACGAAACGAACGCGCCTTAGCGAACCCATTCAGGAATCCCACCCCATGAAGTCCACCCATCCGTTGGCCGTGCTCAGTCTCGCGGCCTTCCTGCTCGGTACCGGAATGCCGGCCTTGGCCGGCGAAGGCCATGACCACGGCGATGCAACACCCGTCGCCACCGGCAAGGCGTTGCCGCGATTCGCAGCCGTCTCCGAGACCTTCGAGCTGGTCGGCGTGCTCGACGGCAAGCAGGTCACGCTGTACCTGGACCGCTTCGCCGACAACACGCCTGTGCGCGGCGCGAAGATCGATCTCGAGATCGCGGGCGCGAAGTTCAGCGCACAGTCCCATGGCGACGACGCCTACGAAATCGTGCTGAAGGAAGCGCCGAAGCCCGGCGTGCTGCCGATCACCGCGACGGTGACGGCGGGCTCCGACGTCGACCTGCTGGCCGGGGAACTCGACCTGCACGAGGCCCCGCACGCCGATGACCCGGTCCACCAGCACTCGTGGAAGGAGTACGCCGGCTGGGCTGTTGGCGGCCTCGCCGCACTGGCGGTCGTGGTGCTCGGTGGCAGGCGCCTGATGGCGGCTCGCCAGCCGCAAGCGGGAGGTGCGGCATGAAGCGCGCCATCACGAACCACCTCGCTGGGCTCGGCGTCGTGCTGGCCCTGGCCGCCGTGTGGCCCGCACAGGCCGGCGAAGGGCACGACCACGGCGATGCCCCGGCCGCGCCGAGCGCCAACGGCCCCCAGCGGCAGCCCGATGGGAGCGTCTTCCTGCCCAAGCCCGCCCAGCGCCAGCTCGGCGTGCGCACGATGGTGACCGAGGAGGCCGAACTGCCGCGCTCGGTCGAGCTGAACGGCAAGGTGCTGATGGATCCGAACGCGGGTGGCAAGGTCCAGCCACTGAACGCCGGTCGCATCGAGCCCGGTCCGCGCGGCCTGCCCAGCCCTGGACAAGTGGTGCGCAAGGGCGACGTGCTCGCCTATGTCGTGCCGTCGGCGGCACCCATCGAGCGATCGAACCAGTCCGCGCAACTGGCCGAACTGCGTGCGGCCAAGTCGCTCGCCGACAAGCGCGTCGCGCGCCTCAAGGAACTGGCCGACACCGTGCCGCGCAAGGACATCGAGGCCGCCGAGAGCGAGGCAGCCAGCCTTGGCGAACGCATCGCTGCCGTCGGCGGCGGGCTGGCCACGCGCGAGGCGCTGGTGGCCCCGGTGTCCGGTGTGATCGCGTCGGCCCACGTGGTGGCCGGCCAGGTCGTCGATGCCCGCGAACTGCTGTTCGAGATCGTCGATCCGGGTCGCCTGCGCATCGAGGCCCTGGCCTTCGATCCGGCCCTGGGGGCCGATGTCGGCAGCGCGACTCTGGCGGTCGGCAATCAGCGCGTGCCGCTGGTGTTCGTCGGCGCCGCGCGCAGCCTGCGCGAGCAGGCGCTGCCGCTGGGCTTCCGGGCGCAGGGCGCAGCCCTGAACGGGCTGGCCGTCGGCCAGCCGGTGCGGGTGTTCGTGCAGACCAGGCAGAAGGTCAAGGGCATCCCGGTCCCCGTCGCGTCGCTGATGAAGAGCCCGGCCAACCAGACCGTCGTCTGGGTCAAGACCGCCCCCGAACGCTTCGAGCCACGCACCGTCACGACCGAGCCGCTGGACGGCCTGAACGTCGCCGTCACGTCGGGCTTGAAGGCTGGTGACCGCGTCGCCACCCAGGGCGCCACCTTGATCAACCAGGTGCGCTGACATGTTCAAGTGGCTACTCGACAACAGCCTGACGAACCGTCTGCTGGTGATCATCGCCAGCGTGGTGCTGATGGCCTACGGCGCGTTCACGCTGTCCCGTACCCCGGTGGACGTGTTCCCGGACCTCAACAAGCCCACCGTCACCATCATGACCGAGGCCGGCGGCATGGCCGCCGAGGAGGTGGAGCAGCTCATCACCTTCCCGCTGGAGACGACCATGAACGGTCTGCCCGGCGTGGAGTCCGTGCGCTCGACCTCGTCGGCCGGCCTGTCCTTCCTCTACGTCACCTTCGACTGGAGCACCGACATCTTCCGCGCCCGGCAGCTGGTGTCGGAGCGGCTGTCGTCGATGGAGGAGGGCATCGCCGAGGGTGTGGTGCCGCGCATGGGGCCGATCAGCTCGATCATGGGCGAGATCATGCAGATCGCGATTCCCGTCGATCCGAGCAAGATCAGCCCGATGGCCGTGCGCGAGTACGCCGACTGGGTGCTGCGCCCGAGGCTGCTGTCGGTGCCCGGTGTCGCGCAGGTGATCCCCATCGGCGGCGAGGTGCGGCAGTTCCAGGTCCAGCCCAACACCGCCCGCATGGCGGAACTGGGTATCACCCACGAGCAGCTCGAAGGGGCGCTCAAGGGCTACTCGGCCAACACCTCCGGCGGATTCCTGGAGCTCAACGGTCGCGAGTACCTGATCCGCAACCTGGGCCGGACCTCGCGACTCGATGACCTGAAGAACCTGGCACTGACCTCCAAGGATGGCCAGCCCATCCTGATGCGCCAGATCGCCGAGGTGACCTTCGCCGCGGCGCTCAAGCGCGGCGATGCGGGCTTCGAGGGGAAGCCGGCCGTCATCCTGGGCATCCAGAAGCAGCCGACGGCCGACACCATCGCGCTGACCAAGTCCATCGAGGACGCGCTGGTCGGGTTGAAGGCTTCGCTGCCGGCCGGCATGGAGGCACCGCGCGTGACCTTCCGCCAGGCCAGCTTCATCGAGGCCTCGATCACCACGCTGCAGGGCAAGCTGATCGGCGCCTCGGTCTTCGTGGCGGTGATCCTGTTCTTCTTCCTGGGCACCCTGCGGCCGACCATCATCGCGCTGACGGCCATTCCCGTATCGATCTTCATCACCGCGCTGGTCTTCAAGTACTTCGGCCTGTCGATCAACACGATGACGCTGGGCGGCCTGGCGATTGCCATCGGTGGCCTGGTCGACGACGCGGTCGTGGGTGTCGAGAACGTGCTGCGGCGGCTGAAGGCCGACCGGGCCAACCATCCGCACAGCCGGCTGCACCCGATCGAGGTCGTCGCACACGCCACGATGGAGGTGCGCTCGGCCATCCTGTACGCCACGGTCATCATCGTGCTGGTCTTCATCCCGCTGTTCGCGCTGCCGGGGCTGGAAGGCAAGCTGTTCGTGCCGCTGGGCATCGCCTTCATCGTCTCGACGCTCGCTTCGCTGATCGTCTCGGTGACGGTGACACCCGTGCTCAGCTTCTACCTGCTGCCGCGGATGAAGAACCTGGACCACGGCGACACCAAGGTCCTGGCCTGGCTCAAGGCGGGCTACCGCAGCAGCCTGCAGGGCGTGCTGAACCGGCCCAAGGCCGCCATGGCGACCGCTGGCGCGGCGGTGCTGGTGGCCGCGGCCGCCGTGCCGTTCTTCCCGACGACCTTCCTGCCACCCTTCAACGAGGGCACGCTGCTGATCGGTCTGCGCCTGAACCCCGGCGTCACCTTGACGGAGTCATCCGCGCTGGCGCGGCAGGCCGAGGTGCTGGTCAAGCAGGTGCCGGAAGTGACGCACGTGGGGCGGCGCAGCGGCCGGGCCGAGCTGGATGAGCATGCCGAAGGCGTGCACGTCAGCGAGCTCGACGTGGGTTTGAAGCCCACGGCCGAGCTGACGCGCAGCATGGACGAAATCAAGGCCGACATCCGCGCGCGCCTGGTCAACCTGCCCGCGGCGCTGGAGATCGGTCAGCCCATCTCGCACCGTATCGACCACATGCTGTCGGGGGTGCGTTCGCAGATCGCCATCAAGATCTTCGGGGAGGATCTCGATGCGCTGCGGGGCCAGGCCGATGCCCTGCGCGCGAAGCTGGCCGCCATCCCGGGCATCGCGGACCTGCAGATCGAGAAGCAGGTGCTGGCGCCGCAGATCAAGGTGCGCGTCGACTACGCGGCAGCCGCGCAGTACGGCGTGCCGGCACCGCAGGTGCTGTCGGCGCTGCAGGCACTGGTCGAGGGCGAGAAGGTCACGCAGATCGTCGAGGGTGGCCGGCGCTTTGCGCTGGTCGTGCGCCTGCCCGACACGGCTCGGTCGGTCGAAGGCCTGGGCCAGATCCTGATCGAGACACCGAACGGCCGCATCCCGTTGTCGAGGATCGCGACGATCGAGGACGGCGACGGCCCCAACCAGATCAGCCGCGACGACGGCAAACGACGCATCGTGCTGTCGGCCAACGCGTCCGGGCGGGCACTCTCGGAGATCGTGGCCGACATCCGCAAGGTGGTCGCCGAGACGAAGCTGCCCGAGGGCTACTTCATCACCCTGGGCGGGCAGTTCCAGGCGCAGGAGGAGGCTTCGCGCCTGGTCGGCCTGCTGTCCATCGTGTCGCTGACGCTGATGTTCGTGGTGCTGTACAGCCGCTACAAGTCGGCTGCGCTGTCGGCGCTGATCATGGTGAACATCCCGTTGGCCCTGGTCGGTGCGGTGATCGGCCTTTGGCTGTCGGGCCAGCCGCTGAGCGTGGCGGCGCTGGTCGGCTTCATCACGCTGGCCGGCATCTCGGTGCGCAACGGGATCCTCAAGGTCAGCCACTACGTCAACCTGATGCGCTTCGAGGGCGAGTCCTTCGACCAGAAGATGATCCTGCGTGGCTCGCTGGAGCGCCTGAGCCCGGTGCTGATGACCGCCCTGGTCACTGCGTTTGCGCTGGCACCGCTGCTGTTCGAGGCCGAGCAGCCCGGCACCGAGGTGCTGCACCCGGTGGCCGTGGTCATCTTCTCCGGCCTGATCAGCTCGACGCTGCTCGACACCTTCCTCACGCCGGCGATGTTCTGGCTCTTCGGTCGCAAGCCGGCCGAGGCGCTGCTGGACGACAAGGATGCCGAGGCCCTGTGACCACGTTCTGCCCGTCGTTTTTCCCACCCACCACCCTGAAAGGACTCCCATGAAGATGCACGCCGTTCTCGCCTCCGTCGCCCTCGCCCTTGCCGGTTCGGCCTTCGCCGCCGGCGACAAGCATGACCATGCCCATGAGCACAAGCCGCTGCATGGCGGCGTCGTGGTCGAGGTCAAGGACATGGACTACGAGCTGGTGGCCAAGCCCACCGTGATCCAGTTGTACCTGCGGGATCACGGCAAGCCTGCTGACGTGTCCAAGGCCAGCGCAAAGGTCACGCTGCTGACCGGCGCCGAGAAGCAAGAAGTCGAGCTGAAGCCGGCTGGGGACAAGCTCGAAGCCACCGGAAGCTTCAAGGTCGGCCCCGGCACCAAGGCCGTCGCGGTCGTGACCGTCGGCGGCAAGCCGGCCACCGCACGCTTCACCGTGAAGTGACCACCATGACTACCAGCAGACGGAGGTGTGCCTCGGTGGTCGCGGTCGTCGGGCTGTTGGCGGGATGTGCCACGCCGCCAGCTCCCGATCCCACAGCCGAAGTTCCGTACTGCCACAAGACCAACAAGGGCCGGGTGATCGCCTGCACGGCTGCCCCGGTGCCGAGCCTGAACGCCGATGCACAGGCCAAGCAGTTCGCAGCCGACCCGAATGCGCTCACCGTTTACGTCGTGCGCCGCAACTGGAGCGACGGCAGGAACTTCGTGAAGGTCCAGGTAGATGACGGAGCCGCGGTCGAGACCCTGCCTGACACGATGGTGCGCTACAGGCTGAAGCCCGGCTCGCACTCCATAGCCTTCGAAGCGGAGGGGCAACGATCGGTCTTGAACGTGGCAGGCAAGGCGAGCGAGGTGCGGTTCGTCCGGATCGACGGCATGGTCTGGGCCTGGAAGAGCACGTTCACCTGGGCAACCGAGTCCGAGGACTCGATCCGCAAACGAGCTTTGAAGGCCAGGCTCATCGCGGATGTGACGGCGCCCTGATGCTCGCCGCCTACCACTCTGGCGGCAGGTTGTTGGGGCGACCTTCGATTGGTGCGATGTTCAAGTCGCGAGCGGCGGCTATGTACCCGTACATCCGGCAGCAATGGGTCGTCCAGGGACAGCGGCCTCGCTGACTTGTACGCCCGAAAGCGGTCGCTTTGAACTGCGACACGGGTCCTGACGGCTTCCACCCGTACGGCGATGATCCCCGGTCTTCCTCGGGTCCTTGGCACAATCCTTGGATGCCCAACATCGCATCCGTGCTCAAGGCTGAGATCGTGCGCCTGGCTCGCAAGGAGTTGCGCAGCGAGGTCGAATCGATCAGGAAGGCGCTAGTGGCCGCACGCGCGGAAAGCGCCGCGTTGAAGCGCAGAGTCAGCGAACTGGAGCGGTCCGTGCGGCAGTCCGCGCGCGCCGCCCCCGCTCGGCCGCCATCGCCACCTGCGGTCGAGGAAGTGGACGGCGCCGACAGATTCCGGTTCCGAGCCTCCGGCATGGCCAGCAATCGCAAGCGCCTGGGCTTGTCGGCTGCGGATTTCGGGTTGCTCGTCGGCGCATCCGGACAGAGCGTGTACGCCTGGGAGCAGGGCAAGGCACGCCCCAGGGGCAAGAACCTCGCGGCCATCGCTGCCTTGCGCGGGGTCGGCAAGCGCGAGGTGGTGGAGCGCTTGGCAACCCTGAAGTCGGGCGAGCAGTCGTAGGCGAGCCGACGCGCGGTCCGGCGTCCTGACCGGACCACCGGCGAGCGCTCCTCGCCACCCTTGAAGTGCACGGGCTCAATGGGATCCTGACTGCATGGTGGGCCGCCGGCCTGCCATGCAACCGATCAGGAGTCCCTCATGAAATTCTCCAAAGCCGAGGTCGACGCCATCATCGAGGCGTCCCCTCGCACCTTCGTTCCCTTCAACAAGCTGGTGCTGTCCGAGGACCACCAGGCCCGCAGTGCCACGGCGCCCGTGATGTCGCTGCCGGAACTGGCCGCGTCGATCAAGGACAGCGGCGTGCTGCAGAACCTCGTCGTGGTCCAGGCGGCGCGCGGGCGCTACGAGGTCTGCGCCGGCGGACGGCGGCTCGCCGCGCTCACGCTGCTCGTGCAGCAGGGCGACATCGCCGACAACTACCCCGTGCCGGTGCTCGTCGTGCCGGCCGACAAGGCGCTCATCGCGAGCCTTGCCGAGAACTGTTTCCACGTGCCGATGCACCCGGCCGACGAGTTCGCCGCCTTCGCCAGGCTGCTCGCTCAGGGCAAGTCCGTCGAGGACGTGGCCGCAGCCTTCGGCGTGACGCCGCTCATCGTCAAGCGGCGCATGAAGCTCGCCACCGTCTCGCCCCAGCTGATGGCCCTGTACCGCGAAGGCGGCATCGGCCTGGACTGCCTCATGGTGCTGGCCTCGGTCGACGATCACCAGCGCCAGGAGCAGGCATGGGCTGCTCTGCCGAGCTGGAACCAGCGCCCGGAGCATCTGCGACAGCTGCTGACCCGGGGCGAGATCGAATCGGACGCCGACCCGCTGGCCCGCTACGTTACCGTCAAGGCCTACGAGAAGGCCGGCGGACCACTGCGCCGCGACCTGTTCAGCGACGACGACCGCAAGGCCTACCTGCTGGACCCGGCCCTGCTGGAGCGCCTCGCCGCCGACAAGCTGGGCAAGCGCGCGAAGCAACTGCTGGCCGAGGGCTGGAAGTGGGTCGACATCCGTCCGCGATTCGCCTACGACGAGTACGTCAAGCACGGCGAGCTGCGCAAGCCCCGCCGCGCACCGACGCCTGAGGAAGCCGAGGCGCTGAAGGCGCTGGACACGCGCATCGCTGCCCTGCACGAGCAGATGGACGCGCTGGTGGACCGCGACGGCGATGGCGATGCCGGCGA
>NZ_JBFXIO010000035.1:0-19554 GCF_050175855.1 Piscinibacter sp.
GTCGCGGCCGTCGTGCGGGCCATCGGCCTGCTCGCGCTGCTGCGCGTGCTGCCCGTGCTGCGCCAGCTTGCCGAGCTGTCGCGGCAGCGCAGCGACGCGGTGCGCCTGGCGCTGCTGGAGATCGAGGGCCTGCGCGGATTCGCGCAGCTCGACGGCTACGCGGCCATCGCCGACCATGCCCACACCCTCGAGCCGGACGGCCTGGGCAGCCCGCGCTATGCCGTCGCGCGCCGCGTCGATGCCGTCACCTGGCCGAACTCGCGAGTCGTCGACGTCACCGTATCGTGGAACGACAGGCGCGGCGAAGCGCAACAGGTGACGCTCTCGACGCTGATCACCGCGCACGAGCCGGCCCTGGCGGCCCAGCGCCTGCTGCCGCGCTGAGCCCGCGCCGCCGCGAGACAATGCGGCATATGACGACGCCGCACTTCCCCACCCCGATGCACGAGGCGCTCGCGCTGGCCGAGGAGTCGGTCGGCCTGACCGAGCCGAACCCGCGCGTGGGCTGCGTGATCGTCGCGCCCGACGGCCGGGTGATCGGCCGCGGGCGCACCCAGCAGGCCGGCGGGCCGCATGCGGAGGTGATGGCGCTGCGCGATGCGGCGGCGCGGCACGAGATCGTGCACGGCGCCACCGCCTACGTCACGCTCGAACCCTGCGCCCACCACGGCCGCACGCCGCCGTGCTGCGATGCGCTGATCGAGGCGCGCCTCGGCCGCGTGGTGATGGCGCTCGAAGACCCGTTCCCTCAGGTGGCCGGCCAGGGCGCGGCGCGGCTGCGCGCTGCCGGCATCGCCGTCGAGGAAGGCCTGCTGGCGCGCAAGGCGCGCGAACTCAACATCGGCTTCTTCTCGCGGGTGATCCGCGGCCGGCCGTGGGTGCGCATGAAGACCGCGGTGTCGCTCGACGGCCGCACCGCGCTGAACAACGGCGTGAGCCAATGGATCACCGGGCCGGCGGCGCGCACCGATGGCCACGCCTTCCGGCGCCGCGCCAGCGCGGTGCTCACCGGCGTGGGCACGGTGCTCGACGACGACCCGCGCCTGGATGTCCGCCTGGTCGAGACGCCGCGCCAGCCGCTGCGCGTGGTGGTCGATTCGCGTCTGGAGACCCCGCCGACCGCCAAGCTGCTGGCACCACCGGGCACGGTGCTGATCTACGCGGCGCAGCCCGATGCCACGCGCGAGGCAGCGCTGCGCGCTGCCGGCGCGGAAATCGCCTTCCTGCCCGGCGCGGGCGGCAAGGTCGACCTCGCCGCGATGCTGGCCGACCTCGCGCACCGCGGCGTCAACGAATTGCACGTCGAGGCGGGCCACAAGCTCAACGGCTCGCTGGTGCGCGAGGGGCTGGTCGACGAGTTCCTCGTCTACATGGCCCCGCGCCTGCTCGGCGTGGGACGCGAGCTGGCCGCCTTCGGCCCGCTCGAGCGTCTGCAGGACACGCTCGACCTGCGCTGGACGGGCATCGAGCGCATCGGTGACGACCTGCGCCTGATCGCCCGCCCTCCCGGTCGCGAGGACTTCTGACGCGAAGGCGACGTCGCGCGCACGCTCCGCCTGCGACAATCGCACCATGTTCACCGGCATCATCACCGGCGTCGGCCGCATCGTCGACGCGACCCCGCTCGGCGCCGACGCCTCGCACGGCCTGCGCCTGACCCTGCAGGCCCCGGCCGGCTACCTCGACGACGTGGCCCTGGGCGACAGCATCGCGCTCAATGGCGCCTGCATGACGGTCACCACCTTCGACGCAGCCGCGGGCCGATTCACGATCGACATCTCGGCCGAAAGCCTGGACAAGACCGCCGGCCTGGGTGAACCCGGCCCGGTCAACCTCGAGAAGGCGCTGCGCGCCAACGACCGCCTCGGCGGTCACCTGGTCAGCGGCCATGTCGACGGCATCGGGCAGGTGACGCACTTCGAGCCCGTGGGCGAATCGTGGGAGCTGCGCATCAGCGCCCCGCCGGCGCTGGCGCGCTTCCTCGCCTACAAGGGCTCGATCACGGTCAACGGCGTGAGCCTCACCGTCAACCGCGTGGTCGACCACCCTGAGCACTGCGAGTTCAGCATCAACCTGATCCCGCACACGATCGAGAACACCACGCTGGGCACGGTGCGCGCCGGCAGCCGCGTCAACCTCGAGATCGACCTGATCGCGCGTTACGTCGAGCGCATGCTCGGTGGCTCCCTGCCCCGCCACTGAGACCACTCTCCAGGGGCGGAACACCCCCGCCACCTACAATCCCGCCATGTCGATTTCACCGATTCCGGAGCTGGTGGCCGAGCTGGCTGCCGGCCGCATGGTCATCCTCGTCGACGAGGAAGACCGCGAGAACGAGGGCGATCTCGTGCTCGCTGCCGACCATGTCACGCCCGAGGCGATCAACTTCATGGCGAAGTTCGGCCGCGGGCTGATCTGCCTGACGCTCACCCGCGAGCGCTGCGAGCGCCTCGGCCTCGAGCCCATGGCCGCGCGCAACGGCCAGAAGACCGGCACGGCCTTCACCGTCTCGATCGAAGCCACCGAAGGCGTGACCACCGGCATCTCCGCAGCCGACCGCGCGCGTACCGTGCAGGCCGCGGTGGCACGCCACGCCAAGCCGAGCGACCTGGTGCAGCCCGGCCACATCTTCCCGCTGCAGGCGCAGGACGGCGGCGTGCTCATGCGCGCCGGCCACACCGAAGCCGGCTGCGACCTCGCCGGCATGGCCGGCCTCACGCCCGCCGCCGTGATCTGCGAGATCATGAAGGACGACGGCACGATGGCGCGCCTGCCCGACCTGATCGAGTTCGCGCACGAGCACCGCCTGAAGATCGGCACCATCGCCGACCTGATCGAGCACCGCAGCCGCAACGAATCGCTGATCGAGCGCGCCGGCTCGCGCCGCCTATCCACCGCGCAGGGCGAGTTCGACTGCACCGCCTGGCGCGACCGCACCGGCGGCCTGCACCTGGCGCTGGTGCACGGCAGCTGGACGCCGGCCGACGAGGTACTGGTGCGTGTGCACGAGCCGCTGTCGGTGATGGACCTGCTCGACACCGGCGCGAGCGGCCACTCGTGGCCGCTGCCCAAGGCGCTGGCCGCCATCCAGGCCGCGCCGCGTGGCGCTGCACTGCTGCTCAATTGCGGCGAGGGCGTGGCCGCGCTGCTGCCTCAGGTCACCGGCCAGCGGCCGGCCGTGCCTGCCGCGCGCGGCCAGATGGACCTGCGCACCTACGGCGTCGGCGCGCAGATCCTGCGCGAACTGGGCATCGCGAAGATGCGACTGCTGGGCAGCCCGCGCCGCATGCCCAGCATGACCGGCTACGGCCTCGAGGTCACCGGCTTCGTGGCGGCCCAATGACGAACTCCCTGACGAAAGCCACCCATGCAGGACGCTGACAAGGGCGCCGCCCTGGCGCTGAACGGGCAGGACCTGCGCATCGGCATCGTGCAGGCACGCTTCAACGCCGAGATCACCGCGAAGCTGGCCGAGAGCTGCCTGGCCGAGCTGAAGGCGCTGGGCGTCAACGAGCGCCATATCCGCCACGTCACCGTGCCCGGCGCGCTGGAAGTTCCGCTGGCGCTGGACGCGCTGGCCGAGAGCGACGATTTCGACGCGCTGGTGGCGCTGGGCTGCATCATCCGCGGCGAGACCTACCATTTCGAGCTGGTGGCCAACGAGAGCGGCGCCGGCGTCACGCGCGTCTCGCTCGACCATCACCTGCCGGTCGCCAACGCCATCCTGACCGTCGAGAACGAGGCGCAGGCCTGGGCCCGCGCCGAGGAGAAGGGCCGCGACGCCGCGCGCGTGGCCGTCGAGATGGCCAATCTGCTGGAAGACCTGTCGTGAGCGAACCGACTGCCAAGACGCCCGTGAAGAAGAAGCCGGGCAAGCCGCGCGGCGGTGCGCCCTCGGCACGGCGGCGCTCGCGCGAGGCGGCGCTGCAGGGCCTGTACGAGTGGCTGATCGGCGGTGCCGACGCCGGTGTGATCGACGCCCACATGCGCGAGCAGGACGGCTTCGCCGAGTGCGACGCGGCCCACTTCGACGCGTTGCTGCATGGCTGCATCGCCGAGGCTGCCGACCTCGACGCCGTGCTCGCGCGCCACGTCGACCGCAAGACCACCGAACTGTCGCCGGTGGAGCACGGCGTGCTGATGATCGGCGCCTACGAGCTCAAGCACTGCATCGACGTGCCCTACAAGGTGGCCATCAACGAGGCGGTGGAGCTGGCGAAGAACTTCGGCGGCACCGACGGCCACAAGTACGTCAACGGCGTGCTCGACAAGGCCGCCGCCGAGCTGCGCCCGGTCGAAGTGCAGGCGGCACGCGCCGCGCGGCGCTGACGCGCATGCTGCGCACCGCCTCGCGGCTCGATCACATCGAGCCCTTCTACGTGATGGAGTGCGCCAAGGCGGCCAGCGAGCAGGCGCGCTCGCCGGCGTGCATCGACAAGCCGATGATCTTCCTGAACATCGGCGAGCCCGACTTCACCGCACCGCCGCTCGTGCAACAAGCCGCCGAGCGGGCGCTGCGCGCCGGCCGCACGCAGTACACCCATGCCACCGGCCTCGAGCCCTTACGCGAGCGCATCAGCGGCTGGTATGCGCAGCGCTTCGGCCTGGACATCGCGCCTTCGCGCATCGTCGTCACCGCGGGCGCCTCGGCGGCGCTGCAGCTGGCCTGCCTGGCGCTGGTCGAGCGCGGCGACGAGGTGCTGATGCCCGACCCGAGCTACCCCTGCAACCGCCACTTCGTGGCCGCGGCGGATGGCGTGCCGGTGCTGCTGCCCTGCGGGCCGCAGCAGCGCTTCCAGCTCGACGCCGCGGGCGTCGAAGCGGCGTGGAGCGAGCGCACCCGCGGCGTGCTGCTGGCCTCGCCCTCGAACCCCACCGGCACGTCGATCGACCCGGCCGAGATGGGCCGCATCGTCGAGGCGGTTCGCGCGCGCGGCGGCTTCACGATCGTCGACGAGATCTACCTCGGCCTCAGCTACGACGAACGCTACGGCCACAGTGCACTGGCCCACGGCGAGGACGTCGTCTCGATCAACAGCTTCTCGAAGTATTTCTCGATGACCGGCTGGCGGCTGGGCTGGATGGTGCTGCCCGAGTCGCTGGTGCCTGCGGTCGAGAAGCTGGCGCAGAACCTGTTCATCTGCGCGTCCGCCATCGCGCAGCAGGCGGCCCTGGCCTGCTTCGAGCCCGAATCGATCGCCGAGTACGAGCGCCGACGCGCCGAGTTCAAGGCACGGCGCGACTTCGTGGTCCCGGCCCTCGACGCCATGGGCTTGCGCGTGCCGGTCATGCCCGACGGCGCGTTCTATGCCTGGGCCGACTGTTCGGCGCATGCCGCCAGCAGCTGGGATTTCGCCTTCGACCTGATGCGCCGCGCCCATGTGGCGCTGACGCCCGGGCGCGACTTCGGCCGCCATGGCAGCGAGCGCTGGATTCGCCTGTCGTACGCGAGCGCGATGCCGCAACTCGAGCAGGCGATGGCGCGGCTGCGCGAGACCTTCGTCGCGCGGGCGTGACGCCCGGCACGGCGACAGGTCAAACTTTGGTGAGAAGCTGTTACCAACGCGCCTGATCTGGGTGTTTTTCACGCGTCGAGGGGCAGGGGCTGCACTAAGCTGCTCGAGTGACGTCTCCGAGCCCTTCCTCGCGGCGCGGCAATCCGGACTCCGAGCCGGCCGAACCCGTGCCGCCCACCCTGCCGCCGACCGCCTCCGACATTGCTCCCTGGGGCGACACGGACATCGGCGTGCCGCCAGGGCCAGCGGCCGCGTTCCCCACCAACCCGACGCCGAAGGCGGACGACCAGATGCCCACCATCGGGCACATCGGCCGCTATGCGCTGAAGTACAAGATCGGCGCCGGCGGGCTGGGCACCGTCTACGCCGCACACGACCCGCTGCTGTCGCGGCTGATCGCGATCAAGACGCTGAACCTGGAGATCGCGCCCGAGGAGCGGGAATCCTTCAACGCCCTGTTCCTGAACGAGGCCCGCGCCGCCGGTGGCCTCTCGCACCCGCACATCGTCACCGTGTTCGATGCCGGCGTGAGCGACCAGAGCGCCTACATCGCGATGGAACTGCTCAAGGGCCGCGACCTGCGCCAGCTGCGCCAGGAAGGCTGGCGGCCGACGCCGGTGCAGGCCGCCACCATCGTGCGCCGCGTCGCCGATGCGCTGGCTTACGCGCACAGCAAGGGCGTGATCCACCGCGACATCAAGCCAGCCAACATCTTCATGGTCGGCCGCACGCAGCCGCGCGTGCTCGACTTCGGCATCGCCCGCATCGCCCACCAGCACGACGGTGCCGGCGACGTGGCGGCCGGCTCGCCCTACTACATGGCGCCCGAGCAGGCCCGCCAGCAGCCGGTGGACCGGCGCGCCGACGTGTTCTCGCTCGGCGTGGTGCTGTACGAGCTGCTGACCGACAAGAAGCCGTTCCGCGGCAGCACACTCAGCGAGATCACCGCCGCGGTCATCGAGCACAAGCCGCCGCGCGCCGACGAGGTCGATCCGAACGTGCCGTCGGCGCTGGCCGAGATCGTGGCGCGGGCGATGGAGAAGGATCCGGAGCACCGCTACCGCTCGGCGCGTGCGCTGTCGCGCGAACTGCGTCACTGGCTCGACGAGAACGCCCAGGCCCAGGTGCCCGACAGCCTGCCGCCCGATGCGAGCCCCGGCGCGCCGCAGCGGCGCAAGAGCGCAGTCGCCATCGCCGCCGGGCTGGTGATCGGCCTGCTGGCCGGCCTCGGCTGGCTGACGACGATGAGCGGCAGCGGCGGCAAGGCCGTGACGGCCACCGCAGCAGCCCCCGTGAGGATGGCCAACGCACCGGTGGCCACGCCCGACCCGGCGCCGGCTCCAGCCCTGGCGGCCACGCAGCCCGACCCGGCTGCGCCCGTGGCCGTCGAGCCGCCCGCCTCGCAGACCGCGACGGCCACCGTGGCCGCCGCCGAACCGGCGCCCGAACCACGCAAGCCTGCGGCCGCCAAGCCGCCGGCCAGGCCTGCGGCCAAGGAGGGCCGGCCGGTGCGTGAGGGCAAGGCCACGCCGGCGTCAACCACCGGCACCGGCAGCGTGCGCATCGCCGTCAGCCCCTGGGGCAACGTCGAGGTCAACGGCACGTCGGTCGGCACAACTCCGCCGCTGAACGAGCTGACGCTGCCCGAAGGCCGGCACCAGATCGTCATCCGCAACGCCGACTTCCCGCCTTACAGTGCGACGATCAGCGTAGCCCCCGGCCAGCCGGTCAGCCTCAAGCACAAGTTCGGATCATGATCCGCCGTCTTGCCATCATCACCCTGCCCGTTCTCGCGAGCGCGCTGCTCGCCGCCTGCGTGCAGCCTCCCCTGGCACCGCCTGTCGGCCTGCTCGACGTCGCCGAGCGGCCCGCCGAGAAGGCCCTGATGGCTGGCATGCGCGCCTACGACGACGCGCAGTATCCGCAAGCCGAGAAGCAACTCCAGGCGGCCCTGCAGGCCGGGCTGGTGTCGCCGCGTGACCGCGCCGCGGCGCACAAGCTGCTCGCGTTCATCTTCTGCACCAGCAACCGCGCCGTCGACTGCGAGGTGCAGTTCCGCTCGGCGCGCGCCGCCGATCCGGCCTTCGCGCTGTCGAAGTCGGAAGCCGGCCACCCGCTGTGGGGCCCGGTGTACCAGCGAGTGCTGCAGCGATAATCCGGGCTTGGCCCGAGATCACACCCCCTCCTCGCCCTTTCGCCACACGCTGCGCGTGTACTGGGAAGACACCGATGCCGGCGGCGTGGTGTTCTATGCCAACTACCTGAAGTTCTTCGAGCGCGCGCGCACCGAGTGGCTGCGCGGCCTCGGCTTCTCCCAGGAACGCTTGCGAACCGATACAGGCGCGATATTCGTCGTCGCCGATACTTCGGTGCGATACCTGAGCCCGGCACGGCTGGATGACCTGATCGAGGTCACCGTCGCGCCACGCGACGTGGGCCGCGCCTCGATGAGCCTGCACCAGCAGGCCTGGCGCACCGGCACCGCGACACCCGTGCTGCTGGCCGAGGGCGAGATCCGCATCGGCTGCGTCGATGCCGGAACTTTCGCACCCCGCCGTATTCCGACGGCCATCCTCGAATCGATGACATGAACCAGGATTTCTCGATCTTCACCCTCGTGATGCACGCCAGCTGGGTGGTGCAGCTCGTGATGGCCGGCCTGCTGCTCGCCTCGTTGGCCAGCTGGACAGTCATCTTCGGCAAGCTCTTCGGCCTCAAGCGCGTGCGCGGCGACAACGAGGAGTTCGAGCGCGAGTTCTGGGCCGGCCGCAACCTCAACGAGCTGTATTCCGACGCCGCCAAGCGCACCGACGGCGCGCCGATGGAGCGCATCTTCGCCTCCGGCATGCGCGAGTTTCTCAAGCTGCGCGAGCGCCGTGTGTCCGATCCGGGCGCCCTGCTCGACGGCGCGCGCCGCGCCATGCGCGCGAGCTTCCAGCGCGAGATCGATGCGGTGGAGTCCAACCTCAGCTTCCTCGCCTCGGTGGGCTCGGTCAGCCCCTACGTCGGCCTGTTCGGCACGGTGTGGGGGATCATGCATGCCTTCGTCGGCCTGTCGAACATGCAGCAGGTGACGCTGGCCACTGTCGCGCCCGGCATCGCCGAGGCGCTGGTGGCCACCGCGATCGGCCTGTTCGCTGCCATTCCCGCGGTGATCGCCTACAACCGCTTCGCGCGGGACATCGATCGCATCGCGATGCAGCAGGAGACCTTCATCGAGGAGTTCTCCAACATCCTGCAGCGCAACGTCGGCGCCGCACCGCCGCCGCCCCCGGCGGCCGCCCACGTGCACAGCGGCTTCCAGCATTCGCGCTGAGCGACGGAGCCCGACATGCCCGCCGTCGCCGCCCGCGGTTCGCGCCGCCGCACCATCGCCGATATCAACATGGTGCCCTTCATCGACGTGATGCTGGTGCTGCTGATCATCTTCATGGTCACCGCGCCGCTGATCACCACCGGCGTGATCGACCTGCCCACCGTTGGGAAGGCGAAGAAGGCGCCGGAGCACGTGATCGAGGTGGTGGTCGTCAACGACGAAGCGCTGAAGATGAAGGTCGACGGCAAGGACGAGCAGCCGATTGCGCTGCGCAACCTGGCAGCGCGCGTCAAGCAGGTGCAGGCCGGCAACGCCGAGACGCCGGTGGTGATCTCTGCCGACAAGGCGGTGAAGTACGAGTCGGTGGTCAAGGTGATGGACACGCTGCAGCGCGCCGGCGTGCAGCGCGTGGGCCTGTCGGTCAAGAGCAGCGGAGGCTGACGCAGCGATGAACGCCGCCACGCTCTCGCGTGATGCGCTGATCCCGCGCAACCCCGACGGCTTGGGCCGAGGGTTGCTGATGGCGCTCGCGGTGCATGCGCTGCTGGTGATCGCGATCGCCTTCGGCGTGAGCTGGCGCTCGAGCAATCCGGCCGGGATCGAGGCCGAACTGTGGGCCGCCGTGCCCCAGATTGCCGCGCCGAAGCCGGTCGCGCCCGAGCCGACGCCGCCGCAGCCGGTGAAGAAGCCCGAACCGCCGCCTCCGCCACCGAAGGCCGAGACGCCGAAGCAGGACGACGCGCAGATCGCCATCGAGAAGGCCAAGCGCGAAGAGGAACGCAAGCGCAAGGAAGAGCAGTTGCGCCGCGAAGAGGAGCTCAGGCGCGAGAAGGAAGAGCAGCTTCGGCGAGAGAAGGAAGAGCAGCAGCGCAAGCTCGCCGAAGCCGAGAAGCTCAAGAAGGAGCAGGCCGAGAAGAAGCGGCGCGAGGCCGCCGAGGCCGCGGCCGCCGAGAAGCGCCGCGAGGAACAGCTGCAGCGCCTGGCCAACCTGGCCGGCGACGGCGCCCCGAACTCCACCGGCACCGCGGCGAAGACCGCCGGCCCGTCGGCCAGCTATGCGGGCCGCATCAAGGCGCGCATCCTGCCCAACATCGTGTTCAGCGACACCATCACGGGCAATCCGCAGGCCACGGTGGAGGTGAAGGCCGGGCCTGACGGCACCATCCTCGGCCGGCGGCTGATCAAGAGCAGCGGCGTGCCGGCCTGGGACGACGCCGTGCTGCGCGCGATCGACAAGACCGAGGTGCTGCCGCGTGACACCGATGGGCGCGTGCCGCCTTCCCTGGAGATCAGCTTCCGCCCGCGGGACTGACGGATTCGGCAGTTCCAACGAAGACGCGGCGCCGAGGCGCCGCGTTTCGTTTCAAGCGGTGGCCCCGCTCAGTTGGACTGGGACAGCTGGTCCAGGATCGCCGGGTTCTCCAGCGTCGAGGTGTCCTGCGTGATCGTCTCGCCCTTGGCCACCGAGCGCAGCAGGCGGCGCATGATCTTGCCCGAGCGCGTCTTCGGCAGGTTGTCGCCGAAGCGGATGTCCTTGGGCTTGGCGATCGGGCCGATCTCCTTGCCGACCCAGTCGCGCAGCTCCTTGGCGATGCGCTTGGCTTCCTCGCCAGTCGGGCGCGGGCGCTTGAGCACGACGAAGGCGCAGATCGCCTCGCCGGTGGTGTCATCGGGACGGCCGACCACGGCAGCCTCGGCCACCAGCTCGGTGTGCGCCACCAGCGCCGACTCGATCTCCATCGTGCCCATGCGGTGGCCAGAGACGTTCAGCACGTCGTCGATGCGGCCGGTGATGGTGAAGTAGCCGGTCTTCTCGTCGCGGATCGCGCCGTCGCCGGCGAGGTAGTACTTGCCCTTGAAGTCTTCCGGGTAGTAGCTCTTCTTGAAGCGCTCCGGATCGCCCCAGATGGTGCGGATCATCGACGGCCACGGCTTCTTCACGACCAGGATGCCGCCCTGACCCCAGGGCACTTCCTTGCCGGTCTCGTCGACCACCGCCGCCATGATGCCCGGGAAGGGCAGCGTGCACGAGCCCGGCACCAGCGTGGTGGCGCCCGGCAGCGGGGTGATCATGTGGCCGCCTGTCTCGGTCTGCCAGAAGGTGTCGACGATCGGGCAGCGGCCGCCGCCCACGTGCTGGTGGTACCACTCCCAGGCCGCCGGGTTGATCGGCTCGCCCACCGAGCCGAGGATGCGCAGGCTCTTGAGGTCGTAGCTCTTCGGGTGCACGGCCTCGTTGGCCTCGGCCGCCTTGATCAGCGAGCGGATCGCGGTGGGCGCGGTATAGAAGATGCTGACCTTGTGGTCCTGGATCATCTTCCAGAAGCGGCCGGCGTCCGGATAGGTGGGCACGCCCTCGAACACGATCTCGGTGCCGCCCAGGGCCAGCGGGCCGTAGGCGATGTAGGTGTGGCCGGTCACCCAGCCGATGTCGGCGGTGCACCAGAACACATCGTCGGGCTTGAGGTCGAAGGTCCACTTCGTCGTCAGTGCCGCATGCAGCAGGTAGCCGCCGGTGCTGTGCTGCACGCCCTTGGGCTTGCCGGTGGAGCCGGAGGTGTAGAGCAGGAACAGCGGGTGCTCGGCCTCGACCCACTCCGGCTCGCAGGTGGTGCCCTGGCCGGCCACCACGTCATGCAGCCATTCGTCGCGGCCGGCGGTCCAGGCGATATTGCCGCCGGTGCGCTTGTAGACGATGACGTTCTTGATCGAGTCGCAGCCACCCAGCGCCAGCGCCTCGTCGACGATGGCCTTCAGCGGCAGCTGCTTGCCGCCGCGCAACTGCTCGTCGGCGGTGATCACGGCCACCGCGCCGGCGTCCTCGATGCGGTCGCGCAGCGATTGCGCGGAAAAGCCGCCGAACACCACCGAGTGCGTCGCGCCGATGCGCGCGCAGGCCTGCATCGCGACCACGCCCTCGACGCTCATCGACATGTAGATGACGACGCGGTCGCCCTTCTTGATGCCGCGCGCCTTCAGCGCATTGGCCAGCTGGCTGGTCTGCGCCAGCAGCTGCTTGTAGCTGACCTTGGTGACCTTGCCGTCGTCGGCCTCGAAGATGATGGCGGTCTTGTCGCCCAGGCCGCGCTCGACGTTGCGGTCCAGGCAGTTGTAGGAGACGTTCAGCGTGCCGTCCTCGAACCACTTGAAGAACGGCGCGCCCGATTCGTTCAGCACCTTGGTGAAGGGCGTCTTCCAGCTGACCAGCTCGCGGGCATGGCGCGCCCAGAAGCCTTCGTAGTCGGCCTCGGCCTCGGCACACAGCTTGTTGTAGGCCTCGATGCCGGAGACGTAAGCGCCCTTGACGGCGGCTTCCGGCGGCGGGTACAGGTGGCTCGAGCTCATGAGGTCTCCTCGACGGTGGTGGTTGGTTTGCCCGGACATTAGGCAGACGCTCTTACGAAGGGCTGACGCCCCGTGAAGTCCGTCATGCTACGCAGCCTAGAATCCTGCGCCAAACCCGGATCAACACCAAGCAAAACCCCATGGCCGCCACCGACAGACCGATCACGCCCTCGCACCAGCGCCCGCTGCCCCGGCTGATCTTCGCCAGCCGCTGGCTGCAACTGCCGCTGTACCTCGGCCTGATCCTCGCCCAGGCCGTGTACGTGTTCCACTTCTGGGTCGAGCTGGTCCACCTGATCGAGGCGGCCTTCGGCAACACCGACGCGCTGGCCAAGCTGGTGTCGAGCATCGGCTACAAGAGCGACGTGGTGCCCACCGCGCTGAACGAGACCATCATCATGCTGGTGGTGCTGGCGCTGATCGACGTGGTGATGATCAGCAACCTGCTGATCATGGTGATCGTCGGCGGCTACGAAACTTTCGTCTCGCGCCTGGATCTGGAGGGCCATCCCGACCAACCGGAGTGGCTGAGCCACGTGAACGCCTCGGTCCTCAAGGTCAAGCTGGCCACCGCGATCATCGGCATCAGCTCGATCCATCTGCTCAAGACCTTCATCAACGCCGCCAACTACACCGACAAGGTGCTGCTGTGGCAGACGGTGATCCACATCGCGTTCCTGTTCTCCGCCCTGGCCATCGCGCTGGCCGACCGGGTGATGGTGCACTCGGTCAAGGGCGACCACTGACCCTGGAGATCGCCGCGCCATGGCCGACGCCTTGCTGTTCGTCGCCGGCCTCGCCGGCCTGGTGATCGGCGCCACGCTGCTGGTACGCGGCGCCTCGAAACTGGCGCTGTCATTCGGCATCTCGCCGCTGGTGGTGGGGCTGACCATCGTCGCCTTCGGCACCAGCGCACCCGAGGTGGCGGTGTCGGTCGGCGCGGTGCTCGACGGCCGCACCGACATTGCCATCGGCAACGCGGTCGGCAGCAACATCTTCAACGTGCTGTTCATCCTCGGCATGAGTGCGCTGATCACGCCGCTGGTGGTCAACCTGCAGCTGATCCGCCAGGAGGTGCCGATCATGATCGGCGCGGCGCTCCTGCTCCTCCTGCTTGGTCTGGACGGGCGGCTCGGCGCCTTCGATGCCGGCCTGCTGGCCGTGCTGATGGCGGCCTACACGATCTTCCTCATCGTGCAGTCGCGCCGCGCTTCGGCGCAGGCCACCGAGTACGACGAAGAAGTGAAGCCGGCCGCCGAGGGCGCCTGGGACGCAAAGCTGCCGGTGCAGCTTCTGCTGATCGCCGCCGGGCTGGGCTTCCTCGTGGTCGGCTCCGAGGTACTGGTCGGCGCGGCGGTGAACTTCGCGAAAGCGCTGGGCGTCAGCGACGTGGTGATCGCGCTGACCATCGTCGCCGCCGGCACCTCGATGCCGGAGGTCGCGACCTCGATCACCGCGGCGCTCAAGGGCGAGCGCGACATCGCCGTGGGCAACGTGGTGGGCAGCAACACCTTCAACATCCTCGGCTGCCTGGGCATCTCGGGCCTGGCCGCCGGCGGCGCCGGTCTGCCGCTGGCGCCTTCGCTGCTGTCCTTCGACATCTGGGTGATGCTGGCGGTGTGCCTGGCCTGCCTGCCGGTATTCGTCACCGGCCGCGAGATCGCGCGCTGGGAGGGTGGCATCTTCGTCGGCTACTACGTGGCCTACGTCACCTACCTGATCCTCGCCGCGCAGCAGCACGACGCCCTGCCCTTCTTCAGCAACGTGATGCTGGGCTTCGTGGTGCCGCTGACGGTGGTGACGCTGATCGTGATGCTGCTGCGCCCGGCGCGTCAGCCATAGGCCTTGCGGCAGCGGCGGCGCCGCGCCAGCACCACCTTGAGGCGCCAGGCCAGCGTGACCAGCAGGTAGCCGAGCATCCCGAAGACGGTGGCGAAGATCGTCAGGCCCAGCAGCAACGGCTTGCCGGCCTGCTCGATGCGCTGCCAGGCGCGTTGCCACCAGTTGCCCTGCAGTTCCTCCTTCGCCTGCGCCTGTGCCGCCGGAGGCTTCGCATGGCCGTCGTCGCCGAGGATGGCGCTGCCGGTGCGCCAGGCAGCGTAGTACACCGGCCCGAAGGTGACCGGGTTGGTGACCAGCGTGCTGGCCACCGCCATCGGCACGTTGGCGCGCAGCAGCACCGCCGCGCCGCCGGCCAGCGGGATCTGAGCGATCGGGATCAGCAGGCCGAAGAACAGCCCGAGCGCGAGGCCGAGCGCCACGCCGCGGCGGTTGAGGTGCCACAGGCGCGGATGGTGCAGCGCCGGGCCGATCCAACTCAGCCAGCGGTTGCCCTGCAGCGCCTGCGGGCTGGGCAGCCAGTCGCGCCAGCCGCCGGGTTTCACGGCCGCACGCTCCGCGGCGGCTCGCCGGCCTTCGACGGCACCTTCAGGTGCATCGCCGCCTTGGCGAGCAGGTTGGCCGACACCGGTGCCGTGACGAACAGGAACAGCGTGATCAATAGCTCCGGCACGCCGAACTCGCCGCGCCACCACGACACCGCCAGGCTGGCCAGCAGCACCCCGCCCACGCCCAGCGTCGTCGCCTTGGTGGGGGCGTGCAGCCGCATGTAGAAGTCGCGGAAGCGCAGCATGCCGATCGCGCCGACCAGCGCGAACACGCCGCCGGTCACCAGCAGCGCAGCAACGATCCACTGAAGCCACAGCGGCAGTTCGTTCATCGTGTCGTCCTCGTCACTCGACCACGTCGCCGCGGCTGAGGTAGCGCGCCAGCGCGACGGTGGACACGAAGCCCAGCATCGCGATGATCAGCGCCGCCTCGAACAGCAGGGCCGTCTGCCAGCGCAGCCCGAGCAGGATCACCAGGGCCACGGTGTTGATGTACAGGGTGTCCAGCGCCAGCAGCCGGTCGGTGACTTCCGGCCCGCGCAGCAGCCGCCAGGCGCACAGCAGCATCGCCACAGATACGGCGCCCAGCGCGAAGTTCAAGGCCAGCTCGGGCGGGCTCATCCGAAGATCTCCATCAGTGGCGCCTCGTAGCGCTGCTTGATCTGAGCGGCCAGGTCGACCGGATCGGCGCAGTCCAGCGCGTGCACCAGGATCTCCCGGCGTTCCTCGTCGACCACGCAGGACACCGTGCCCGGCGTGGTGGTGATGACAGCGGCCAGCAGCGTGATCGCGGTCGGGTGGGTGAGCGCCAGCGGCACCGGCACCCAGGCCGGCTGCGGATCGGCACGCGGGTCGAGAACCAGCCGGGCGACGGTGAGGTTGGACAGCACGATGTCCCACAGCACCAGCGCGACGAAGCGCAGCACCGTGCCCGGCGATCGCAGCCGCGTCGCCGGCCCGAGGAAGCCGTGCAGCAGCCGCGGCAGCAAGACAGCCAGCACCGCCGCGGTGATGAGCTGGGGCACCGCCAGGCTCTGCTGCAGCAGCAGCCAGGTGGCGGCGATCAGCAGCGAGAGCACCGGGTGGGCGAACCAGCCCGGCGGGGCGATCGGGGCCGTGTCGTTCGGGCGGCTCATTTCGTGCCTCCGGGGGTGATGCGGTAGGGCCGCGTGGTCTCGGTGGCCAGGCCCTGCGGGCCGAGCACGGCCTCGGCATAGGCGCGGCGGTCGAGCAGCTGCGCAGCGGCGGCGTCGGTGTAGCGCTTCAGCGGTTCGGCAAAGGCGCTCATCGCGACGCTCAAGGCGATCAGCGCGACGGTCGCCACCACCAGGCGCGGGCTCGCACCCGAAGCCGCCGTGCCGCCGTCCTCGTGGCGCACGTTCCAGAACAGGATGCTGCCGGCGCGCGCCAGGCCCACCAGCGTGAAGAAGCCCACCGTCAGCACCACCGCCCACACCGCCACCGCGGCGGCGTGCGGCAGTGCCGCCTCGAGGATCATCAGCTTGCCGATGAAGCCCGGCAGCGGCGGCAGGCCGGCGGTGGAAGCCGCAGCGAGCAGCAGTAGCGTGCCCAGCAGCGCCGGCTGCGCCACCGGCGAGGCCGGCTCCAGCCGCTCGCCCACCTCGCCGCGCTGCGCCGCCACCAGCTCGGCGAGCAGGAACAGGCCGGCGATCACCAGCGTGCTGTTGGCCATGTAGTACAGCGCGGCCGACCAGGCCTCGGCGCGGAACAGGCCCAGCGCCGCCAGCACCGTGCCCACCGAGGCCACCGTCAGCCACGCCACCAGCCGCGGCAAGGTGTGGGCCGCCAGCGCACCCAGCACGCCGACCACCGAGGTGGCCAGCGCCAGCGGCAGCAGCAGCGGCTGCACGGTGAAGGCCGAATCGCCGGCGTCTGCGCCGAAGACCACGCCGTGCACGCGCACGATGGCGTAGACGCCGACCTTGGTCATGATCGCGAACAGCGCCGCCACCGGCGCGCTGGACGCCGCGTAGGTGGCCGGCAGCCACATCGCCAGCGGCATCAGCGCCGCCTTGAAGCCGAACACCACCAGCAGGATCAGCGCCGCGGCCTGCAACACCACGGCATCGGCACCCGTCACCTTCGGCACGCGCAGCGCCAGGTCGGCGAAGTTGAGCGTGCCGGTCAGCGCATAGAGGATCGACACGCCGATCAGGAACAGCGCCGATGCCGCCAGGTTGAGCACCACGTAGTGCACGCCGATGCGGTAGCGCTCGCGGCCCTGGCCGTGCAGCATCAACACGTAGCTGGCGATCAGCAGCACCTCGAAGAAGACGAACAGGTTGAACAGGTCGCCGGTGACGAAGGCACCGTTCAGGCCCATCAGCTGGAACTGGAAGATGGCGTGGAAGTAGCGGCCGTGCGCGTCCCAGCCGCCGCTGGCATACACCAGCACCGGCAGCGCCACGCAGGCGGTCAGCAGCAGCATCAGGGCCGAGAGGCGGTCCACCACCAGCACGATGCCGAAGGGCGCGGGCCAGTCACCGACGCGGTAGACGCGCAGCGCACCCACTCCGGCGTGGGCCTCGATCATCAGCCGTGCCGCCAGCAGCAGGCCCAGCGCCACCGAGGCGATGGCGATGCGCCGTGCCCACTTGCGCTTGCGGTGGCCATGCTGGCCCGAGGTGTCGCCGGCCGCGTCGCCGATGAGCAGCAGCAGCATCGCCGTGACGGCGGGCAGCAGCACCGGCAGGATGGCCAGGTGGGTGTCGAAGAAGGTGGCCAGGCTCATGGTCGAGGCTCCTGCCCGTCGACCTGGTCCGTGCCGTTCTCGTGGTGGCTGCGCAGCGCCAGCTCGATCACGAAGCCGGTGGTGGCAAAGCCGATCACGATGGCCGTGAGCACCAGCGCCTGCGGCAGCGGATCGGCCACCGCCGTGGTGCCGGCCACGATGGGCGCGGCGTTGCTCCACAGCCGCCCCATCGCGAAGATGAATACGTTGACGGCGTAGCCGAGCAGCGTGAGGCCGAGCACCACCGGGAAGCTGCGACCGCGCAGCAGCAGGTAGATGCCGCAGGCCGTAACCCAGCCGACGCCACTGGCGACGAGAAACTCCATGCTGATCATGCGCTGCGCTCCTTGCTCGCTGCGCCCAGCGCCGAGAGCATCAGCATCGTCGCGCCTACCACGGTGATGTAGACCCCGAGGTCGAACAGCGCGGCCGTGGCCAGCGGCAGCTCACCCAGCACAGGCACCACCGGGTGGCCGAAGGCGCTGGTCAGGAAGGGCCGCCCGAACACGAAGGCGCCGATGCCGGTGAGCGCCGCGATGGCCAGGCCGGTGCCGATCCAGCGCGTGTAGCGGCGCCCGCCGCCGGCGTGCAGCACGGCCTCGGCGCGGTCCTGGCCGAGCGCCACATACTGCAGCACCAGCGCGATCGCGGTGACGAGGCCGGCGATGAAGCCGCCGCCCGGCAGGTTGTGGCCGCGCCAGAAGATGTAGACGCTGGCCACCAGCGCCAGCGGCAGCACGATGCGCGCCGCCACGCGCAGCATCAGCGGCTGACGGTCGAAGCTCCAGGCGCGGCCTTGCAGATCGGCCTGCGGCTTGCGCACGCGAAGGCCATCGAGCAGCGCCAGCACGCCGACCGCGGCGATGCCCAGCACAGTGATCTCGCCGAAGGTGTCGTAGCCGCGGAAGTCGACCAGGATCACGTTGACGGCGTTGCTGCCGCCGCCCTTGGCGACGCTGTTCTCGAGGAAGTACCAGGCGATCGAGTCATGGTCGCGCGTCAGCATCAGCCAGGTGATCCAGGCGATGCCGCCGCCGCCGGCCAGCGCCAGCAGCGCATCGCGTGTCTTTCGCGCCGCGCCCGATTCGCGCGGCGTGGTTTGCGGCAGCAGCGCCAGGCCCATGAGCAACAGCGCCGTGGAGACCACCTCCACCGACAGCTGGGTGAGCGCGAGGTCGGGCGCCGACAGCGCCAGGAAGGTCAGCGAGGTCACCAACCCGACCACGCCGACCAGCACCACCGCGCGGAAGCGGTCGTGGTGGCCGAGCACCAGCGCCGCGCCGGCGGCCAGCAGCAGCGCCCAGGCCACCAGTGCCAGCGGCGTGGCCGGCAGCAGCGTGCGCGTGCCCGACGCGGGGGCACTGCCCTCTCCGGCGAGCCAGGGCCAGGCCGCCAGCAGCACCGCCGTGCCCACCATCCACGCCGCATAGCGCTGCAGCGAGCCGTTCTCCAGCCGCTGCGTGAAGCGGCCGGCGAGCCCGAATAGCCCGTCGATGGCGTGGGTGAAGATCAACCGGCCGGTCCAGCCCTTCGGATGGTGCAGGTGCAGGTCGAAGCGGCGCTGCAGCGCGAAGTACATCGCCACGCCGAGCACCAGCGCCACCGCGCTCATCGCCAGCGGCAGGTTGAAGCCGTGCCAGATCGACAGGTGGTACTCGGGCGGCGGCGCGCCGAGCACGGCGGTGGCCGCCACGTGCACCAGCGGCCCGAAGGTGAGCGCCGGGGCCACACCCACCACCACGCAGATCACCACCAGCAGCGCCACCGGCGCCTTCATGAACAGCGGCGGCTCGTGCGGGTGCGGGTTCGGCAGGTTCTTCGGCTCGCCGTTGAAGAACACGTCGTGGATGAAGCGCAGCGAGTAGGCCACCGAGCAGATGCCGCCGAAGGTGGCGGCCAGAGGCACCAGCACGTTCCACGCCGTGCCATGGGCCACGCCCACCGCCTCGGTGAAGAACATCTCCTTGGAGATGAAGCCGTTGGCCAGCGGCACGCCGGCCATCGAGGCGGCAGCGATCATCGCCAGCGTGCCGGTCCAGGGCATCAGCTTCATCAGCCCGCCGAGCTGACGCATGTCGCGCGTGCCGGTCTCGTGGTCGATGATGCCCGCAGTCATGAACAGCGAGGCCTTGAAGGTGGCGTGGTTGAGGATGTGGAACACCGCCGCCACCGCCGACAGCGGCGAGGCCAGGCCGATCAGGAAGGTGATCAGGCCGAGGTGGCTGATCGTCGAGTACG
>NZ_JBFXIO010000036.1:0-19218 GCF_050175855.1 Piscinibacter sp.
GCACCCAGCCGCAGGGCATGCCCACGCACGCGGAGTTCGTCGCCGGGGTGCGCGAGGCGCTCGACCACGTGCGCACCCACCACGAGGGTGCCGTGCTGCTCGTCTCCAGCGGCGGGCCGATCGCCACTGCGGTGGCCGAGGTGCTAGGCGCACCGCGCCAGGCCGCCATCGAGCTGAACATGCGCATCCGCAACAGCGCCGTCACTGAGTTCGTCTTCAGCGAGAAGCGCCACTCGCTGCTGAGCTTCAACACCCTGCCCCACCTGCAAGGCGCTGCCCACACCGGCTGGGTCACCTACAGCTGAGCCTGGCTATAATGGCGGGCTTCCGCCGGTGTAGCTCAGTTGGTAGAGCAGCGCATTCGTAATGCGAAGGTCGGGAGTTCGACTCTCTTCACCGGCACCAGACGCGCAGGGCCCGGCCTCCCACAGGATGCCGGGCCTTTCCGTTTCGCGACTCGATCGATCGCGCGCTCCCCAAGAATCGGCCTTGACCCGTTGCGGCGCGCGGCGGATGCTGCGCCGCATGGACGGCAACGCCAGCGGCAAGCTGCTCTTCATCGTGATCGCGGCGGCCGCGCTCGCGGCGCTGGCCGCGTGGGTGATCGCACGCAGTTACCGCGCGGCGATGAAGCGGCTGATGAGTCTGCCCGCGCCGGCGGCACGCGGGGAAGGCCGCCATGGACCTGCCCCTCCCGCCCTCCCCGCTTCGCCCGCCGCAGTGACGCTGGCCGACAACCGGCAGGCCGCGCGCCACGTGGCGCTGCTGCTGCTCGGCCTCTCGGCACTCATCTCGGCCAGCAGCGCCGCGCTGTTCCTCGGCGTGGCGATGGCGCAGGAGAGGATGCTCACGCCGGGACGCCTGCTCACCCTGTCGCTGATCAACCTGTGGCCGGTGATCCCGGCGCTCGGCCTGCTGTGGCGCTGGTCGCGCACCCGCGTGCTGGGCGCGCTGGCGCTGTGGTTCGTCGGCGCGATGGCCCTGATCGCCTGGCGCTCGATCGAGCCGCAGCCGCTGGCCACCACGCTGGCCTACCTCGCTTTCGAGATCGGCATGCCGATGCTGCTGATCGGCGCGCTGTGCCTGGGCGGCGCCACGCGGGCGATCGCGCCCTGGCTGATGCCGCTGCTGGTGCTGCTGGTGGCCACCTCGGTAGGCGGTGCCGACCTGCTGGCCTGGATCGTCGAAGCCCGGCCGCAATGGCTGATGGCGCTGCCCGAGGGCGTGGACGCGCAGCAGGTGCTGCTGTTCTTCGTGCTCGCGCCCTGGCTGGTGGCCTGGTGGCCGGCGAAGTGGCTGGGCCGCGCGCTGGCCGCGGCCTATGCGCGACGCTGGCTGTCGGAGCTGATGGTGCTGTTCACCGCGGTGTGGGGCGTCGTGCTGCTTCTGCGCGCGCTGGGCGCCTGGCAGGACATGGGCTTCGCTTCGGCCCTGATGCTACTGCCGCTGGCCTGGATCCCGGTGGTGACGCTGCTCGTGCGGCGCCAGCCGAGACCGGGCCGGCCGCCGACACTGCTCGTGCTGCGCGTGTTCCAGCGCGACGCGCAGGTGCAGGCCCTGTTCGACCAGGTGATCGAGCGCTGGCGTGCCACCGGCAACACGGTGCTGATCGCCGGCACCGACCTGGTCGAGCGCACGCTCGATGCCGGCGACATCTTCGACTTCCTCGACGGCCGGCTGGCCGAACGCTTCGTGCGCGTGCCGGCCGAGGTGGCCCCGCGCATCGCCGCCTTCGAGCTCGCGCCCGACGCCGAGGGCCGCCACCGCGTCAACGAGGTCTACTGCCACGACAGCACCTGGCAGCAGGCGCTGGGCGCGCTGGTGGCCGGGAGCGACGTGGTGCTGATGGACCTGCGCAGCTTCAAGGCGCACAACCGCGGCTGCCGCCACGAGCTCGGCGTGCTGGCACGGGCGCCAACGCTGGCGCGCGTGGTGGTGCTGACCGACGGCGATACCGCGCTGGCGCAGGCGCGTGAAGACGCCGTGGCGGCGCCGGCCGGCCGCTTCGTCTGGATCGACGGCTCGCGCATCGACGCATCACGGCAGCGCGAGCTGCTGGCCGCGCTGTTCGTCGCCGATACTGCGGCGCATGGCCGAACCGCTCCCGCCTGAAGACCGCCATCGCACCCCGCGCGGTGCCGACCTGCGCGGCGCCGCGCGCCTGGCCACCGACGCCACCGCCGGCCTGGCCGACCTGGTCGAGGCGATGCACGAACGCGTCGCCCGGCTGCCGGGCACCGGGGGCGCGCTGGACGGCCGCACCGGCGGCATCACCGGGCTGGTCTACAAGACGATCCGCGGCGTCACCCGCGTGGCCGGCGGCAGCCTGGATGCGCTGCTCGGCCTGGTCGCACCGGCGCTGGGCAGCTATGCCGACGGCAGCGAGCGCGATGCCATCGTCTCGGCGCTCAACGGCGTGCTCGGCGACTACCTGCTGGCCAGCGGCAACCCGCTGGCGGTGCCGATGACCCTGCGCAGCAGAGGCACGTCACTGACGCTGGAGCGAGAGGCACTGGCCACCGCACTGCCCGAAGCCGGGCCGCGCCTGCTGGTGCTGGCCCACGGCCTGTGCATGAACGACCGCCAGTGGCAACGCAACGGCCACGACCACGGCACGGCGCTGGCGGGCGAGCTCGGCTGGACGCCGGTCTACCTGCGCTACAACAGCGGCCTGCATGTCTCGATCAACGGCCACGCCTTGGCGCAGCAGCTCGAGCGGCTGGTGGCGGCCTGGCCGGTGCCGCTCGAACGCTTCGCGGTGCTCGGGCACAGCATGGGCGGGCTGGTCGCGCGCAGTGCGATGCACGCCGGCACGCACGCGGGCCTGGCCTGGCCGAAGCGGCTCGACGACCTTGTCTTCCTCGGCACGCCGCACCACGGCGCGCCGCTGGAGCGCGCCGGCCATTGGGTCGACCTGGTGCTCGGCGCCACGCCCTACGCGGCGCCCTTCGCCCGCCTGGGCCGCGTGCGCAGCGCCGGCATCACCGACCTGCGCCACGGCCTGCTGCTCGACGAGGACTGGGTCGGCCGCGACCGCTTCGCGCGCGGTGGTGACCGTCGCCAGCCCGTGCCGTTGCCCGCCGGCGTGCGTAGCGGCGCGATCGCCGCCAGCCTCGGTGCACAGGGCGGCACGCTCAAGGAGAAGCTGCTCGGCGATGGCCTGGTGCCGCTGGACAGCGCGCTGGGCCGCCACGCCGACCCCGCACGGGCGCTGGCCTTCCCGCCCGACCGACAATGGGTGGGTTACGGCATGAACCACCTCGACCTGCTCGACCGCGCCGAGGTGTACGCCCAGCTGAAGGAATGGTTGTCATGAAGCGCCTGCTGTCCGCCCTGCTGCTGGTCGTCGTCGCGCACGCACGCGCCGACGACGACGCCGCGAGGTACGTCGCCTTCGTCGAGGAGCATGCCGCCACCTGCGTGCAACGCAACGCCACGCAGATCCAGGTGCGCAGCACCCATCCCACGCGCAAGATCAAGGTCTGGCTCGACCGCTACCACATGGGCGTGGGCACCGGCGACCGCTCGCGCTCCGAACTCGCCCCCGGCGCCGAGCCCGAGCCGCTGGGCTGCTCGCGCAGCGCCACCGGCAAGCAGGAGTGGCGCATCGTGCGGGCGATCTTCGTCGACTGAAGATGCAGGGCCCGCCCTGGCGCGCGCTGGCCCACCTGCCGCACTGCGGCCATGCGCCGCTGATGGTCGACCTGGCGCTGCTGCGCGACACGCTGGCCTTCGCACGCGGCGTGAGCGAGCGGGCCGGGCCGGTGTCGCGCGCCATCCTGGTCGGCCGGCCGCAGGCGCTGCTGATGTCGGCGCAGGCAATGGAGACCGTGCTCGGCGACACCGCCGGGCGCGTGTCGGCCGCCGGCGGCTGGGCGCCCTTCCTCGGCGAGCTGTTCCCGCGCGGGCTGATCCTGCGCGACGGCGACGACCACCGCGCGCACCGCCGCCGCATGCTGCCGGCGCTGCGCCGCGACGCGCTGCAGCAGCACTTGGCGCGCATGCATCCGCGCATCGATGCGGCGGTGTCGTCGTGGCTGGCCGCCGGCCGGCTCGACCTGCACGACGCCGCGCGCCGCCTGACGCTGGACATCGCCAGCGACGTCTTCCTCGGCGTGCGCGATGCGCAGGAGATCGAGGCCGCGCACCACGACTTCGTGCAGCTGGTCGACGCTTCGGCGGCCATCCTGCGGCTGCGCACGCCGTGGGTGACCTACGGCCGCGGCCTGCGCGCGCGCGAGCGGCTGGCCGCCTTCCTGCGCGCGCGCATCCCAGCGCGGCGCGACCAGCCCGGCGACGACCTGTTCTCGCAGCTGTGCGTGCTGCGTGACGAGGACGGCCTGGCCTTCGCCGACGACGAGATCGTCGACCACATGATCTTCCTGTGGATGGCCGCCCACGACACCACGCGCAGCGCGATCACCACGCTGGCCCGCGCGCTGGCACTGGAACCGGCGTGGCAGCAGCGGCTGCGCGACGAGGTGTTCGCCCAAGGCGGCACCGGCGAGGCGCCGAGCGTCGAATCGCTGGCCGAGCTGGAGACGCTCGGCGCGGCCTTCAAGGAGGCGCTGCGCCTGTTCCCGCCCATCCCGACACTGGCGCGGCAACTGCTCGCGGAGACCACGATCGACGGCCATCGGCTGCCGGCCGGCACGCCGGTCACGCTGTTCCTGTTGGCGGTGCAGCGTGACGCGCACTGGTGGCCCGAGCCCGACCGCTTCGACCCCGAGCGCTTCCTGCGCGGCGACCCGTCACGCCACCGCTATGCCTGGGTGCCCTTCGGCGGCGGCGCGCACATGTGCCTGGGCCAGCACTTCGCGCAGATGCAGGGCAAGGCGGTACTGCGGGCGCTGCTGGCGCGCGGGCGCTGGCAGCTGGCCGGCGGCAGCGCCGCCGCGCGCATGGCTTTCGCGCCGATCGCCCATCCGCCCGGCGGTCTGCCGGTCGACCTGGAGAGGCTCTAGAAGCACTCCTGCTGCGGCATCTTCATGCGGCAGCTCCACAGGAAGCGCTCGGCCCCCTGCTTGGCCGAACGGCGGTAGGTGGCCGTGGCCTCGGCGGCGATGGCATCGGGCAGCGGCACCGCCACCGCCGCCCCGCTGCTGTTGGTATAGAAGTTGAGGAAGCAGGTGCGCTCCGGCTCGCACAGCTTCGCGACCTGGCGCTGGTAGGCCTCGGCCTCGCGGGCCTGCGCGGCGGGCACGATGACGAAGCGCACCAGGCCCTGCTGGCCGGCCACCGGCCAGGCGTCCTCTGCCGCAGCAGCGGTGGTGGCCAGCAGCGCCGCCGCGAGCGCCAAGCCGAGTCGGAGTGTGTTCATGGGACCGATGGTAGGGCCTTCACGCCTCGTGGGAAACGCCAATGCCGCCGGTGGGGCGAAGGCGCACCATCGGTGCGTCGCTGTCCCGCCCCGGAGGCCCCATGGAGAAGAACACCCGCCCGCTCTCGCCCGCCGAACAGGCCCTGCGCGATGCCGCGCTCGAATACCACCGCACGCCGGTGCGCGGCAAGATCTCGGTCACGCCGACCAAGCCGCTGTCGAACCAGCGCGATCTCTCGCTCGCCTACTCGCCCGGTGTGGCCTACGCCTGCCTGGCCATCGAGCAGGACCCGTCGCTGGCCGCCGAGTACACCTCGCGCGGCAACCTCGTCGGCGTGGTCACCAACGGCACGGCGGTGCTGGGCCTGGGCGACATCGGCCCGCTGGCCGGCAAGCCGGTGATGGAGGGCAAGGGCTGCCTGTTCCAGAAGTTCGCCGGCATCGACGTGTTCGACATCGAGCTCGCCGAGAAGGACCCGGACAAGCTGGTCGAGATCATCGCCGCGCTGGAGCCCACGCTCGGCGGCGTGAACCTCGAGGACATCAAGGCACCCGAGTGCTTCACGATCGAGAAGAAGCTGCGCGAGCGCATGAAGATCCCGGTCTTCCACGACGACCAGCACGGCACCGCGATCATCTCGGCAGCCGCGGTGCTCAACGGGCTGGAGCTGGTGGGCAAGCGCATCGATGCCATCAAGCTCGCCGTCTCCGGCGCGGGCGCGGCGGCGATCGCCTGCCTCGACCTGCTGGTGGCGCTGGGCGTGAAGCGCGAGAACATCTTCGTCTGCGATTCCAAGGGCGTGATCCACGACCGCCGCGAGGACCGGCTCGACGAATCGAAGAAGCGCTACCAGCAGAAGACCGCCGCGCGCACGCTGGCCGACGTCATGACCGGCGCCGACGTGGTGCTCGGCTGCTCGGCCGCCGGCGCGATCACCGCCGAGATGGTCAAGAGCATGGCCGACAGGCCCATCATCCTCGCGCTGGCCAACCCCGAGCCGGAGATCCGCCCGGAGCTCGCCAAGAGCGTGCGGCCCGACTGCATCATCGCCACCGGCCGCTCGGACTATCCGAACCAGGTCAACAACGTTCTCTGCTTCCCCTACATCTTCCGCGGCGCGCTGGACAGCGGCGCGACGACGATCACCGAGGCGATGAAGCTGGCCTGCGTGCGCGAGATCGCCGATCTCGCCAAGGCCGAGATCAGCGACGAGGTGGCCTCGGCCTATTCGGGCCGCGAGCTGCGCTTCGGGCCCGACTACCTGATCCCCACGCCCTTCGACACGCGGCTGATCCTGCGCATCGCGCCGGCGGTGGCGAAGGCCGCGGCCGAGTCCGGCGTGGCCACCCGGCCCGTGGCCGACCTCGAGGCCTACCGTCAGTCGCTCACCCGCTTCGTCACTCACACCGGCATGTTCATGCGGCCGGTATTTGCCGCCGCACGCGCCGAGCCGAAGCGCGTCGCCTATGCCGAGGGGGAGGACGAACGGGTGCTGCGCGCGGTGCAGGCGGCGCTCGACGAGAAGCTGGTCAGGCCCATCCTCATCGGCCGGCCGGCGGTGATTGCCGCCCGCATCGAGCGCGGCGGGCTGCGCCTCGTGCCTGGCCGCGACGTCGAGATCGTCAATCCGGAGGACGACGCGCGCTTTCGCCAGTACTGGGAGGCCTACCACCGCCTGAACGCCCGCAACGGCGTGACGCCCGACATGGCCAAGGCGGCGGTGCGGCGCTCCAACACCACCATCGGCGCGCTGATGATCCACCTCGGCGACGCCGACGGCATGCTGTGCGGCCTGGTCGGCCGCTTCGACGCCCACTTCGCCCACGTTCAGGAGGTGATCGGTGCGGCGCCCGGTGCGAAATGCTTCGCGACGATGAACGCGCTGATGCTCGACAAGCACACGCTGTTCATCGCCGACACCTTCGTCAACGACGACCCGAGCGCCGAGCAGCTCGCCGAGATCGCCGCGATGGCCGCCGAGGAGGTGCGCCGCTTCGGCATCCCACCCAAGCTGGCCTTCCTGTCGCACTCGATGTACGGCAGCAGCCGGCGGCCCTCGGCGCTGAAGATGCGCGCGGCGCGCGACCTGTTCGTGCAGCGCCACCCCGACATCCCGGCCGACGGCGAGCTGCAGGGCGATGCCCTGTTCAACGAGGAGATGCGCGCGGCCCTCGTACCCGATTCGTCGCTGCCGGGTGCGGCCAACGTGCTGATCCTGCCCAACCTCGACGCCGCCAACATCCTCTTCAACGTGCTGAAGATCACCGGCGGCAAGGGCGTGACGGTCGGGCCCATCCTGCTCGGCGCCAACGCGCCGGTGCACATCCTCAACCCCGTCTCCACCGTGCGCCGCATCGTCAACATGACGGCGCTGGCGGTGGCCGACGCCGGGGCGCGGGCGCGCGGCTGAGTCAGCGCACGACGCGCAGCTTCGGCGCCTGTGCCGCGTGCACGGCGCCGCGGCCGGCGGCCTTGGCGGCATAGCAGGCCGCATCGGCGGCGGCCAGCCAGTCGTCGACCCTGGCGAGTTCGGGCGTGAGTGAGGCCACGCCGAGGCTGGCGCCGACCCTCAGCGTCTGCCCCTCCCAGGCCAGTTCGATCGCCACGATGGCCAGGCGCACGTTCTCCGCGATGTGCAACGCGTTGTCGTGAGGACAGCGCTCGAGCAGCAGCGCGAACTCGTCGCCGCCGAGGCGGACCACGAGGTCGGTGGCGCGAACACGCGACGTGATCGCTGCCGCCACGGCCTTGAGCATCGCGTCGCCCGCGGCGTGGCCCGCGCGGTCGTTGATCGGCTTGAAGTGGTCGAGGTCGATCATCACCAGCTCCGCCGGCAACGAGCGCGGCAGCGCTTCGACGACGCGGGCCAGGCGCTGCGCGAACAGCTTGCGGTTGGCCAGCCCGGTCAGCGCATCGTGCGTAGCCGACCACTCGAGCTGCTCGCGGGATGCCACCTGCTCGCTGATGTCGGCGAGCGTCCAGATCGTGCCAGCGGACGGATCACCCTCGGTGACCGGGCGGCCGCGCAGCTGGCCCCAGAAGCGCGAGCCGTCCGCGCGCAGCATCTGCCACTCGCCCACGTAGGGCCGCTGCGCCGAAAAGGCCTCGAGCACCTGCGGCCCGAGCCGCTGATAGTCCTCGTTGGAAGCGTAGATCAGGCTCGCAGGCTGCCCGAGCAGTTCGGCCTCGGAGCGTCCCAGCAGGCGACAGAGCTCGTCGCTCACCAGGATGAAGTTCTTGTCCCGGGTGAAGCAGATTCCCACCGGCGCGGCGGCCATCACCGACGAAAGCTTGCGCATCACCTGGTCGTTGAACGACTCGAGCTGGGCACGCTCGGCGGCCACGTGGCGCAGCACGCGCCCCAGGCTGCCGATCTCGCCGGCTCCCTCGGGCCAGCCATCGTGCACCGCCTGCGAACCGTCGAACAGATGCAGTGCGCGCGACTGCAGCTGGCCCAGCGGCCGCAGCAGCCACCATTGCACGGCGAGCAGTGCCAGCGAGAGCACCGCGATCAGGCCGATGGCCCAGGAGAGCGCTTCTCGCCTGGCACTGTGCAGCGGCCCGAGCAGCGTCGATTCGGGGACAGCGCGCCAGACCACCCAGTCGGGCCCGGGCACACCGGCCAGCGTGATCACCTCGCCCTCCTGGTGCAGCAGCAGGCCGCTGGGCTCCACCGGGGCGCCGCTGCGCTTCCAGTTCGCGAAGGCATCGACCAGCCGCGTCTCGACGCTCAAGGGCTGCAGCAGCTGGCGGTGCATGGGGTGGGTGATCATGCGGCCCTGGGCATCCGTGATGACTTTCAGCTCATCGCCTTCCATCGCGCCATGGTCGCTCTCGCCGAGCAGGTCGTGACTGACCAGCCGGAGCGCGCCACCGAGCACACCGTAGAGTTCGCCAGTGCCATCCACCAGCGGATGCGTGAACATGACCACCGGCTCGGCCGACACCCGCCCCATCACCGGCTCGGAGACGATGGCACGGCGTTCTGCCAGCGTGCGGCGGAAGTACTCGCGGTCGGCCAGGTTGACGTCCGGCCGTCGGATGCCGGACGGGTCGGCCACCACCACCACCGAACCGTCGGACTTGGCCACGAAGACATTGGCGAACTGCGCCCGCATCAGTGGCTTGTTGTCGAGGAAGAAGCGCAGCCGCCGCTCGTCGCGAAGCATCGAGACATCGATCTGGGCCGCGCTCAGGCGCAGGGCTTCCTGCCGCTCGACCACCCGGGCCGACAGATCGTGCGCGAGGTTGACGACTTCGACGAGCTGCTGGTCGCGCTGACGCTCGACCAGATCGCGCTCGGCGCGCTGCACGAGCAGCAGCGTCGTCGTCACCACGCCGACTGCCAGCGCCACGACGGAAGCCAGCGTCAGGCGCAGCTTGATCGAGCCGAGGGCATCGGTGAGGCGTGTCCAGACCATGCGCCTGTATCGGCGCCACGCTGTCACTCTTTAGCGAGAGTTCGTCACTTCTTCGTCGACAGGTGCTGCGCCGAGGTGATGCCCATCGAGACGTAGATGCTGGTCAGCGCGTCGACGCCTATCTCGGCCGGCGCGACCCACTCGCGCGGCACGTAGAGCAGCCCGCCGCCCACCGGAACCGGGGCGGTGGGCACCAGCACGGCGAGATACTCGATCTCGCCGACGCGCACCGGCTCCGGCGTGGACAGCAGGCCCAGCACCGCCGCGCCGCCCACGCCGCCGAAATGCAGCCACACCGGGCGCATCGACTTCACCTGGGATTCGTCGCGCTGGCCGAACATCTCGGTCAGCTTCTTGGCCATGTCGTAGACGCTGCGGACCACCGGGATACGCTGCACCACGCCCTCGGTCAGCGCATGAACGACATCGCGAAGACGCGTCTGCACCAGCAGGCCGAGCAGGAAGATCGCCGCCAGCACCACGGCCACGCCGATGCCATACGCGAGCACCTCGGAATCGGCCAGGCCCAGGCCGATGCGCTGCAGCAGCCCGCCGAGGAAGCTCTGCGGGCCGACGTACTCGACCACCAGACGCGCGCCCCAGACGAAGATGAAGATCGTCGCGGCCAGCGGCAGCGCCGCCAGCAAGCCGGTGACGAAGACGTTGAGCAGGTGGCGCGTGGTGCGGTTCATGGTGGCCTCAGCCGCCGCAGCGGCCGTCGATGAAGGCGCGCACCGCGTCGAGGAAGGCCCGCGGCTGCTCGATCACGCCGATGTGCGCCGCGTCGACCGTGCGCAGTTCGGCGCCGGGAATGCGCGAGGCGATGGCTTCGGACATGGCCGGCGGCGCGCCGGCGTCGTGCGCGCCGGCGATCACCAGCGCGGGCGTCTTCACGGTGGCGAGCCGGTCGAGCCAGTCGACTGCGGCCACCGCACGGCCGCAGGCGATGTAGCCGGCCGGCGGGCAGCGCAGCAGCGTCTGCCGCGTACGCTCCACCGCCTCGGGCTGCACGGCGCGCAAACCCGGCGTGAACCAGCGCTCCATCGTCGCGTCGGCGATGGCCGCGAGTCCGCCCTGCTCGATCGCCGCGATGCGCTGCGACCACATCGCGCGCACCTCGTCGGGATAACGCGCGCTGCTGTGCGCGATCACCACGCCGCGCAGCAGCTCCGGATGCTTCACTGCCAGGCCCTGGGCAACCATGCCACCCATCGAGATGCCGATGAACACCACCGGGCCGCGGCCCCACTCGCGGATCAGCCGCGCGGCGTCGTCGACCAGGTCGTCCTGCGAATACGGCCCGGCCGGCACCGCCGAGCCGCCGTGGCCGCGGTGGTCGTAGCGCAGCACCTCGTGATGCGGCGCCAGCGCGGCAGCGAAGTCGTCCCACAGATGCAGGTCGGCACCGAGCGCGTGGCTCAGCACCACCGGCGTGCCGCGGCCCTGGACGGCCACGCGCAGCTGCGGCGCGCTGAAGGTGTGGTGGATGGCGGCGCGCACGCCGGCGGTCAGCGGCGCGGCCGGCGGCAGCTTGCCCTCCTCGCGCAGGATCTTCGTGGTGATCTTGAAGGCGGTGTTGGCCGCCGGCACGCCGCAGTAGATCGCACCCTGCATCAGCGTCTCGCGGATCTTCTCCAGCGGCACGCCGCCGCGCACGCTCGCCTTGCAGTGCAGCTCGAACTCCTCCCAGCGCGCCGCGGCCATGGTCATGCCCAGCACCAGCAGGCGGCGTGTGACCACGTCGAGCCCCGGGCGGCCCCAGATGTCCAGCCAGGCGTGGCGCGTGACCAGGTCCTGGAAGTCGGCGTTGAACTGCGTCGTGCCGGAAAGCGACTGGTCGACCCATTCGTCGCCCAGCACTGCGCGGCGGTTCATCACGCCGCGCTCGAAGTCATCCTGTCGGTCCATGTGCTTCTCCGGTGGGGCGCAACTGTTCGCGCCGGGCCTTCATCTCGACGAGCTGGCGCATGCGCGCCAGCGACGCGCGGTGCAGGTGGGCGAGCATGAGCATGCCGTTGCGGTGAAGCTCGAGCACCACCGCATCGGGCAGCGCGCGCAGCCGCTCCTCGTCGATCACGCGAAATCCCTCGACGGTGAGCCTCTGGCCGTCGGGCAGCGTGGCGTCGGCCTGCATCGGCTGCAGCAGGTCGAGCTCGACCAGCCGCGCGCAGAAGCCGCGCGTGCGCCTCGCCTCGGCGTCGAAGCGGGCGAGGAATTCCAGCGCCTCGTCGAGCGTCGCCGTGGGCGCGCCCTGCGCGTCGAACAGCGGCTGGCCCTCCAGCGGCGACAAGCCGCTCCACGCGGTGTCGATCATCGGCCCCGTGCTGCTGCTCACGAAGGGATAGCGGCGCACGAAGGCCGGCAGGTACTGCGCCTTCCAGCGCGTGCCTTCGACGAACAGGTTCTCGCCCGCCACCAGCCCGAGCAGCGCCACCGGCGAAACGGCCGGCCGGCCCTCGGCGTCGAGGTCGCCGGCCTGCACGAAGACGATCGGGTACTCCAGTGCGGCTTCCGGGATCTCGGTGGCGGCGACGAACACCGCATGCATGCGCGCAGCGATGGAGAAGTCGCGCAGCGGCGCGATGCGCAGCGCGCCATGGCGCACCGGATCGAGCGGCTCCGGCGCGCGGAACAGCGCCGAGGCCGCGCTCACGCGCCGGTTCCTTCGCCCTCGGCCGGCCGCAGCGCGAGCGCCGTGACCAGCACCTTGTCGACACGCTTGCCGTCCATGTCGACCACCTCGAAGCGGAAGCCGTTCCACTCGACGCGGTCGGTGGTCTTCGGCAGGCGCCCGAGCAGCAGCATGACCATGCCGGCCAGCGTGTTGTAGCGGCCGCGGTCTTCCTCGGGCAGTTCCTTCAGCTCGAGCCGGTCCTTCAGCTCGGGCACCGGGATCAGGCCATCGAACAGCCAGCTGCCGTCCTCGCGGCGCACCGCCCAGGCGTCTTCCGCCGTCGGCGTGGTGAACTCGCCGGTGATCGCCTCCAGCACGTCGAGCACGGTGATCATGCCCTGCACCGCGCCGTATTCGTCGACCACGAAGACCAGCTGCGTCGACGAGGCCTTGAAGTGCTCGAGCAGTTCCATGCCCGACAGCGTCTCGGGCACGAACACCGGGGATTCCAGGCTGTCGGCCAGCGAGAGCTCACGCCCTTCCATCGCCTGCTGCAGCAGCTTGTGGGCACTGACCACGCCGAGCACGTCGTCGAGGCTGCCCCGGCACACCGGGTAGCGGGTGTGGCCTTCCTGAACCAGCACCGACAGCAGTTCCTCGCGCGAGGCCGTGACATCGATCCAGACGATCTCGGCGCGCGGGATCATCATCGAGCCGACCTGCCGGTCGTCGAGGCGGAACACGTTGCGCACCATCTGGTGCTCCTGCGCCTCGATCACGCCGGCGTCCAGGCCCTCGACCAGGCTGGCGGCGATCTCCTCTTCCGTCACCGTGCGGTCCGGTCCGCCGCGGATGCCCAGCATGCGCAGCGTGCCCTCGGTGCTGAAGGACAGCAGCTTGACGAACGGCCGCGCCACGATCGACAGCCAGTCCATCGGCCGCGCCACCAGCCGCGCCACCGCCTCGGGGTACATCTGGCCGAGCCGCTTGGGCACCAGTTCGCCGAAGATGATGGTCAGGAAGGTGATCACCACCACCACCATCGCCGTGGCGCTGATCTGCGCGGCGCGATCCTGCAGACCGAAGGTGGCGACGAGCCACTGCGCAAAAGGAGCGGAGAAAGCCGCCTCGCCCACGATGCCGTTGAGCACCCCGATCGACGTGATGCCGATCTGCACCACCGACAGGAACTTGGTCGGATCGTCGTGCAGCTCCATCGCGGCCTGCGCGCCGGCATCGCCGGACTCCACCATCACCTGCAGCCGCGCCTTGCGGCTCGCGGTGAGCGCCATCTCCGACATCGCGAACAGGCCGTTGAGCAGGATCAGGAAGATCAGAAGGGCAACGTCCATGCAGGGCCGGGCGACGGCGTTGGTCAGTGAAGGGACGGGCAGCGTAGCAGAATCGCGTGATGCTCTACCTGATCGGGGATCTGCAAGGCTGCTGCGATGCCTTCGACCGTCTGCTTGCCGGAATCGGCTTCTCGCCCTCGCGCGACCGGCTGGTCGTGCTCGGCGACCTGGTCAACCGCGGCCCGGCCTCGCTGGCCACGCTGAAGCGGCTGCGCGACCTCGGCGACGCCGCCACTTGCCTGCTCGGCAACCACGACCTGCACCTGCTCGCCGTGGCCTGCGGCGGCCGGCGCACCCACCGCAGCGACACGCTGGACGACGTGCTGGCCTCGCCGGAGCGCGAGGCCTGGCTCGAGTGGCTGCGCGCGCGCCGCATGGCGGTGGTCGAGGGCGGCTGGCTGTGCGTGCACGCCGGCGTGGTGCCGCAGTGGAGCCGCGAGCAAACCCTGGCGCGCGCCGCCGAGGTCGAGGCCATGCTCCGAAGCGACGCACTCGACGACTTCCTGCACGTGATGTATGCCGACGAACCGGTGCGCTGGAGTGCCGAGCTCGAGGGCAACGAGCGGCTGCGCTTCATCATCAACGTGCTCACGCGCATCCGCTTCGTCGATGCGCAGGGCCGGCTCGACCTCAAGACCAAGGAAGGCACCAGTGGCGCGCCCGCGGGCTTCTACCCCTGGTTCGACGCGCCCGGACGGCGCACCGCCGGCGTGCCGATGGCCTTTGGCCACTGGTCGACGCTGGGGCTGGTGAACCGGCCCGACCTGCTGGCACTGGACACCGGCTGCGTGTGGGGCGGCTCGCTCACCGCGGTGCGCGTGGACGGTGGCCGGCGCGAGGTGTTCCAGGTCAGCTGCGAGCAGGCCCAGGTGCCGGGCTGAAGCCGCGCCCTACAATCCGGCCTCCTTCGATGGAAGCGTGGCAGAGTGGTCGATTGCACCGGTCTTGAAAACCGGCAACGGGCAACCGTTCGTGAGTTCGAATCTCACCGCTTCCGCCAGTCCAACCGGATGCTCCCTCGTCTGCCTGTCCTGCGGTTGCTGCTCGCGCTGGCGCTCGGTGCCGTGACGATCGCCCATGCAGCGGGCTCGGTGCACCGAATCGAGACACGCCCCGGCGTCTTCACCGCGGTGTACTGGGAGAGCGCGGCGCAGCCCCGGGCCACCGTGCTGCTGCTGCCCGGAGGCGAGGGCGGTTTCGGCAAGGTCGAGGACGGCCGCCCGACCAGCCCGAACTTCCTCGTGCGTTCGGTGCCGCATTTCCTGGCGCGCGGGCTCAACGTGGCCATCTTCGGCCGGCCCAGCGACAGCGACGGCCTGGGCTACGCCGACCGCATCGCGCCGGCCCACCTCGAAGACCTTCGCGTCGTGCTCGAGTTTGCACGCCAGCGCGGCACCGAGCCGGTCTGGCTGGTGGGCACCAGCCGCGGAACGGTCTCCGCCACGGCGGCCGCGCTGCGCTGGCCCGCGCTGGCCCAGGGCCTGGTGCTCAGCGCCAGCGTGGTCGACCGGCGCAAGCCCGGCGCCGTGACGACGCAGGACCTGGGTGCGATCCGCATGCCGGTGCTGGTGCTTCACCACGCACGCGATGCCTGCGGCGCCTGCCGCCCACAGGCGGTGCCGGAGATCGTCAGCAGCCTCACGCAGTCGCGCGTGCGCAAGCTAGTGATGCTCGATGGAGGCGCCGAGCCGCGCGGCGACCCTTGTACGGCGCTGCACTGGCACGGCTTCGTCGGCCTGGAATCTCAGGCCGTGGACATCATCGCCGACTGGATCGTGGACCCGCGCCCCTGAGCGCCCGCCTCGCCACTACCAGCGCAGCACCCGCGGCCCGAGCAGCGCGCCGAGCGCGCCGGCCATCGCGATGCCCAGCGTGTACCAGGCCGCCACGAAGCTCATCGCCAGCTCGGTGCAGGCCAGCGCATAGCCGCCCGCGCCCAGCGCGCCGGCGAGCAGGCCGGCCGCGAGGCCAGCGGCGCGCGGGCGCGTCGGCGCCAGGCCGCGCAGTGCCCCGAGCAGCGCGGCCAGTGCCGGCAGCGACAGGCCGAGCACGAACCACGGGCACAGCGTCCATGAATGGCCCATCAGGCCGGCCATGCGCGATTCGGCCGGCGTCGCCCACCACGACAGCAGCCCGACCAGCGCCGCGGCGAGCACGACGCCCACGACCGCTGCCGACGGCGTGGCGGTGCGCCCCACCGGCCGCGCGAGCTGCGCGGTGAGCCAGGCCGCGGCGACCACCATCGCCGCCGCATAGGCCAGCTTGAACCAGGGTGCCGCGAAGGCGAAGGTGGCCGCCGGCACGAAGCCCAGCACGGCAAAGGCCAGCACCACGCTGGCCACGAGACCCAGCACCACCGCCGGGCCGACGCGGCGCGCCACCACGCCGCGCGGCGCGGGGCCGGCGTCGCGCGACAGCATCTCGATCAGCTCATCGGTCTTCATGTCGTCTTCCTCACCAGTTCGGCGAGCCGCTTCAGTCCGCGGTGCACCTGAACCTTCACCGCGGCCACGCTGGCGCCGGTGCGCTCGGCGGCCTCGGCCACCGACAGGCCCTCGATCTTGGTCAGCACGATGGCCTCGCGCTGCGCGGCCGGAATGGCGCCGAGCAGCACGCCGAGGTCGCGCCGCGACGTGCCCTCCTCGCCGCCGCCGGCGGCCGGCTCGTCGGCCTCGCCGAGCTCGTCGAGCGACGTGAGATCGGCCTCGCGGCGGCCGCGGCGGCGCCACAGGTCGATCAGCTTGTGCCTTGCGATGGCGATCATCCAGGCGCTGACCGGCAGCGCCGGATCCCAGGTGCCACGCTGCAGGTGCAGCGCCAGCAGCGTCTCCTGCACCAGGTCTTCCACCTCGTCGGGCAGGGCCTGCAGGCGGCGGCGCAGGTAGGCGCGCAGGCGCACCGCCATGCGCTGCAGCGCCAGCCGGTAGGCCGCCTCGTCGCCGTCCTGGGCGCGCAGCCACAGCGGCTTGATCTGCGCCTCGAAGAGGTCGGTGGCGGCGTGCGAGGGCGGAACGTCGGTCATGGCCGGCGCATTGTGCAGTGCCGGCGCACTGCCGCAAGCCGTGACCGGCCCGAAACCGAGCATCGCCGCCAGCGGCCGCTCAGGCATGGCGCCTCCGTGCCAGCCAGTGATCGACCGAGACACTGCCCGGCCCGCGCACCATCAGCCACAGCAGCACCGCGGCCCAGACGCCATGCGTCGGGTAGGCGCCGGGGTAGACGAGCAGCTGGATCACCACGGTCATCGCCAGCAGGCCAGCGGCCGAGACGCGCGTGGCCAGGCCCACCAGCACCAGCAGCGGCAGCAGGTGCTCGCCGAAGGCCGCCATCACCGCGCCCCACTCCGGCGGCAGCAGAGGCAGCCGGTACTCGTCGCGGAACAGGTCGACGGCCGAGGACGACAGGCGCGGCCAGCCGAATTCGAAACGGCCCTCGACGAGGTCGACGGACAGGCCCTCGACCTTGGTCTGGCCGGACTTCCAGAACACCGCAGCGATGGAAAAGCGCGCCAGCAGCGCGATGGCGGATTCGGGCAGCGCGGCGAAGGCGCGGTTCAGGCGTTCGATCAGGTTCATGGTGCGGGGGTGTCGGTCGGTGTGTGCCAGGCCACGAGGGCGCCATGGCGGATCAGCAGGGCCAGCGTGGCGGCCAGGTCGAAGCCGGCGCGGCCGGCCTCGGCCTCGCCATGCGCCAGCGCCTGCGCCAGGGTCGTGCCGCGCTGCAGGGCGGCGCAGAACGCGGCGGCGGGCGGCGTCAGCGGCACCACGAGCACGTCGTCGGCGGGGTCGCGCAGCACCAGGGCCGCACCGGGCCGGTCGATGTCGATGGCCGGCATCTCGCCGTCGTGCTGGTGCGCGGCCCACAGCGCCTCGACCGCGAAGGGCGAGCGCAGCACGCGGCACGAGGGATGCAGGATCGGCCAGGAACCGGGCAGGCGCGACGCATCCGCGCAGCGCGCCGCGATCACCTCCGCCGCCAGCGGCGCGGCATCGGCGGCATGGAAGGCGAGCACGCGGGCATGCTCCAGCCGCGCCATGTCGGGCAGGTAGGGCAAGGCCTGCGCCGGCGCGAAGCCCTCCAGCCAGGCGGCAAAGCCGGCACCGTAGTCGGCCAGCACCGGCGAGGCAGGCGGATGCGCACGCACGTGCAGCGCGGCCATGGCGTCGAAGAACTCGTCGCCGACGAGTCGGCGCAGCACCGGGAAGGTCTCGGCCAGCGCGACCACCAGCGACACGATGACGTTGTTGCGGTAGACGGCGAAGCGCCGCGCCGGATCGGAGCCGTTCCAGGCCACCAGCCCCGCCGGCAGCGGCCGCTGCGGATCGAGCAGCGCATCAGCGAAGCTCCGATGGGAAAGGGCGTTCATGCCGCCTCCTGCAGCCCGGTCGCCGCGACCTGCAGGGCCTGGCGCGCCAGGGTGGCCTCGGCGGCCAGCACCGGCAGCGCCGGAACGTCGTTGTCGCGCTCGATCAGCGTGGGCACGGGGCCGATGCGCGTCAGCGTGCGCCGGTACAGCGACCACACCGCCGCATCGACCGGCGCGCCGTGGTGGTCGATCAGCAGCCGCGCGCCGGCTGCGTCGTGGTCCTCGGCGAAGCCGGCGAGATGGATCTCGCCGACGGCGTCCGCCGGCAGCGCTTCGATCAGCGCCCACGGATCGCGGCCGTGGTTCACGCCGCTCACGTAGGCGTTGTTGACGTCGAGCAGCAGCCCGCAGCCGGTGCGGCGCACCACTGCGGCCATGAAGTCGCCCTCGTCCATCGTCGATCGCTCGAAGGCGAGGTAGGTGCTCGGGTTCTCCAGCAGCATCCGGCGCCGCAGGCGCGTCTGCACGCGGTCGATGTGCTCGCACACACGTTCCAGCGTCGCTTCGTCGTAGGGCACGGGCAGCAGGTCGTTGAACCAGGCGCCGCCGTGGCTCGACCAGGCCAGGTGCTCCGAGAACCAGCGCGGCTGGAAGCGCTCGATCAGCCGGGCGAGCCCGTCGAGGTGGGCTTCGTCCAGCGGCCCCGGGCCGCCGATCGACAGGCCCACGCCATGGATCGACAGCGGCAGCCGCTCGCGCAGCCGCTCGAGCCGGCGCAGGCGCGGCCCGCCGGGCACCAGGTAGTTCTCGGCATGCACCTCGAGGAAGTCCACGGCCGCCTCGCCCTCGAGCAAGGGCAGCGCGTGGTCGTCCTTCAGGCCGATGCCGGCCAGCGCGTTCATGGCGGTCTCGCGCGCGAGAGGCCGCTCAGGCCTTCTTCTCCTTGAAGGCTTCCAGCTTGCCGTGGCCGCTGGGCGAGGTCTTGGACATCGTCTTCTCGCAGGTGCCCTTGGCGACGTAGCTCCAGGCGTTGCCCTGGTGGTCCATCTTCGAGGTGCCCGCGCAGGTGGTGCCGGGGCCGGCGGCGCAGTCGTTCTTGCCCTTCATCGCGACGCCGTAGCACTTCTCCTTGTCCATGGACTTGGCGTCCTCGGCATGGACGGGCGCGGCGGCGAGCGTGAGCGCGGCGCCCAGGGCGAGCGCG
>NZ_JBFXIO010000037.1:0-19066 GCF_050175855.1 Piscinibacter sp.
CGAGCAAGTCGCGCATGGGGAGGTGGGCGCCATTCAGCCGCGCAAGGTCGATCAGGTCTTCGAGGCGCCGGACGAAGAGATTGCCGTCGGCGGTGCCCATCGCACGCCGTCGGTTGTTGGCGTTCGGGCACTGCCGCTCGTGTTCGTTCAGCGGGCATCCGTCGCAGTGGTCCCAGTCCGGGTGTTCGGTTACCGCCTTGATCACCGTGCGGAATGAATGGCGCTGCGCCGCGCCGCCCAGGTCATTGAGCATCAGCCCAGGAATCGTTCGACCAGGCTCGAGGAACGCGCGCTGCACATCTTCGAGCAGCCGCGAGGGCGAGCCGTCCTCCGGCGAGCGGAAGGTGCGCAGCCGATCAAGAATCTGGCCGTGATTGCAAGCGATGACATAGCCGACCGGATGGTCTGGCACGAGGGCGGAGGACTGGAGGCCGGCCAGCACGGCGAGCCCCTGTTCTGGCGTCAACTCGCTGAGGTCCTTGACGAAGGTGAGGGAGCGTCCGCTAGCCAGTTCGAGGGCCTTGGTCTTCTCGTGCCGATCCCAACCCTTAGGGTCACCGCCCAGTCGCTCCCAGAGCTTCCGGGCGTGGTACGTCTTGCCATCACCCGCGGTGCCGGCGATCAGGACCGACCGCACCTCTCCTGCTTCCAGCTTCGCCGCCATGGTGTCGACAGTTGGTGTCGGCAGTTCGATGGGGCGCACCTGCGCCCGCTTGAGCGCTGCGTTGATGTGCTCGTCGAACAGGTTGCCGTTGGTCGGCAGCGGCCCGTAGTTGCGCAGGAATCGAATCCAGTGTGCTGCGGGTGGCGTCACGGCCCCCTCCCCTGAGTTGCTCCGTGCCCGTTCCGGGTCGGCGGATGGATTTCCGCACCATTCTCGCCCTTGACAGGGCAGGTCTCTCTGGCAGGAGGAGAATTGTCGCTTGTTGTAAGCTGATCACGACATCGCAGGAAGCCCCAGTGTCTGGGCACGTGCTTTGCATAGAGCGGAGGCGAGGGTGACCGCGCCCCCTCTTGTCGTCCAGGCGCCTCGCCCTACGTAGTGCAAGATCCCTCCACGGCTGGGGCGCCTTTCGAGCACCTGCGACAACCGACGATGGGTGTTTGAACGATGTCTGAAGCGGGCGAGACTTTGGTGCGGCTCCGTGGCAGCAACGCTGGCCACGTGCTCTTTGAGGTGAGAGGTCGGGCCGGCGAGGTACTCGCGACGAGCGCGCCATATCCGACGATCTGTCGCCTTGAGGCGGCGCTCGCGACCATGTGTGCGGCGGGAGGCGCCGCGTGGCGAAGCACGCCGAGTTCATCGGATGAGACCTTGCTGCAGGTCGGGCGTCGAAGAGTCTCCCTCCAGGGGACGCTCACCGACGACGAGGTTCAACTTGTCATCCAGGCGGTTGCGGGCGCGCGGATCCTTGACGAGCGCCCTGAAGCTCGAAGGCGTCAAGACCTGACTGGCCTCCGATGCGATTTCTCACATGGATAGGTGGCTCACCTCCTGAGCCACCCGGCGGGCATACTGGCGCTCGAAAGGGCTAGGAATGAACAACCTCGAGCAGACCATCGAACCCACGGGAGAGCCGGGCGTGGCCGCGACGGATGCGTTCTACCGCGAGAACGCCCAAGCGTACTTCGATCGCACCTTCAACCTTTCCATGGATCACCTCTACCGGCCATTTTTGGATGTGGTCGGAGAGCATGGCCGCATTTTGGACGTGGGTTCTGGGTCAGGTCGCGACGTCAAGGCCTTCCGCGCCATGGGTTACGAAGCGTTCGGGCTAGAGCCTTCGCCAGAGCTCGCTGCATTGGCGACGCGCCATGTGGGACCGTATTTCACTGTGGCGCGCGCGGAGTCCTTTGTGACGAAGGATAGGTTCGACGCCATCTGGGCATGTGCATCGCTCTTGCATCTGACGCGCGCACAGCTGTACAGCACTATCCGTCGGCTGCGTGGTCTGCTTAAGCCTGGTGGGATCTTCTTCGCCACTGTCCAGGCCGGCGCGGGCGAGCATGTGCAACTGGATGGTCGCCGGTACACGTACTACAGCGGCCCAGAGTTCGAGGGCGCGCTCATTGAGAGCGGCCTCCAAATCCTCCGTGCATGGCAAAGCAACGACGTGATGCGGCCCGACGGTCCGCTATGGGTCAATGTCCTTGCGCGGCTCGGATCTGAGATCTCCAACTAGGCCTTCGGCTGGCCATCTGCCACCCTGCCTAGCTCGGTAAGAAGCTCTTCGGCGCCTGCGCGCACGAGTCTTTGAATGTTGTTGGGAAAGGCGGCGGCCTCTCGGACTTTGAGTGGAACGGTAGGCAAAGCTACCGCTTCCCCTTGAGGGCGCTTCGCTGCTGCATGCAATTCCCTGAGGACCTCGAAATGTGCCAAGTACCTGCCAAAGGCACCCAGTAGCTCGGCGTGGTGGGGCATCACCAAGCCGGCCTTCTCTCCGATCAACTTTGAGATCGTGCTGCCTATGTCGACGATCCTGTCGAAGTAGCCATCGACGCCAAGCCCGCGGCCGTAGACGGTGCTCCAGTCCATGACCGTTCGAAACTTTCGCCAGCGGCCCAATTCCTCGTCGTAGATTTCAAAGAATCGACCATCCGGATCGACGTCTGCAGGTCGCTCGGACTCGGCGGCTAACGTGAGATCTCGGAAGCGCTTGGGGTCCTGACTGATGAGCGCTTCATTCATCCGACGGTAAACCTCGTTGGAGCCGTCGAACAGCGCCCTCAATGGCCCGTAGAGTTCCATGAACTGACGCACCCGCCAGTCGAAAAGCGTCTGCAGCACATCATGGCCTGCCTTTTTGTCGGCCAAAGACTGTTCGAGGTTCGCTCTCTTGGTCGCCTGCTCATCCTGGTGATTGAGCAATCGAGCCTGCATGAGGTAGCCGATGCCTCCGGTAATGAGTCCGCCCAGCACGACAGACGCCAGCGTGCTCAACGGTGTCAGCCACCACGCTGACGGTAGCTTGCCGTCGATTCGCGCGACAGCCAACTCAAGGTTCTTTTGGGATCTTGCTAGTTCAGCGAGCGAGGGCTGTAGGCCCTGGGCACCCACCGATGCCAATGCCACCGGATTCGGGTTGGCCTGGGTCGTCGCAGCCGGAGCCGTTGCGGCGGAGGCGGGAGCGCCAGGCGCTGCCGCCGTCTGCGCACCCACCAGCGGTGCCAATGTGGCAAGACCAAGCGCGATCCACCAAGTTTTCATTTCCTCCCCCCCTACAGACCATTGCTCGGCGATTGTGCCGTCCTCTGGCGGGCAGCCTTCGCACATCTCAGGTGTCTTGCCGAACGCGATCTTTGCAGACTGGCTGACGCGATGTGCGCGTGGACTTGTTGGGGCGAAGCCGTGGCACTTCGTTGGACCGCTCCGCCGGATGATGGCGGTTAGCCGGAACAGAGAGTACTGGACGTTAGCGGAGACACGCTGCCGAGGCTGGAGGTCAACGCTGCCACCTCGGCAGGCTCTTGACGGGGCTCCCACCCTGAGTCGAACGATGGAACGCCCTCCAACGGGGATGCACCGTCCCATGGAGGCGATGTCCCCGGGTATCCGGCAGCTTTGGCTTGGGTTTGCTCCGCAGTCCACGAAGGAAGGTGAGCGACGCCGGCGCCGAGCCCCAAGCTTGGTAGCGTCGCAGGTAGCGGCTGTCCTGGCCATTGCGCTACGTTCGTGCTCGATTCAGCTACGGTGGCCACCGGGCTTACCTCGAACATGAAGAGAGGCGAGCGGTCGGTCTTGTCGCCACCAGTCCTACCGATGCCCACGTCCAAGAAGGAAGTCGGTCCCCAGATCGAGCCGGCTTGGCGTTGCGGCGTAGGGTGACGCTTCTTCGAGAAGACGGCGGCCTTCAGGCGGGTCGACTTAGGCGGCGGGGGTTGTTGCGCCGGCAGCCGAGTTGGCTCGCCACTTCCCGTTCGATCTGCGTTTCGGCTTCCCTGGGAGAGCTCGATCTCCGTCCGGCACTGAGGAGCATCGTCGGCAGGGGCGCGAGATGAGGGTTGGCGCCCGTCCGACGACGGCTCCTCATGCAGAGGCCGGCCAAGCTCGCGAAGCCTGCGCCTTAGGCGTTCCAGCAGAGAGTTCACCAACCGTCTCCTGACCTCGAGGTGGGCATCGGCGAGCCAGCGCAACGTCGCGGTGCCGACCCAGTGACTATGCAAGGACGGCCGAGGTTCGTCCAACCGAAACGACCCACTTGGCCCCCGCCGAAACCAGCCGCCGTCGCCGGGCACCGGATGCAGCGGATCAGAGTGTCTGGGCGCCCTGGCTCCGCTTGCGTTGGGATCGCGCCCGCCGATCTTGAATACGCAGTCTCTCTTCGTATCGTGATCAGGTAGCAACAGCGACATGGAGACCGTGATGAGCAGTGACCTGCACGACGACGACACCGAGACGATGGAGGCGTGCGACGTGCCGGCCACGCCAGCCCGCGAGGTTCCCGACATCCCCTTCGGTGTGACGCGCGGCATGAGCAACGAGGACTACCACGGCGACCGCAGCGCCGTCTCCTCGACCCAGCTCAAGCGCATGCTGATCAGCCCTGCGCACTTCCTCAGCGGCATCACCGATCCGGAAGAGTCCACCGAAGCGCTGCTGTTCGGCTCGGTGCTGCACGGCCGGCTGCTGGAGCCCGACACCTTCGAGTCGCGGTTCTTCGCGATGCCCAAGGTCAACCGCGCCAGGAAGGAAGGCAAGCAGCGCTATGCCGAATGCATGGTGCAGGCGGCCGGGCGCACCGTGTACCCCGAGGCCTGGAAGGAGCCCATCGAGCGGATCATCGACAACGCGATGACCCATCGCAAGGCGCGCGAACTGCTGGCCAAGGGCGAGGCCGAGGTGGCGCTGGTCTGGCTGGACCCCGACACCGGGATCAAGTGCAAGATCAAGATCGACTGGTGGCACGACGCCCGCACGCTCGCCGACGTGAAGTCCGCCGAGGACGTGACCTTCGAAGGCTTCCGCCGTTCCTGCGCAAGGCTAGGCTACGCGCTGTCCGCGGCGATGTACTGCGAGGGCGTCTACCAGCTCACCGGCGAGGAACCCGAGTGGGCCTTCATCGCTTGCGAGAAGGGCCGGCCGAACACCGTCGCCGTCTACCGTGCGATGCGCCCGTTCCTGGAGCGCGGCCGCAGCGACTTCCGGCGGGCATTGCATCGGCTGGCCGAGTGCCGGGCGCGAGGGCACTTTCCGATGCTGCAGGCCGAGGGCGAGTGGGAGGACATCGACCTGCCGCGCTGGGCGTGACCCGAGGGGCCTGCAATGACCTTTGCAGGCGCCCAGCCGCTGGCGGCCAGCTTCAGCCTGCTCGGCTGGTGCAACGGGACTGCAGCCCCGCGCCGGAAGAGCCCGCCATCGCCTGGGTGCCCGACCAGGGGCACCGACAGACTCAGCTTACGGCGAAGTCCGCGAGCTGCTTGCCTTCTTCGAGCCGAGCGACCAGCCACCGGGGCTTGTTGCCGCGGCCGGTCCAGGTGTTGTCGCCGTCGCGGTACTTGATCGCCACGGGCTTGACCTTCGCGGCCGACTTGCGCGCCGGCGCCTTTTTGGCCGCGGCCCGGCCAGTCGAGGCCTTCTTGGCCTTGCCGAACAACTGGTCGGGCGTGATGCCGTAGTGCTCGATGGCCGTGCGGATCCGGGCGATGACTTCCTTGACCTCTTTTGCCTTGAGCGCCTCTGCCTCGGCCTGGAGTTTCTGAATCTGGGCCTGAAGCTGGCCGTACGACTTTGCCAAATCGTTCTCCTGTAACGCCGCAAGTCTACGTTGGCGAAGGCCAGTTTCGATTGCGTGATCGAGAGCCGGCCAATGCGCCGCGAGGGCATTGAGCTCGAATGCTTCCGGCTCGCGCTGTGTGGAACATGTCGAACGTTGGACATGGCGGCCCCCTCACGCAGTCGGAGGCGCGACGGCCTCGTCGCCCGCTACCGGCGCGGTGGCGCGCGCATGGGCCTGGCTCTTGCCTAAATACGCATCCGAAATCGCGATGCGGCCGTGACCCAGCTCAGAAGCGACGGCCAGGCGCGCAGTGGTGTCGTCGTCGCCATTGCCGGCACCGCCACGCACGGGCGACGGCTCGCCGGTCAGTTCCTCGTAGCGGTCGTTGGCGTGCTGGTGCCGCAGGCCGTGCGCGGTGACCCCCAGGGCAGCCTTCGTGATGCCGAAGCGGCGTAGGACGTTGTAGAAGCGGTTGGCGTTCTGCGTCGCGGTGCGGCCGGGAGCGCCCACGTACTGGCCCGGGGCCACCGACTGCAGGGCGCGTTGCAGAAGGTTCTCCTGCTCGGGCGTCTGCACGGGAATGTCACGCGGGCGGCCGCCTTTGGTGCCGTAGCGCACCCGCAGGAACCGCTCGCAGTCCGGGAAGTGCTGCGCGTCACGCGGGTTTGCCTCGTCGCGGGTGATCACCGCCATGTGCGGCCGGAAGTGCCGGGCCTCCTTGGCGCGCAGGCCGAAGTGGTAGCAGAGCTCGAGCTGGATGCCGACCCACGGGTCGTAGGCCGTGACCTCGGCGATCTTGGCCTCGACCTCGACGCTGCGGGCGATCCAGCTGCGGTCGAAGTTGGCCGTGCGGTCGCGGTGCACGTAGTGCGAGTCGTCACCGAAGTAGGTGGCGACGTCGCGGACCATGCCCGGCCGGCCGATCCAGGCCGCGTAGGTGCGCAGGAAGCTCAGGTAGTTGTGGACCGTGGCCACCGAGAGCTTGCGCTCGGCCCACAGCCGCGCGACGGCCTGCACCTGGCGGTTCGTGAGGATGCGCGGGTCGGCCTCGCGGAACGTGGTGTTGAAGCGCAGGTCATCCCAGAACTTGAAGTAGAAGCGCTCGCGGTCGAGCATGGTCTTCTGGGAGACGGTCTTGATGAGCTTGGAGTGCTCCTGGTTGTGGATCACGAGCACGCAATGGAGCACGCGCTTCCAGTCGCGCGTGCCCTGCGGCGCCGTGTCGAGGACGTTCTGCGGGTTCCTCGGCGCGCCCGCCGGCGACCGCCGCGCATAGACCAGCTTCTTCGGCGGGGCCTTCTGTTTCTTCGACGACATCTCTTGCTCCGTTGACGGCCGGCGAGCCACTTCAGCCGCGTCAAAGGGTGCGGACGCGAAAGTCCAGCTCGCACGTGCGTCCAGGGTCGCGCGAGCAGGTCGAAGGTCAAGGGCACGGCCGCACCGCCGACCCTCGTGCGCGGTGCGTTGTTTCAAGCGTTCGGCCGCGCGGAGCGGCCTGGCAGGCGTTAAAAAATCTCTGTTCCCCGCAGCTCGCCGCCGTGCTTCCACGGCGGTGAACGACATGACGCTCACACCTCGAGGGATGCGACGCGCCCACCTCGGTCCATGCCGAGGCGTTTCTGGGAGTTCGTGGGGTACCGTCTTTCGCCGCTTGAAACGCACTCCTGCCATCGGAGCGCACGGGGACACGCCTGGAATCGGTCGCACCACCTCAGACGGGCAGTGATGACCGAGAACCCTCAAGGGGTTGACGACGTTGGCGACGGTGTTGTCGCGAGCAGCGCGATGGCTGCTCAGCGGATGGCCTCAGCCGCGGCGTTGCCGCCAACGAAGGCCACTCAGGCAGATCCGATTGACGGATCGAGATGGGGAGATAGGGGCACCGCGACTGGCGCGGCAGGGCCTCGAAGGGCCGGGGCTTGAAGTGCAGGTCACGACTGCGAACGGCGGGTTCTCGGAGTCCGCAACACCGGCCTGCTTGCATTGAGAGCTGTGGCAGGCAGCACAGGCTCGGGAGGAAGTTGAACCCAGGCGAGGCTCGGTTGTCAACACCGGGAGGGCTTGAACAATGGCGCTGCTCTAGCGGTGGTTAGTGTGTCGCCGGCCTTGCCGAATCCAATCTCCTCTGGCCTTGACTTCCTTGCTTCCCCGTCTAGCTATCGAAGGCGCGAGCAAGGTCAAGTACGAGAGCTATGGTCCATCACCGAATCAGGACGAAAGCTGCAGCCAGGATGCGGCGCGGAGCTGCTGATGCCGCCATGTGTGAGGGACATCGGCGACGCGGTGCCGGCGCTGTCTTGGTGAATGTCCGTCGCAAGTGCCGCGTCCAAAGCGCGTGGCGTGCTGCGGGCCGCAGAAAGCCGGGGGGCTACGACCCGCCTTTCCGGGTTGGCTTCGCGTGGACTCTTGGCGATGCTGTCGCCATCGGTCAACGCAATGTGGAGAGCAACGTCCATGGAAGCAATCGTGAGAGCCATCGATGTGGGTTTCGGGAACACCAAGTACGTGCTGGCTGCGCAAGGTGGAAGGGTCGAATGCGCGCACTTCGCCTCGATCGCCTATGACAGTGCGCACGACAACTCGAACGATGCACTCGGCAGCAAGCGCAAGACGGTCTGCGTGCCGGTGGGCGGCATGTGGTACGAGGTGGGGCCCGACGTTGCGCTTGCGGCCGACGGCTTCGTGGGCCGGAACCATCACGACGACTACATACGCACCCCCGAGTACCGGGCGTTCACGGCGGGGGCCCTTCACTTCATGAAGGTCGACAGGGTCGACCTGCTGGTGCTCGGACTGCCGGTGGTGGACTACATGCGCCGCAGGGCGGAACTGCAGAAGGCAATGACGGGCAAATTCGAGGTGGGCCGCAATCGTACGGTCGAGGTCAAACGGGTGTTGGTCGTGGCGCAACCACAAGGGGCCATGTATGCCGTCTTCGGGGATCAGGCGAACGCAAAGCTCCGGCATGGCAGAACCTTGGTCATCGACGCCGGCTCGCGCACCTTCGACTGGCTGGTGACGCTGGACAGCAAGGTGGTTGGCAAGATGAGCGACTCGGTCAACCGTGGGGTGCACGACATACTGCTCAAGATTGCCGCCGCGATCGCGAGCGAGACTGGCAGGGGCTACCTGAACCTGGAGGCGATCGACAGGGCACTGAGGAGCCGCAAGCCCCTGCGCGCCTACAAGCGGAGCGTCGACCTCAAGAAGTTCGACAACACGATCGAGAAGATCGCCGACCAGGCCGTCTCGATGCTCCATGGCAAGCTGGGCGCGACAGACGACCTGGAGCACATCGTGGTGGTGGGTGGCGGGATGCATCTGTACCGCGCATCGATTCGGCGGAAGTTCCCCGAGATCGCCATCAGCGAGGTGGACGAACCCCTCTATGCGAACGTGAAGGGCTTCCAGCTGATGGGCGAGCAGTACGTGCGTGAGAACCCACAGCTGTTCGCCACGGCGCCGGCCCGCGCCGAGGTGGCCCCGGTCGGAGCGTAGCCGGCCATGGGAGCCCAACCGAAAATCGTGATGCAGGTGACCATCAGTGCGGAAGAGTGCCCCGAGCTCCATCGAGAACTCATCGGCATGACAGCTGCTCGAAGGCGCGTGAAGCGGCTTCTTGGCCTGGCCAGCGTCGGTCTCCTGGTCGAGCAGGGGCGCCTCGCTGGCGTGGCGACCTCGAGCCGGGGCCACGCAGCGCCGCCGATCTCGATGGCGCTGAAGCCGCTGGGGCAGTTCGGCGCCGCACCGCTGGTGGAGCCCCACGGTGCCATCGCCGGCCAGAGCATCGCCGAGATGACCGATGCGTTCGGGGAAGTGGATGAGAAGGACTGATCGAGATCTGGTGAGCGCCAGCGAGCTGGCGCAGCTCGGCTACTGTGAACGCGTGGCGCACTTCGACTGGCGCTACGGTGCGAAGCGATCGCCAGAGCAACTCGTGGCGCAGGATCGGGGGAACGCGGCGCACGACCAGTTCTACCAGGACAGCTTGGCCATCGCGCGAGCGAGCGAGCGGAAGGGCCGGTGCTTCGTCGCGACCCTGGCGCTTGGCGAGTGTGCCGAGACCAGTGCGCTGCGGGCGTTCCGGGACCTCTACCTGCGACGCACCGCGCCAGGCCGGCGGTTCATCGCGACGTACTACCGCCTCGGGCCCGCGGCGTGTGACCTGCTGAGCCGACATCCGCGGATGCTCTCGGCCGTGAGGCTCGGACTCGTCCTGGCGGGCCGGATGGCCGCATGGGTGGTCGCACGAAGGCTGGCACGATGAGCGATGCCGGGGCGGGCGCTTTGCTCTTGCTGGCACTGCTGCTCTTCGCAGCGGCATACAGCTGGCTCAGGAGCCAGCGTGATCGGCCGGACGAGGGCTGGTTGCCGCGCGAGATTGCCGACGGTGAGCTGGCGTTCGCCGAAAAGCGGTTCGAGTCGAAGCGCCTTGGCCTGGTGGCCCGGCTCGACCGCGCGTATCGCCAAGGCGGCGAGCTCCACCTGGTGGAACTGAAAACCCGCGGCTACTTCGCGGCGCACGCCTCGGATGCCATCGAGCTCTCGGTGCAACGCTTGGTCCTGCAAGAGGAGACCGGCGAGCGAGTTTCCTCGGTGGCCTACGTGGCGGTCAAACAGCATGGCCAGGGACAACCTCGGGCGATCCGCGTGGACCTGTTCGACGAGGACGAAGTGATGGCCATGCGCCGCAGGCTGCTTGAGCTGAGGCGAGGTCAGGGCCATGCGCCAACGCCGGCGATGCGCCGGAAGGCGTGCGACAAGTGCGGGCATCGGGCCGTCTGCCAAAGCACCTTCGGAGACCGGCAGTAGCGGCCAGGCGCTTGGCGGTCGCGCGGCGGCGTGGCGCGGGCAGATCCTGGATCGCATACACCGCCAAGGCCGGTCTGGCCCTGGGTGCCAAGGCAGAGGGAAGCGACCACTGGGCTCGCTAGACTTGGCGCAATTCCGAGCCTTCGATGTACATCACCGACCTCACACACTTCCTCGATGAGTCCGGCGCAATTGCGCCGATCAAGGGCGCGGCGCGCGCGATGGCCCAGTTCGTCGTTGAGGTCGTCGCCCACGCCACGGACGAATCGGATGCCTCGCCGGCGGCACCGACGTGCTTCAAGTGCAAGAAGGGTACGGTCACCGCGGTGCGGGCTGTGGACGATGCCGTTGTGTGGAAGTGCCCGAAGTGCGAGGCAGAGGGCAGGATCTCGAAGTGGCAGGGGACGCTCTGGGACCTGACGGCACGACCTCAGTCGTCGGACTGACGATCGGCCAAGCTGGCGGTCCTATTGGACCGTGGGGCCGCTCAGCGCGAGCCGCCTGACCGCGCCGGCAATGGCGTCTTGCAGAGAGCGCGTCAGGAAGGGTGACGAGTCGGCGCTCGGCCCGTAGTCGTAGGTCTTCATGCCCCAGTGCGTGGCCACGAAGTCATCAACCGTGGCCACGCCGTCGACTAGGCCCAGTTCCTTGGCCTCGGGGCCTGGCCAGACCTCACCAGTGCCGAAGTCGACACCCGACTTCAGGGCTTGGCCCCGGCGGGCCTTCACCTCGGCCAGGAAGAAGCCGCCCATCTGGTCGACGAGTTGCTGGGCCTTCCGGTCGACCTCGGGACTGACCGGGGTGAACGGGTTGAGGAAGGCCTTGAGCTTGCCGGAGGCGTAGACCCGCTGCGCGACGTCGACCTTGGCGATGGCCTTGTCCAACTGCCACGGGGCCATGATCGCGCCGATCGATCCGACGAACGAGTACTTCGCGGCGATGATCCTGTCCGCGTTCAGCGCGACCATGTAGGCAGCGCTGGCGCCCAGGTTGTTGATCACCGCGACCACTTCCTTCCGGTGCTTAGCCTTGAGCCCGTTGATGGCCGTCGAGATGCGTTCGGCCTCGACGGGCGCTCCGCCCGGGCTGTCGATGTGCAGCACGACGCCCTTCACGTTCGGATTGCCGAAAGCCTTTTCGAGGATCGGGATGATGTTCTCGGCCGAGGCCCGCTCCGTGGCGCCGATGGGGCCCTCGATGCGGACGACGCCCACGACGTTCCCGAATGGCCCCCAGCGAAAGCCGGTGGAGTTCAGGAAGAACAGGAAGTACAAGAGACCGAGCAGCACCGGCGCGCCGAAGAACATGGCCTGGAACAGGTTGCGCCAGCGGCGCTCGGCCTTTCGTTCCTTGGCGGCCAGTTCAGCCGAGCGTTCGAAGGACTGGCGCTGCTCCCGCATCTCTCGGAGCACCTCGAGCACGACCGAAGGGAACGTGGTGGGCTCGCCGTTCCGCGCGGTCGGGACCGTGGGCTCGGTGGGGGTTGGGGTGGACATCGCGCTCTCCTTGCCGGACGGCCTGTGCCGAGGACAAGAAGATAGAACGACGAGCCCGAGGCTTCCACTCGAAAGGCGGGTGCTAGTCCCCCCCGAAAGTCGCCGGTGAAATTGCGATTTGGAGCGGAGCGCGTCCTGGGCGCACGAGCGCTATTTGCAGGAGCCGCCTTGAAGGATCGACGACAAGGACATCTTGTCGCAGTCCTTCTTGGCTTGGGAACCGGAGTCAGTTCTCGACGGGCCTCGATCGCCCTGCTGTGCTGCAGCGGCCAGTCGAGTCTTCAGCGATTCCATCGGGTCAGCTCGCTCAAGCGAATTCAGTTTGTCTACGAGTTCTGCGTGCTTGAGGATCGTGCACCGAAGCTCAAACCCAGGATACGTGAGATCTCCAAGTGACAGTGTCACCTCGGTTCTCGATATAGCTGCGACCGCGCACGATGAATTTGCCAATTCCGTGAGGGACCGAATATCGACGTTGCTTGCCGAGTCCCCCTGGACCATCAACAGTTGCCCGTTCTTGCACTTGCCAGCGACAAACTCACCGGCAAGGCGAAAGTACGCGTCGACCTTGTCCTTGGTTTGCGCGACGGATGGAACCAGCGTCTTCGATCCCAAGTACAGGTTGGTGTGGTGCGTGAGGTCGCACACCGAGTCATCGGTCGTCTTGTTCGGCCGCAGGGCGACCGCCAGCGCTTGCTGGGTAGGGATGACGTTGGCAAAGAGCGCCAGCGATCCGCAGAGCAGGAGGGTACGCGTGGGACTCATAGACGCTCCCTTGACCACATGCCGAAGCTAGTATATGAAGTCATCTGGTCGACAGGGCGCACGCTGTCGCAGATTGTTTCATCCAGGGCGCGGTGTCATGGCACGGTTCAAGATGGCGGCGTGGACGTTTGGCGTAGTCGGAGCGCTGGCTGCGGCTACTGTCAGCGATCGAGGCGCGTTCGTCATCGGCTTTTTCTGGCTGATGTTCGGCGGCATTGCAGGGCTGCTGGTCTTGCTTGCGCGGCGTGCAGACGTGGTCGTTGAATCGCCAAAGGTCGACGTGCGAAACCCTTTCACGGACCAACTCGGTGTTCATCGATATCCCGGCGATGTGCTGGATGTTGAGAATCATCCAACACCGGGCGCGCATGGGCGCTATTGAGTAGTTGGACGTTGCACCAACCTCAATTTCGCTTCCCGCTCTTAGGGGTCATTCGAGGAATCTCGGGAGTCGCCTGAATTGCTCTCGACCGCTCCGATGCCTCCTGTCGCGCGCGGGCCTCGTTTGCTTCTCGCAGAGCTGCATCAGGGCCGACATCAAGTAGCTCCCGAGCATTTTCTGCAAGCGTTGCTGCGTCGTCACGTAGTTGGCGAAGATTTCCAAGTTGCTGAGACCTCTTGGTTGAAACTGTGCCGTCGGGGTTGCGGACGATGTCGTTTCGGGCGTCAAAGGTGGCTGCGGCAGTCTCGCGTGATTCAGCTTCGGTCCGACGCCGTTGCAAATCGCTCTGCACTTGGGCAAGTGCTCCAGATGGCTGTGGTGCGACCAGAGGTGCGCCGCTGAGCCTCTTGCCGACGGCGCGGTCATTGGCCGCATCGGTGCCGACGACGCGATCGCGCGAGAAGATCGCGTCATCCTTGTTGGTCGACGCGATAGACCTCACGTCGTCGAAGGTCGTTGGCAACGCCGAACCGGATGCTGTTCGAGTCGGGGGAAGCGCTCGCGATGCCAACTCACTGGCCATCGCCGCCTGGAGCGCGAGGCTGTCAGAACCGTATTCGCTGGCCAGGCGTTGGTAGCGTTGGATGAAGTCAGAGTTGGCTGGCAACTGCGCCAAGTCGATGGAAAGCACCTCGCCGGTCTCATGTGCCTTGGACAACCTCTCGGCGATCGCGCTCCGCTCAGCGTAGCTCGACTGCGTGGATTCCAAACGACCTACCGCGGTCGACATGCGAGATGCAAGTTCGTCGCCTTCTCGCTGGTCGTTTCCAAGCGCGCGCACAAGCGACTGATCTCGCGTGGCTCGCTCTGCGAAGGACCTGAACTCACGAAGTTGATCCGCCCCCAGTTCGTTCGCCACCTTCTGCTCGGTTTCATCCAGCGATCGTGTGTAGCTCTTCCCGGCGGAGCCGGATGCGTTCGCCCTCAGTGGGCTAATGCCAGGCGCACCGACGCCACCTGAGAGCTGGAAGGCGATGTTCGCGACCTGTTGAGCGCTCAAACCAGTGGTCCGCGCCACAGACTCGGTAATGCTGCGCAGCCTATCCGCAGCCGAGCCAATGTCCGTACTCGTGCTCACTGCCTGACCATCTCCGCGGGTAGTGGAGCGGAAGCGGCTAGAGCCGCGCGACATCGTGTCCACGAGAACCGAGGAGAGGTCATTCGAGGCGGAGACAGCTTCACTTCGTGCCGCCTCGGCCGACCTCGATGCCTCTTGAACAGACGACTGTGTGACGCGTGACGACACAACGCGCGACGTAGCGCTCTCATTACGCAGGTAGGAGGTGGCCTGTGCGCCGCTGGCCGTTGTCGTGACCCAGTTGCCGTCCAGATCCTGCTGGCGACTGACCCATGGGTTTGAGGTTGAGGGGCTGATGGTGCGCTGATCCATCGAGACGTTGCCCATGCTGGTATTGCCCGTGGCCGCGGCCGCAGATGCATTCCCGGACATCGAGGCTGCCTGAAGGCCCTGCAGCCCACCCATGACGGCAGAGCCGAAGTTGACCATCCGGTTGGCCAGTGACCAGGCGAGCATCGGGATGCCGATGATCAGGTACGACACGACCGCCTGCGAGGAGATCGAGTTCGAATAGATGGGAGACGCTGTCTGCAGCGAGAGTGCCTTCACGCCTCCGCCGATCTCGGCAGCCGCAGCCTGGTCGATCTGGCCATAAAGCGTCGCCATGTAGTTGAGGATCGCGAACAGCGGCGGCCAGAGCTGGATCGAGACCAATGCGATCGCATAGCCGGAGAGGATCATGATCGTGGTCCGCCCGCTCGACACGAACAGCAGAAGCACGACGAGGGGGAAGACTGCGTAGCACATCGCCTCCGCCACGTTGCGCACCACTGGGAGCGCCTGCGACGAGATCTTGGCGCCGTTGATCCAGGATGCGTTCTGGGCCGCGACGGATTGCGCGCGGCCGGTGGCCAGCATCATGCAGGCAGGGTCGTTGATGCGCTGGCAGCCCATCTCGCCAGCGTCGTTGATCGCGTTGACGATGGCGTTCTGGCGGATCAGATCCGCTGCGGTAGCAGCTGCGCCCGCGATCTGGGATCGGATGTAGGCCTGGGGAATCTGATTCAGGACGGCCGCCTGTGCGGCCGCTGCGGGGAGGTCGGGGTTCAGCTTCTGCCCGAGGCGCGCCGTCAACGCGTTGACCTGTGCGGGCAGGCGGCCCGCGATGGATGCGTACGCAGCGTCGCAGGTCGTCGTGGTCACGCCTGCACCGGCGGTGATCACGGTGAACCTCGCCGGATTGGTGGCAGCCATCGCCGCCCACAGGTTGTCCGATGTCGAGAAGGCGGCGGCGGCGATCGTGCCGTCCGCGATGTCGTAGGCGGTGCAGTTGTTGGCGAAGTTGATGATGTCGTTCAAGACCCCGGGATCCGGGATCGAGATGCTTCGCGTTTCCTGAATCAGTCGGCTGCCGAACATCAGGCCGTTTTGTTGGTAGGACAGTTCCCCAGGCAGGGAGGCGGGCCCTGGCAGGGTCTGGAAGGCCGTCTCGAAGAGCTCGGTGATGGTGTTGCCAATCGTGCTCGTCAAGCCACCGAGCGCTGCCATGCCGAACGGCACGTTCGCGATGACGCGGTTGGGAGTGCCCCCGGTCTTGTCCACTACGGCCACCGTCACGCGGGGGACGAAGAGCACGCCGTAGATCAGCACTACTGACACGAGCCACCGCCATCCGACCAGCTTCTCGGGCTGGAACATGTAGGCCACCATCGCAACGGCGAAGCCGCAGAAGGCCACGGCGGCGATGGCACTCATGTAGGTGCCCGAGGCCATGATCGCGGCGATGGCGTTGAAGATGCCTGCCAGCGCTTCGCTGTTGTGGTACGCGAAGACTTCCCACATGACTGTTCCTCGGTCGCCTGCGCGGGGCCTACTTGGTGCTGCGGCTGGAGTAGCCGAGCATGTCCAGTGCGTGCAGCGACATGCTCGAGCGCAGGTTGCGCTCCAGGCGTTCCATGTCGGTTGCCACGGTTGAGACTGCGGTGACCTTGCGGTACAGGGTGGCCTGCTCTTGCTGGAGCAGGCTCATGAACTTCTGGACATCTTCGCGCTGCTGTCGTGCCAACTTCCTCTGTTCATCGTTCAGACGATGCTGCTTGGTGAGGGCCGAGATCGCGACGTTCGCGAACTGGTTGAGAAACGTGAACGCGTAGTCGGCAGCGATGACCTCCCGGTAGTTGCCGATCATCATGTCGGCGAGGCCCGAGCCTGGGATGGTGTTGCCGATCGACAGCATGCGCCACACAGGGATGCTGGTGCTGTTCACGAAGCCGACGGCCGCGGAGTTGTTTGGGATCGCCGTGCGGGTGCGGATGTTGTCCGAGATCAGCTGCATGATGTCGGACACCTTCTTGGTGAGCGGCTGGTGCACGTAGGTGTTGTCGCGCGTCACCGAGTCGCAGTCGGTGTAGTTGTTGCAGCGGAGCAGTTGGAGGTTGATGTTGCCGCCGGCGGCGTCGGATTGGCCGTACAGCAGCTGGGCCACGGTCGTGATGCTCGGGCCGATGTACTCGGGATCGCGGTTGGCTGTCTCCGCCGGAAAGATCACCGCACCCACGATGCTCATCACGAGTTCGCGGGCGGGATCGTCCAGCGTGTCGATCGACTTGAGGGCACGCCAGGTGAAGTTGCCGACAAAGGGCGCTTGTGCGGCGATGTTCGCGTCGGCACTTGACCGTGCGGAGCCGAGGATCGAGGGGCTGTCCGACGCGCAGCGGCGCATGGCGGCGTCGATGTCGCTCTCCATGCCCATCTGCATCGCCAGCTTTGCGCAGGCACGCTGCGAGTCGTAGCCGACCGCCTCCGCCGCGGAGGACACGAGCGCGGTCGCGGTTTCGCAGGAGTTGATGCGCGCGTTGTTGATCCAGGTCTCCAGGCCCTTGGCCCACTTGGTCAGCCCGCCGAGCAGCGGCGAGACAGCCTCCAGCGCGAGCTGAAACGCGATCCCGGGCAGGGCTGAGGTGATGTTCCGCAGCATGTTGCGGAACTCGTTGGCGGAGATGTGCGAGAACGAGCCGCCGAAGAGGTCGATGCCACCGCAGCCGCCCTTGGCCGTCGGGAACTGAATCGCGGCGAGTTGGTAGGTCTTGTTGGGCGAGCGCAGGTAGAGGTTGCCGCCGGTGTAGGTGTTGAACGTCTGGCCCTTGAAAGCACCAGGCGCGGTGTAGTTGCCGATGGCGCCCAGGTTGTTGAACATGGTGTTCACCTCGGCGTTGAGATCCCCGGCGTAGCTCAGCGGGGCCGCAAGTGCCACGGCGGACGCAACGATGACGGCGACCAGCTTGCGAACCAGGATTCGTGCTGACATGGGCGTCTCCCTACTGCAGGTTGACCCGCCGGGTGATGGACGGTGCGTAGGCGTCGGCGCCCGGGGCGGTGACGGTCGTGATGCGCTCGATGAGCTGCGACTCGGACAGGACGCCGAAGCCGATCGGCGTGATCTTTCCGGTGTAGGGCTCGGCCAGGTAGATGGCCGGCACCTGGGTGACCTGCAGCGTGCGTGCGATGCCGTTGTCGCGCCGGAAAGTGGGGAAGCTCGGCAAGCCCTTGCCGTCCACGCTGATCGGGACGATCTGGATGCCGAAGCGCGCGCTGAAAGCCTCCAGCGTCGGCGAGAAGGCGTGGCAGTACGGGCAGTCCGAGCGGAAGAAGAAGAACAGGACGTGCGTGCGCGCCAGGTCGGTTAGCGATTGGACGCGGCTGGTGGCCTGCTCGCGATCGAAGACTTCGATGGCGCGCGAGTTCACCGGCCGCCCCTGCAGCGTCATGTCCAGGTCCGGCGTCGCCCAGGCCACCCGTTGGGCCACATCCGAGAAGTAGCTGGCCTGGCGCACCACCTGCGCCTCGAGCTGCATGTAGCGCCGGACGTTGTCTTCGCTCGGCCGGATGATGGCGATGTTGCGGTACTCCTCCAGGCGCTTCTGCAGCTGTTCGAACTCGATGAGCTCGGGCGCACGCGTGTCCCGGCGCCTGGCCTCAGGTTTGGGCAAGGCGGGCTTGGCCGGCGCCGGCGGGAGGACCTCGGGTTCGGGCTCCTCGTAGAAGTGCCAGCCACGCCGAAAGTCATCCCAGAAGAGGGCCCTGGAGGTGGCTGGACTTTGCGCGGGTGCGACCGCTACCGCGGCGTCGGCCTGGGCGTGTGACAGCGCTGGCAGGAGGAGGCCAAGAAGGGCTGCGAGCGCGGCGAGGCAACGGGTCGTGGACACGGGCGGCTCCTCATGTGAGTGACTTGGGCGGCTGGCCGTCGCGGCAGTAGTTGATGCCGAAGTCGACGGTGTTGCGCCGGGGCGTGGTCTGGCCGGGCAACTGCACACCGTCCTGGGCGAAGGACAGCTTGAGACGGGCGCATCCCGCCTGGGCGTAGCGCTTGACCGTCGAGACGTCGATCAAGATCGGCCCGGTCGCCTTGAAGTGCTTGGTGATGCTCTCGGCATCCTTGCTGGTGAGGACACCTTGCGCGGTCCCCGTCGGCGAGTCGAGCGCGGCGATCATCAGCACGCGGACGTCGGTGACCGGCACGCGGCCGCCGTCGACCAGCTGGGCGGTGGCCACCGACGCAGCGGCCAAGGCGATGAGCGGTGCAAGGCGGTTGAGCTTCATGATCAGCACTTCCCCTGGCCGAAGTAGCAGCTCGGTACCCGGGCCCCGTTGTTGGTCTGGATCGCCGAGAGGTTGGGACTCTTCGCGACGAGCGAGGCGTAAAACTCGCTCAGATCCATGCGGGCGAAGTCGAGCGACTGGAGCTGCGCGATGCTGAAGCCCGAGCAATCGGGGTTGCGCGCATCGCCCCACCCCTTGCTAATCTGGCCGCGGCCCT
>NZ_JBFXIO010000038.1:0-18975 GCF_050175855.1 Piscinibacter sp.
GCGTCGGTGAGCACCGCCACGTCCTGCCAGTTCTTCGCTGCCGAGCGCACCATCGCCGGGCCGCCGATGTCGATGTTCTCGATCGCGTCTTCCAGTGTGCAGCCGGGCTTGGCGACCGTGGCCTCGAACGGGTAGAGGTTGACGCACAGGATGTCGATCGTCTCGATGCCGTGCGCCTTCAGCGCCTGCACGTGGGCCGGCAGGTCGCGGCGCGCCAGCAGGCCGCCGTGGATCTTCGGGTGCAGCGTCTTGACGCGACCGTCGAGCATCTCCGGAAAGCCGGTGTGGTCGGCCACCTCGGTGACGGCCAGGCCTGCGTCGGCCAGCAGCTTGGCGGTGCCGCCGGTGGACAGCAGCTTCACGCCCAGCGCAGCCAGGCCGCGGGCGAACTCGAGCACCCCGGTCTTGTCGGAAACGGAAATCAGCGCGGTGGTCATGGTCGGTGTTCTTACTTGATCAGCTTGTGGTCGAGCAGCTTGCGCCGCAGCGTGTTGCGGTTGATGCCCAGCCAGTCGGCGGCGCGGCTCTGGTTGCCCTCGGCGTGCTTCATCACCGTCTCGAGCAGCGGCTTCTCCACCACGCGAAGGATCATGTCGTACATGCCGTTCGGCTCCACGCCGCGCAGGTCCTTGAAGTAGCCCTCCAGGCTGTCCCGGATGCACTCCTCGATGTGCTTCTTGCTCATGCTTGTTGTGCGAGAGAGTCGTCGTTGGCGGCGCGGTTCGTGGCCGGCAGCCGTGGGTGGGTGTCGGCGAGGCAGTCGAAGAACGCCTCCACCGCGCGCAGCTGTGCCGCGCAGTCGTCGATGCGGTTCATCTCGGCGCGGAAGGCCTGGCCGCCGGGCAGGCCGCGCACGGCCCAGCCGATGTGCTTGCGCGCGCTGCGCGTGCCGGCCAGCTCGCCGTACAGGCCGTAGTGGTCGTGCAGGTGCTCGACCAGCCAGGCCTTGGCCTGCAGCGTGGCCGGCGCCTCGAGTTCCTCGCCGGTGGCGAGGTAGTGGGCGATCTCGCGGAAGATCCACGGCCGGCCCTGCGCCGCGCGGCCGATCATGATCGCGTCGGCCTTCGTCGCTTCCAGCACGGCGCGCGCCTTCTGCGGCGAATCGATGTCGCCGTTGGCCACCACGGGGATCGCCACCGCAGCCTTGACGGCCGCGATGGTGTCGTACTCGGCCCGGCCGCCGTAGCCCTGTTCGCGCGTGCGGCCGTGCACGGTGACCATCGCGACGCCGGCCGCCTCGGCGATGCGCGCCAGCCGCACCGCGTTGCGCTCGGCCTGGCACCAGCCGGTGCGCATCTTCAGCGTGACCGGCACCTTGCGCGGCGCCGCGGCAGCGACCACCGCCTCGATGATGGCCGCGGCCAGCGGCTCGTCCTGCATCAGCGCCGAGCCGGCCCACTTGGTGCACACCTTCTTGGCCGGGCAGCCCATGTTGATGTCGATGATCTGCGCGCCGCGGTCGATGTTGTAGGCCGCGGCCTCGGCCATCATCGCCGCGTCGGTGCCGGCGATCTGCACCGAGATCGGGTCGCTCTCGCCGGTGTGGTCGGCGCGGCGGCTGGTCTTCAGGCTGTTCCACAGCTCCTTGCGCGAGGTCACCATCTCGCTGACCGCGTAGCCCGCGCCCAGCCGCTTGCACAGCATGCGGAACGGGCGGTCGGTCACCCCGGCCATCGGGGCGGCGAACAGCCGGTTCGCCAGCGTGATGTGGCCGATGCGCATGGGGGTAGGGAAGGGGAGGTGCTGAAAAGAGAGGCAGGAGTATAGCCAGCGCACGGGCCTTGATCTTCCTGCGCTGCACCACGTGCGCAGCTGCCTATGATCGCTGTGAATGGAAGCCTGGCTGCAGTCCCTGCTCGCGACGCTCGCGCTGCCCGAATACGGGCTCAGCACGGTGTTCGTGGTCTCGCTCGTCTCGGCCACGCTGCTGCCGCTGGGCTCCGAGCCGGCGGTGTTCGGCCTGGTCAAGCTCAACGCCGATCTGTTCTGGCCGGCGGTGTTCGTGGCCACGGCCGGCAACACCATCGGCGGGGCGATCAGCTGGGCCATGGGCTACGGCGCGGAGGTCGCCTACGAGCGCGTGACGCACAAGCACGTGGAGGCGAAGGCGCTCAAGTGGCTGGAGCGGTTCGGCGCCAAGGCCTGCCTGCTGTCGTGGCTGCCGGCGGTGGGCGACCCGCTGTGCGCGGTGGCCGGCTGGCTGCGCCTGCCGTTCTGGCCCTGCGTGTTCTACATGGCGATCGGCAAGTTCGCCCGCTACGTCACGATGACGGCAGCCTTGCTCTGGTGGTTCCCCGGCCAGATCTGAGCTCCGCGAGGCTCACAGCGCCTTCAGCGCCACCTCCAGATCGTCGAGCACCTGCTCCAGCTTCTTGACCGCCAGCGCCGAGGGCAGGCGCGGCCGGCCGCGGCGGGCCGGCCGGCGCAACAGCGTGCGGTGGTGGTCGGCCAGCACCTTGTCGTCGAGCGCGAGGCCATGGCGTGCCAGGCGGGCGGCCAGCTCGGGTCGCTGCGCACGCAGCTGCTCGCGCGTCTGCCGGTAGGCGTGCTCGGCCAGCCAGCGCCGCTGCGAGTAGCCGAAGGTGTTGGCGAGGAACATCTCGGGGTCGCGCTGGTCCGGCTCGAAGAGCAGGATGTCTGTTGCCGGGTGGCTGCGCTCGTAGCCCTTCATGCCGAGCTCGAGCCGCGAGCGGATCAGCGTTCGGAAGGTCTGCGACAGCACCACCGGCAGGCCGCCGTCGACCAGCTTCGGGATGCGCGGCTCGCCGCTGCGGAGCACGCGCTCGCGCGGCGCATGCGCCGCGTCGAACGGCACCAGCGGGTTCAGGCAGATCAGCAGGTCCAGCCCGTCGTCGAGCAGCACCGAGGCGTGCAATGTCTTCTTCAGCGCGCCGTCGACATAGAAGCGCCCGCCGATCTGCACCGGCGGGAACAGGCCCGGCAGCGCCGAGCTGGCCTGCACCGCCTGCGAGATCGGGACGTCATCGAAGCCGGGCAGGCCGAAGGGCGCGCTCTCGCCGCTGTCGAGGTCGGTGGCCACCAGCACCAGCTTGCGCTGGAGTTGCCGGAAGTCGTTGCTGCGGCCGGGCACGGCGAACTGCCGCCGCAGTTGCGCCTCGACGCCGGTGTTGGAGAACAGCCCGGTGGGTAGCGCGTGGCCGAGCTGCTCGAGGGTGACGCTGGCCGAGCGCCGCTGCAGTGCGCCCACCCACAGCGCCTGCGCCGCCACCTTCGGCAGCGAGGCCAGCCGCCTGGCGAATTCGCCCCAGGCCGGGCGCAGCAGCAGCGAGGGTTCGAAGATGTCGTGCGCCGCGCCCTCGTTCTCGATGAAGGCCGCGCACTGCTCGCGCGGGCTCATGCCGTTGGCCAGCGCGGCGGCGATGAAGCCACCGGCGGACACGCCCACGTAGGCCTGGCAGTCGGCCAGGTCGAGGCCGGTGATGGCCTCGTCGAGCGCGCACAAGGCGCCGAGTTCGTAGATCGCACCCAGCGGCCCGCCGCCGGCCAGCGCCACACCGATGCGGGGACCTTGCTGCATGGATGTCAGTCTAGACACGGCGATGGCGCCGATGCTGAGGCGTTGCCTCTAGAGCGGCTTGCGGATTCGCAAATGAAACGGGGCACCCGCGGTGCCCCGATCACTGCCGTTGACGGTGTCGTCAGGCTGCGGCCTTCTTGGCCGGCGCGCGCTTGCGAGCCGGTGCCTTCTTGGCCGCTGCGGCCTTCTTCGCGGCCGGTGCGGCGCCGCCCTTGGACAGCTTGGCCACCTGCGCGCTGAGCGCGTCGATGCGCTTGATCAGCGCTTCCACATCCTTCGCCGAGGGCACGCCGAGCTTGTTCAGGGCCTTGGCGGTGCGCTCCTCGAAGATGGTCTCGAGCTTGTCCCAGTGCTGGCCGGCCTTGCTCTGCACGTCGCCGGCCATGCTGGTCATCTTGCCGGTGACCGCGCCGAACTTCTCCTCGGCCACGGCCTGCGTCTTGCGCTGCAGCGACAGGCCTTCCTTGACCAGCGCCTCGAACACCTTGCCGCCTTCTTCCTGCGCCTTCGAGAAGGCGCCCATGCCGGCCAGCCAGATCTGCTGGGCGGAATCCTTGACCGAACCGGCCAGCGCGTTGTCGAGCAGGTTGCCCGTGGACGCGGCCTTCTTGTTCGCCATCTGCTTGAGCTTCTTGACCATGTCGTGTGTCCTTCGATGTGCTGCCGGGATGCCTCGCACTATAGGCAGCGCCCTTGGAGCGGGCAGCCTAATTCTCTAGGGGGCGGGCTCTACGCCGGGCGCGGCTGCGCTCCGGGTAAGCGCGCAGCGTGGCCGCGGAGGCTTTGGACAAGAATTGGGGCAAACCCCTCTCCCACAGAACGATCCGGAGGAACTCCCATGCAGTATTTCGTCACCGGCGCCACCGGCTTCATCGGCCGTCGACTCGTCAAGACCCTGCTGGCGCGGCGCGGCGCCGTCGTGCACTTCCTGCTGCGTCCCGAGTCCGAAGGCAAGGTGCCCGAGCTGCTGCACTACTGGGGTGTGGGCAAGTCGCGCGCGGTGCCGGTGTATGGCGACCTGACGGCCAAGAAGCTCGGCGTGGACAACGAGCAGATCAAGGGCCTGAAGGGCCAGATCGACCACATGTACCACCTCGCCGCCGTGTACGACCTCTCGGCCGACGAGGAGAGCCAGGTCAAGACCAACATCGAGGGCACGCGCAGCGCGGTCGAGTTCGCCAAGGCGATCGACGCCAAGCACTTCCACCATGTCTCGTCGATTGCCGCCGCCGGCCTGTACGAGGGCGTGTTCCGTGAGGACATGTTCGACGAGGCCGAGGGGCTGGACCATCCGTATTTCGCCACCAAGCACGAGAGCGAGAAGATCGTTCGCAAGGAGTGCAAGGTGCCGTGGACCGTCTACCGCCCGGCGATGGTGGTGGGCGACTCGCGCACCGGCGAGATGGACAAGGTCGACGGGCCGTACTACTTCTTCAAGCTGATCCAGCGCATGCGGCAGATCCTGCCGCCGTGGATGCCCAGCATCGGCCTGGAAGGCGGGCGCGTGAACATCGTGCCGGTGGACTTCGTCGTCGCTGCGCTCGACCACATCAGCCACCACTTCCACGCCAGCGGCAAGTGCTACCACCTCGTCGACCCGGTGGGCTACCGCGTCGGCGACGTGCTCGACATCTTCAGCAAGGCCGCGCATGCGCCGAAGATGAACCTATTCGTCAACGCGGCGCTGCTCGGCTTCATCCCGAAGAGCGTGAAGAAGGGCCTGATGGCGCTGGCGCCGGTGCGCCGGGTGCGCAACGCGGTGATGAAGGACCTCGGCCTGCCCGAGGACATCCTGACCTTCGTCAACTACCCGACGCGCTTCGATCGCCGCGAGACCGACGCCGCGCTCAAGGGCAGCGGCATCGAGTGCCCCAACCTGCACGACTACGCCTGGCGGCTGTGGGACTACTGGGAGCGCCACCTCGACCCGGCGCTGTTCATCGACCGCAGCCTCAAGGGCACGGTGGGCGGCAAGGTGGTGCTGGTGACCGGCGGTTCCTCCGGCATCGGCCTGGCGGCGGCGTGCAAGTTCGCGCAGGCCGGCGCCGTCACCATCATCTGCGCGCGCGACGAGGACAAGCTCGCCGAGGCCGTCAAGGAGATCAAGTCGGTGGCGGGCAAGGATGCGCACGTCTACAGCTACAGCGTCGACATCGCCGACGAAGCCGGCTGTGCCGAGTTCATCCGGACGCTGAACGAGGAGCACGGCGGCGTCGACTTCCTGGTCAACAACGCCGGCCGCTCGATCCGCCGCGCCATCGAGTCGAGCTACGACCGCTTCCACGACTTCGAGCGCACGATGCAGCTGAACTATTTCGGCTGCCTGCGCGTCACGATGGGTCTGCTGCCGGGCATGGTGGCCAAGCGCCGCGGCCACGTCGTCAACATCAGCTCGATCGGCGTGCTGACCAATGCGCCGCGCTTCTCGGCCTACGTGGCCAGCAAGGCGGCGCTGGACGCGTGGACGCGATGCGCCTCGAGCGAATACGCCGACGTCGGCATCACCTTCACGACCATCAACATGCCGCTGGTGCGCACGCCGATGATCGCGCCGACCAAGATCTACCAGAACGTGCCGACGCTCAGCCCCGAGGAGGCCGCCGACATGATCGCGCAGGCCTGCATCGACAAGCCGGTGCGCATCGCCACGCGCCTGGGCCAGTTCGGCGAGCTCCTGCATGCGGTGGCGCCGCGCGTGGCGCAGATCGTGATGAACACCAGCTTCCGCATGTTCCCCGACAGCGACGCCGCCAAGGGGGAGAAGGGCGGCAAGCCGCAGCTCAGCGCCGAGGCGGTGGCGCTGCAGCAGATGATGCGCGGCATCCACTTCTGAGCGGGCCCGGGGAGGGCCCGCGCCGGGTCACTCCCCGCCTTCGCGCAGGTCGGCCAGCAGCCGCGCCATCAGGGCGAAGTAGCGGTCGTAGAACTGGCCCGCCGGAATGGTCTCGGAGCCGACCTTGACCAGCGACTCTTCGCTCGCCGACAGCGGCACCGAGATCGAGCCGAGCGCTCCGACGCCGACACTGGTGTTGTTGGCCACCTTCTTGATGACGTAGCGGTCCTGCTGCGCCGAGACGTAGGCGGTGGACAGGCGGCCGCTGCTGCCTTCGGGCACGCACACCACGGTGAAGCTGATCTCCATGTGCACCTCACCCTCGGGCTGGAAGCGCTTGCTGCCGCTGATGGCGTCGGCGCGCGAGGCGGTGATCACGTAGCCCTGGCTGAGCAGCGCCCGGCGCGCGGCTTCGCAGGTCTCGCCCACGCCGGCGTCGAACAGGCGCGAGAAGGTCTCGTCGGCCTGGAAGCGTTCGTGCTGGTAGACGGAGTGCGGCACGCGGCCGTTCGTGCCCGACTGCCAGGCACAGCCCGCCAGCACGGTCACCGCCAGCAACACGAGCGCTCGCCCGGTTGCCGGGCCACGCCGCCTGCGTTCTTGTCCTGCCCGTCCCATGGTGAGCCGATTATCGGCCGCGCCTCAAAGTTTCCCGGCCACGCCGCCTACAATTTGCCGCACTGCATCACGCCTGCGGAGAAACGCCTGCCATGAGTGGAAACGCTGCCCCGGCCCCGGCCGTTCACGACCTCACCCACATCGCGGCGCGCGACAAGGCCGAGATCCTCGCTCAGGCGCTGCCCTACATCCGCAAGTTCCACGGCAAGACCATCGTCATCAAGTACGGTGGCAACGCGATGACCGACCCGGCGCTGCAGCAGGATTTCGCCGAAGACGTGGTGCTGCTCAAGCTGGTGGGCCTGAACCCGGTGGTGGTGCACGGCGGCGGGCCGCAGATCGAGGATGCGCTGGCCAAGCTGGGCAAGAAGGGCACCTTCGTCCAGGGCATGCGGGTGACCGATGCCGAGACCATGGAGGTGGTCGAGTGGGTGCTGGCGGGTCAGGTGCAGCAGGACATCGTCGGCCTGATCAACGTGGCTGGCGGCAAGGCCGTGGGCCTGACCGGCCGCGACGGCGGACTGATCCGCGCGCGCAAGCTGAAGATGCTCGACCACAAGGACCCGAGCATCGAGCATGACGTCGGCCAGGTCGGCGAGATCGAGTCGATCGACCCGGCGGTGGTCAAGGCGCTGCAGGATGACCAGTTCATCCCGGTGATCTCGCCGCTGGGCTTCGGCAAGGACAACGAGAACTACAACATCAATGCCGACGTGGTGGCCGGCAAGCTCGCCGAGGTGCTCAAGGCCGAGAAGCTGATGATGCTGACCAACACGCCGGGTGTGCTGGACAAGAGCGGCAAGCTGCTGACCAACCTCTCCGCGCGCGAGATCGACGAACTGTTCGCCGACGGCACGATCAGCGGCGGCATGCTGCCGAAGATCGGCTCGGCGCTCGATGCGGCCAAGAACGGCGTCAACACCGTGCACATCATCGACGGCCGTGTGCCGCACGCAATGCTGCTGGAGGTGCTGACCGACCAGGCCTACGGAACGATGATCCGTTCCCACTGAGGTGTCGCAGCGCGCCTTCTTCAGCTGGAGCGGCGGCAAGGATTCGATGCTGGCGCTGCACCGCGCGCTCGTGGCAGGCTGGACGGTCGAGGCGCTGCTGGCGATGTTCGACGAGAGCGGTGAACGCTCGCGCTCGCACGCGATCCCCCCGCGGCTCATGCAGGCACAGGCCGATGCCCTGGGCATCCCGCTGGTCATCGCACGCGCTGGCTGGGCCGACTACGAGGCGGTGTTCACCGCTCAGCTGAAGCGCTTCGCGCAGGAGGGCATCACGCACGGCCTGTTCGGTGACATCGACCTGCAGCCGCACCGCGACTGGGAAGAGAAGGTCTGTGCCGCCGCCGGCCTTCGTGCCGAACTGCCGTTGTGGCAGGCGCCACGTCGTGCGTTGGTCGACGAGCTTCTCGCCCTGGGCTACCGCGCCCGCGTGGTCTGCGTCGATGCGCGCTTCCTCGACGCGAGCTTCTGCGGCCGCGTGTTCGACGCCGCCTTCCTCGCAGACCTGCCCGAAGGCGTCGATGCCTGCGGCGAGAACGGCGAGTTCCATACCTTCGTGTTCGACGGCCCGCGCTTCGCGCACCCGGTGGCGCACGAGCTCGTGCGCGTTCAAGAGATTCGGCAATCGGCGCCAGCCCTGGGCCACCACTTCGTGGCGGAGCTGAGCGGATGAGCGTCCGCCCGAAGGGCTGCGGCCGCGTCTGGTTCTTCGACCTCGACAACACGCTGCACGACGCCAGCCACGCGGCCTTCGGGGCGACCAACCGCGCGATGACCGAATACATCGTCGAGCATCTGGGTCTGCCCTTCGACGAGGCGTCGACACTGCGGCAGCACTACTGGCACCACTACGGCGCCACGCTGCTCGGCCTGGTGCGGCACCACGGCGTGCGCGCATCGCACTTCCTCGAACAGACACACCGGCTTCCAGGACTGGAAGGCCGGCTGCGCACCAGCGCACACGATCGCGCCGCACTCAAGCGGCTGCGCGGCCTCAAGTTCATCCTCACCAACGCGCCGCGCGACTACGCACTGCGCGTGATGGACGGGTTGCGACTGACGCCGCTCTTCGACGGCATCCTGTGCATCGAGGACATGACCATGTTCGGCCAGCATCGGCCCAAGCCCGACGCGCGCATGTTCCGCCACGTGGCCGCTCGGCTGAAGGTGAAGCTGTCGGACTGCGTGCTGGTGGAGGACACCCTGGCCCACCAGAAGGCTGCGCACGCGCTGGGCATGCGCACCGTGTGGATGCGCCGCTACCTCGACGGCCGTTTCAAGGGGACTTTGCGTGATGGAATCAACAGCGGGCGCCGGGAGGTGAAAGTTGGTGTTCACCCTTGCCACATGCCCCCGTACGTGTATGCCAGAATCTTTTCGCTGAAGACGTTGCATACGCTGCGATGACCCACACCCACCCCTCCGCGTCAGACCTCCCCGTCGACACCGACGCGCCCGATGGGGCATCCGCTGACGAGGCCGGCAGCGCCGCAGCAACGACGCGCAAGCGCCCCAAGCCGGGCGAGCGCCGCATCCAGATCCTGCAGACGCTGGCCTCGATGCTCGAGCAGCCGGGTGCCGAGCGCATCACCACCGCCGCGCTGGCCGCCAAGCTCGACGTGAGCGAAGCGGCGCTGTATCGCCACTTCGCCAGCAAGGCGCAGATGTTCGAGGGCCTGATCGAGTTCATCGAGAGCTCCATCTTCAGCCTGGTCAACCAGATCAACGAACGCGAGGCCGACCCCGGCACGCAGGTGCGCAAGGTGCTCACCGTGCTGCTGCAGTTCGGCGAGAAGAATCCGGGCATGACCCGCGTGATGGTCGGCGACGCGCTGGTGTTCGAGAACGACCGCCTGCTCGCGCGCATGAACCAGTTCTTCGACCGCATCGAGTCGCAGCTGCGCCAGAGCCTGCGCACGGCGGCGGAAGCCGCCGGCTCGTCCACGCCGACCGTGGACGCCAACGCCAAGGCCTCGGTGCTCACCGCCTTCGCGGTCGGCCGCCTGCAGCGCTACGCCCGTTCGGGCTTCAAGCGCAGCCCCACCGAGCACCTCGACGCGGCGCTCGGCCTGCTCGTCGCCTGAATCGTCCCTCTGCTTCGCCATGGTCACGATCGAGGTGGCCGGACAGGCCATGGTGCTGCTCCCGCAGAAGGCGGCGCTGCTGCCCGCAAGCCACACCCTGCTGATCGCCGATGCCCACATCGGCAAGGCGACGAGCTTCCGCGCTCTCGGCGTACCCGTGCCCGGCGGCACCACCAGTGAGACGCTGGCCGGCCTCGCGGCACTGGCGGCGCGGCACGAGGTGCGGCGCATCGTCTTCCTCGGTGACTTCCTGCATTCCGTGCGGTCGCACGCGGCGGCCACGCTGGCCGCGGTGGCCCGCTGGCGCGCGCAGCACCGGGCGCTGCAACTGGTGCTCGTGCGCGGCAACCACGATGACCGCGCCGGCGATCCGCCCGCCGAACTGGGCTTCGAGGTCGTCGACGAGCCGCTGCGCGAAGCCGGCCTGGCGCTGTGCCACCACCCCCGCCCGCTGGCCGGCGCCTTCGTGATCGCCGGCCACCTGCACCCCTGCGTGTCGGTGCAGGGCCGCGCGCGCGAGCGGCTGCGGTTGCCGTGCTTCCATCTGCACGCCCAGATGCTGGTGCTGCCGGCCTTCGGCAGCTTCACCGGCATGCACCCGGTTCGGCGCGCGAGCGGCGACCGCGTCTTCGCGGTGGCCGGCGACGCGGTGCGCGAACTGCCCACGTAAACTCTGCGCCCCATGGCCGATCTCGACTCCGTGCTCGCGCGTGCCGAGCAACTCCTCGCCCGCCTCGAGGCGGTGCTGCCGCATCCGCCGGCGGCGCCCGATTGGGCGGCGTCCATCGCCTTCCGCTACCGCAAGCGCGGCGCCTCGGGCGTGCTCGAGCCGGTGCGCCACGTGGCGACGATCCGGCTCGACGCGCTGGTCGAGGTGGAGCCGCAGAAGGAGCGCCTGGTGCGCAACACGCGGCAGTTCGTCGAGGGCCATGGCGCCAACAACGTGCTGCTCACCGGCGCGCGCGGCACCGGCAAGAGCTCGCTGATCAAGGCGGTACTCAACGAATTCGCGCCGCAAGGCCTGCGCCTGATCGAGGTCGACAAGGCCGACCTGGTCGACCTGCCCGACATCGTCGACCTGGTGGCCAGCCGGCCCGAGCGCTTCGTCGTCTTCTGCGACGACCTCAGCTTCGACGAGGGCGAGGCGGGCTACAAGGCGCTCAAGTCCATCCTCGACGGATCGGTGGCGCAGGCGTCGGACAACGTGCTGATCTATGCGACCAGCAACCGCCGCCACCTGCTGCCCGAGTACATGAAGGAGAACCTCACCTACCAGCACACCGAGGACGGCGAGGTGCACCCGGGGGAGGTGGTGGAGGAGAAGATCTCGCTGTCCGAGCGCTTCGGGCTGTGGATCAGCTTCTACCCATTCAGCCAGGACGAATACCTCGCCATCGTCGCGCAGTGGCTGCGTGGCCACGGCGTGCCGGAGGACGCGATCGCTGCCGCGCGCCAGGAGAGCCTGGTGTGGGCGCTGGAGCGCGGCTCTCGTTCGGGTCGGGTGGCGTTCCAGTTCGCAAGAGACTACGCCGGGCGGCATCACGGTGAGTGAAGTCACGAGCCAGCGCACGCCGGTCGACGTGGCAGTGGGTGTCCTGATCGACGCCGAGGGCCGCTTCCTGCTCACCTCGCGCCCCGAGGGCAAGGTCTACGCCGGCTACTGGGAGTTCCCCGGCGGCAAGCTGGAGGCCGGCGAAACGGTCGAACAGGCGCTGCGCCGAGAACTGCACGAGGAGATCGGCATCACCATCGGTGCAGCGCACCCCTGGAAGATCGAGCTGATGGACTACCCGCACGCCCGCGTGCGCCTGCACTTCTGCAAGGTGTACGAGTGGACGGGCGAGTTCGAGATGCGCGAACGCCAGGCCATGGCCTGGCAGACGCTGCCGGTCGAGGTGGTGCCGGTACTGCCGGGCACGATCCCCGTGCTGCGCTGGTTCGCGCAGGAGCGCGGCTTCACCGGCGTGACACATCGCGAGCCCTGAGCGCTCGCTACACTGCCGGCCATGGACTGGCTGGACGAGGTGAAGTGGGACGCGCAGGGCCTGGTGCCCGTGATCGCGCAGGAGCTCGGCACGAACGACGTGCTGATGTTCGCCTTCATGAACCGCGAGGCGCTGCGCCTGACGGCCGAGCGCGGCGAGGCGGTGTACTGGAGCCGCTCGCGCGGGCGCCTCTGGCACAAGGGCGAGGAGTCCGGCCACATCCAGAAGGTGCACGAGCTGCGGCTGGACTGCGACAACGACGTGGTGCTGCTGAAGGTGACCCAGCTCGGCCACGAGCCCGGCATCGCGTGCCACACCGGGCGCCATTCCTGCTTCTACCAGCGCCTGGATGGCGGCCGCTGGACAGCCGTCGAGCCCGTGCTGAAGGATCCGGAGCGCATCTACAAATGAGCATGAGCAGCGACGACACCCTGGCGCGGCTGGCCGCGGTGATCGAGTCCCGCAAGGGCGGCGACCCCGACAAGAGCTACGTGGCGCGCCTGTTCGCCAAGGGCCAGGACGCCATCCTGAAGAAGGTCGGCGAGGAAGCCACCGAGACGGTGATGGCCTGCAAGGACGGCGTGCGCGAGAAGATCGTCTACGAGGTCGCCGACCTGTGGTTCCACTCGATGCTGGCATTGTCCGTGCACGGGCTCAGCCCGGCCGATGTGCTGGCCGAACTGCGCCGGCGCGAGGGCCTGTCGGGCCTCGAGGAGTTCGCGGCCCGCAAGGCACAATCCCGCGACGAGGAGGAGAAGAAGCCATGAACGACGTGATCGACGCCACCCCGGCTCCCGCGCCCGGCGCCGCCAGGCTCGAGAGCCTCAAGCAGCTCACGATGATCATCTACATCCTGCAGGCGGCCAGCCTGTTCGTGGGCGTCACCGGCATCGTGGCGATCGTCATGAACTACGTGAAGCGCGACGACACCGTCGGCACGCTGTACGAGAGCCACTTCACCTGGCAGATCCGCACCTTCTGGTGGGGGCTGCTGTGGGCCGTGGTCGGCTTCATCACCCTGTTCGTGCTGGTCGGCTTCGCGATCCTGTTCGCCAACTTCGTGTGGTGCATCTATCGCATCGTCAAGGGCTTCCTGAACTGGAACGACGGCAAGCCGATGGCCGTCTGAGGACACACGCATGAGTGCCGATCCGAACTGCATCTTCTGCAAGATCGTGGCCGGGCAGATCCCGAGCCGCAAGGTCCACGAAGACGACGAGCTGCTGGTCTTCCACGACATCGCGCCGTGGGCGCCGGTGCACGTGCTCATCATCCCCAAGCAGCACGTCGCCACGATGTACGACACCGACGAACGCCATACCGCGCTGCTCGGCCGCATGACGGCGATGGCGCCGAAGCTGATGCGAGACCTGGGCGTGACGAACGGATTCCGCATCGTGGTGAACACCGGGCCCGATGGCATGCAGGAAGTCCAGCATGTCCACATGCACGTCATGGGCGGGCCAAGGCCCTGGAGCAAGGGTTGAACCCGGCCCCTCCCCTAGAATCAAAACCTTGTCGCTGACGACTGGAGAGAAGTCATGGGTTCATTCAGCATCTGGCACTGGCTGATCGTGCTGGTCATCGTGCTGCTGGTGTTCGGCACCAAGAAGCTCAAGAACATCGGTTCGGACCTGGGTGGCGCCGTCAAGGGCTTCAAGGACGGCATGAAGGACGGCTCGGCCGGCAATGCCGACGCCAATGCGCCGGCCCAGCAGGTGACCGCCAACAAGACCGCCGACGCCAACACGGTGGACGTGGAAGCCAAGACCAAGTCGTGATCCTGCGCCGCGCCGCTGCCGGCGCCGGCCTGTCCGCATGATCGACTTCGGTTTCGACAAGATCGCCCTGATCGGCGCCGTGGCGCTGATCGTCATCGGCCCCGAGCGGTTGCCGAGGGTGGCGCGCACCGTCGGCCACCTGCTGGGCAAGGCACAGCGCTACGTGGCCGACGTCAAGGCGGAGGTCAACCGCTCGATCGAGCTCGAAGAACTCAAGAAGATGAAGACGAGCTTCGAGGACGCGGCGCGCAACGTCGAGCAGACGGTGAACACCGAGATCCGCGAGACCACCTCCGAGCTCGACAAGTCGTGGTCGGAGACGGTCGGGACGTCCTCCTCATCGGACGAAGGCAGTTTCTACGACCCGCTGGCCACGCCGGCGCCCTCGTACAAGCATCCGAAGAAGAACTGGCGCCTCAAGCGCGGCGCCATGCCGCAGTGGTACAAGCAGCGCCACGGCATCCGCGGCAAGGCGCAGTCGGGCGCGGCGCGCGTCGCCCGTTTCCGGCCGCCGCGGCCGCAGGCCTGAAGCCATGAGTTCCCCCGACGACAAGCCCGACGAGCTCGCGGGCACCGAGCAGCCCTTTGTCTCGCACCTCATCGAGCTGCGTGACCGGCTGATCCGCGCGGCGATCGCCGTGGCGGTGTGCTTCGGCGCGCTGGCGTTGTGGCCCGGCCCGGCCGGGCTGTACGACCTGCTGGCCGCGCCGCTGGTGGCCAACCTGCCGCAGGGCGCCACGCTGATCGCCACCAACGTGATCTCGCCGTTCATCGTGCCGCTGAAGATCACGCTGCTGGCGGCCTTCCTGCTCGCGCTGCCGGTGGTGCTGTACCAGGCCTGGGCCTTCGTCGCGCCAGGCCTCTATTCGCACGAGAAGAAGCTGGTGATGCCGCTGGTGATCTCCAGCACGGTGCTGTTCTTCCTCGGTGTGGCGTTCTGCTACTTCTTCGTCTTCGGCAAGGTATTTCACTTCATCCAGAGCTTCGCGCCGAAGAGCATCACCGCCGCGCCGGACATCGAGGCCTACCTCAGCTTCGTGATGACGATGTTCATCGCCTTCGGCGCCGCCTTCGAGGTGCCGGTGGTCGTGGTGGTGCTGGCGCGGATGGGCATCGTCACGGTGGACAAGTTGCGCGAGTTCCGCAGCTACTTCATCGTCATCGCCTTCATCATCGCGGCCATCATCACACCGCCGGACGTGGTCTCGCAGCTGGCGCTGGCGATCCCGATGTGCCTGCTCTACGAAGTGGGCATTTGGGCGGCGCAGATCTTCATCAAGCACACGCAGGCACCGGCGGAAGAGGGCTCCGGCACCCCATCCTGAGCTCGCCGCGCTACTACTGCGGCTGACGCGTTCGTGCCTTGGGCCGCTGCCCGACCACGACGTTGAGCTCGAGCGCCTTGTCGCCACGCTGCACGGAGATCACCGCCGTCTCGCGCGGCTTGAGAGAGGCCACGGCGTTGAGCAGCTGGCCGGTGCTGGCCACCGGTTTGTCGCCCACCTTCACCACCACATCGCCCGGGCGCAGCCCACCCTCGCTGGCCGGGCCGCTCTGCAGCACGCCGGTGATCAGCACGCCCTGGCGGATCGGCAGGCGCAGCGTCTCGGCGATCTCGGGCGTCAGCTCGCGCGGCTCCACGCCGATCCAGCCTCGCATGACCTGGCCGTCGCGGATCAGGCCTTCCATCACCTGGCGTGCGGTGTCCACGGGAATCGCGAAACCGATGCCCATGCTGCCGCCGTTGCGCGAGTAGATAGCGGTGTTAATGCCCACCAGGTTGCCGGCGGCGTCGACCAGCGCGCCGCCGGAGTTGCCGGGGTTGATGGCCGCGTCGGTCTGGATGAAGTTCTCGAAGGTGTTGATGCCGAGCTGGTCTCGGCCGAGTGCGCTGACGATGCCCGAAGTCACCGTCTGGCCGACGCCGAACGGGTTGCCGATGGCCAGCACCACGTCGCCGACGTGCAGGTTCTCGGTGTTGCCGAAGCTGATGGCCGGCACCCGGTCGAGCTCGATCTTGAGCACGGCCACGTCGGTCTCCGGGTCGGTGCCGATCAGCTTCGCGGTGGCGGTGCGGCCGTCGGTGAGCTGGACCTCGATGTCGTCGGCGCCCTCGATGACGTGGTTGTTGGTCAGCAGGTAGCCGTCGGGCGTGGCGATCACGCCCGAGCCCAGGCCGGTCTGTGGCTGCGGATTGCCGTCGCCGAAGAAGAAGCGGAACCAGGGGTCGTTGCTCTGCGCCGAGCGCGGCGGGGCCTTGCGCGCGGTGATGCTCACCACCGCGGGCGTCGCACGCTGCGCCGCGGCGGCGTAGCTGAAGACGGTGGCACCAGGCGCCAGCGCCACGGGCTGGGCTGGGGCCACGGGGGCCAGCGAAGGCAGCACGGTGACGACCGAGCCATCGCTGCGCCGCGGCAGCCAGTCGGGCTTGAGCGTGGCCACGACGAACAGCGCCGCCACGGCGACCGTCACGGCTTGCGAGAAAATCAGCCAGGTTCTGCGCATCGAAACACCTGAAAGCCCGTCGAAATGGCCCACCGCAACGAGATCGACTCGCACCTGCAGGCGCTGCTGGAAGTCGGCCGGTTCAAAGATTATGGGCCGAATGGCTTGCAGGTTGAGGGCAAACCCGAGGTTCTCAAGATCGTCTCGGGCGTCACGGCCAGTCTGGCGCTGATCGAGGGGGCGATCGAGGCGCAGGCCGACGCCATCCTGGTGCACCACGGCCTGTTCTGGCGCGGCCACGACGGCCGGGTGACCGGCTGGCTGAAGGCGCGGCTGGAGAAGCTGCTGGCGCACCAGATCAACCTGTTCGCCTACCACCTGCCGCTGGATGCCCACCCGGAACTGGGCAACAACGCCCAGCTCGGTGCGAAGCTGAAGCTGGTGGCCGATGCTCGCTTCGGCGAGCAGGACCTCGGCTTCATCGGCACGCCGGAGAAACCACTGACCGTGGCCGCGCTGGCTGCGCTGCTGCAATACCGGCTCGGCCGCGCGCCGACCGTGGTCGAGGGCGACGGTCGTGCGCTCCAGCGCGTGGCCTGGTGCACGGGCGGGGCGCAGGGCTACTTCGAGGCGGCCATCGCGGCGGGTGCCGACGCGTTCATCACCGGCGAGATCTCCGAGCCGCAGGCGCACTACGCTCGCGAGACCGGCGTGGCCTTCCTGGCCTGTGGCCATCACGCCAGCGAGCGCTATGGCGCGCCGGCGGTGGCGGCGAGCGTGGCCGAGGCCTTCGGCCTCGAGCACCAGTTCATCGACATCGACAACCCGGCATGAGCAACGGCCTTCGCGCGCAGCCTCTGGTCATCACCATGGGCGATGCCTGCGGCATCGGGCCGGAGATCATCGCGAAGCTCTTTCGCGACGGCGGGGCGCGCGGTTGCGTGGTGCTCGGCGACGTGGCGGTGATGCGGCGCGCGGCAGGCTTGACCGGCGGACTGCTGGCCGTGGCCCGGATCGAGCGCTTGGCCGACGCGCTCGACCTGCCGCCGATGTGCATGCCGGTGCTGCCGGTGCCGGGGCTGCCGGGCGACCTGCTCGCCGCGCCCCTCGGACGCATCGATGCGCGCGCCGGCGCCGCGGCAGCGCGCTGCATCGAGCAGGCGGTGACGCTGGTGCGCGCCGGCGAGGCGTCAGCCATCGTCACGGCGCCCATCCACAAGGAAGCGCTGGCCGCGGCCGGCATCGGTTTCCCCGGCCACACCGAGATGCTGCAGGCGCTGGCCGCGCCGGGCGAGCCGCCGCCGGCGGTGCGCATGATGCTGGCCAACGACGAGCTGCGCACGGTGCTGGTGACCATCCACATGTCCTTGCGGCGGGCCATCGATGCCGTCACGACGGAAGCCGTGCTCGAGACGATTCGCATCGCACACGCTTGCGCCGCAGGCTGGGGCCAGCCGCGGCCTCGCATCGCGGTGGCGGGCTTGAACCCTCACGCCGGCGAAGGCGGGCTGTTCGGCGACGAAGAGCTCCGCATCATCGCGCCGGCGATCGCTGCAGCGCGGGCCGATGGCATCGACGCATCGGGCTCCTACGCACCCGACACGGTATTCATGCGTGCTCGCCACGCGCCACCGGCCCATCCGGGCGAGTTCGACATCGTGGTCGCCATGACGCACGACCACGGCCTGATCCCGGTGAAGTACCTCGGCGTGGAGCAGGGCGTGAACGTCACGCTCGGCCTGCCCTTCGTGCGCACCAGCCCCGACCACGGCACGGCCTTCGACATCGCGGGCACCGGGCGAGCCGATGCGTCGAGCCTGGCCGCGGCGGTGCGCATGGCGCGCCGCCTCGCCGCGCCGACATCCAAGACCTAGTGCTTCGTGGGTGCCGCCTTCAGCGCGGCCAGCTGCTTGCGCGCGCGTGCGGTGGCCCGCTCGATCAGGTAGGCGTTCTCGAAGGCGCGCATGCGCCCTGTCTCGCACATTCGGGCCAGCATGCGCGCCGTCATCGAGATGGTTTCCTGGTGCTTCTTGCCGCGTGAGAAGACGAAGAAGCTGCGCCCCGGGCTGACGTAGGTGAGCCGGACCTTCTGCCACTCGTCCTTGAGCTGCATCTGGTAGGCGAAGCCCAGCTTGATATGGTCCATCAGCTGCGGCCCGCGCGAAGGCTCCGGCGGATCGCTCGGCGTCAGGTCGAGGTTGATGTCCAGGCCGAGATCGCTCGGCAGGGAGTCGTCGCCGCCCTGCAGGGCGTCCGGCTGGGTGTCGCCGGCCTCGGCGCCTTCGACCTCGATGTCGACCGAGCCGGACCAGTCGACCGCGCTTTCCTCCACCAGGCCGACCTGCTTCGCCTCCTCGGGGGTGAAGCGCTTCTCGATGACCTCGCTGTCGACCTCCGGCACCACGTCTGCTACCGACAGCGACTCGACGCCCGGGATGGTCGTGTTGAAGACGCCCTCGATCTCCTTGGCCAGCAGGTTGTGGTCGAGCTCCGACAGCGGCGGCGCCTTCAGCGACTCGGCGTGGGCCGGCAGCAGCTGCGCGAAGAAGGCCTTCTGGGCGGCCTCCGGCCAGCCGATCAGTGCCATGCCCTCGTTGAGATCCTTCATCAGCTGCGGCAGCTGCATCAGGAACTTCTTGCGCAGCACCGGCGAGCCCTTGGGCTGCACGCTCATCACCAGA
>NZ_JBFXIO010000039.1:0-18953 GCF_050175855.1 Piscinibacter sp.
GGTCGAGCTGGCGCTGCGCCTCCTGGATCGAGAAGGCCCAGTCGCGGTTGGTCATGCGCACCCAGTCGCCTTCGATCGGGTTGGCGATGGCCACTGCGCCATGCCGCGGCTTGATGCCGGCGGGGAGACTGTCGAGGTAGGCCTGCACCACCGCGGTGAACCCGGGGTAGTCGGCGCAGGGCAGCACCGCCACGTGTTCGAAGCGGCCGCTCAGGCGCTCGATGCAGAAGCGCGCATAGGTGGCGCCGATGTCGGCGAGCAGGCGCGGGTCGGCATGCGGCTGCACGGAGACGGGGCGATCGAGGCTCATGGCGGTATTGTCAGCGCGCCTTCAGCACCAGCACCTGCTGCGCGCCGAGCTGCACGCGAGCAGGCGCCGTGCCCGCCTGGCCTGCCTTGGCGGCGACGAAGGGCGAGGCCGTGCCCAGCGGGAAGGCCACCGCCCAGTCGGAGGCCTTGAACGAGGCAGGCAGGACATGCTGCGCCGGCTGGCGCGAGTAGTTGATCAGCACCAGCAGCCGCGAGCCCTCGTGCTCGCGGGTGAAGGCGAACACCGGCTGGTCGCGCTCGGACAACGCCGTGAAACGGCCCTGCGAAAGCGCCGGCTCGGCGTTGCGCAGCGCAATCAGCCCGCGGTACCAATTGAGCAGCGAGGCCGGGTCCTTGTCCTGCGCGGCAACGTTGTGGGTCTGCCAGTTCGAGACATTGGCGCGGAAGGGCTTGGCAGCACTCGTGAAGCCTGCATTCGTTTCGCCGCTCCAGCTCATCGGCCCTCGCAGCGACTGGTCGGCATTGAAGACGGTGGGCGCCTGGCCGAGCCCGATCTCTTCGCCGTAGTAGAGGAAGGGCAGGCCGGGCAGCGTGAGCAGCGTGGCGGCGGCCACGCGGTAGCCCTTCTCGTCGCCGTCGAATTGCCGGGCCAGCCGCGCACCGGCGAAGTGGTCGTGGTTGGCGAGGAAGGTCGCCATGCGTGGCACCGGCATCTTGCGCAAGTTGTAGAGCACGTCGTCGCGCAGACGGCCCAGCTTCGCGCTGGACAGGATGTGCTTCTGCAGGCCAAAGGCGAAGGCCGAACCGCAGGAGTCGGGCGCGGCAAACGGCGCCGGGTCGCTCGGCGACTCGCACACCAGGTATTTCTCGCCGTAGCTCGCCAGCAGGTCTTGCACGCGCTTGAGCAGCACGTGGTTCTCCGGCTGGTTCTCCCAGGCGGCGGCGCTGTTCTCGAAGAGCACGCCCACCGCGTCGAAGCGGAAGCCGTCGACGCCGCGGTTGAGCCAGAAGCGCAGGTTGTCGAGGTGGAAGTCCACCACCTTCGGGTTGCGCAGGTTGAAGTCGGGCATGCCGGCGTCGAACACCGCGTAGTACCAGCGCTGGTTGCCCTCGCGCCAGGGTTCGCCGGAGAAGGTATTCCAGCCGCGCGGCTTGTCTTCCGACCAGGTGAACCAGTCGACGTAGGGCGACTTGCGGCTGTCGTAGGCGCTCTCGAACAGCGGATGCGCCGCCGCCGCGTGGTTCATCACATAGTCGATGATCACCGCGATGCCACGCCGGTGCGCCTCGGCCAGCAGCCGGTCGAAGTCGGCCAGGGTGCCGTAGTCGGGCTCGATGGCGCGGTAGTTCTTCACCGCATAGCCGTGGTCGCGGTCTTCGCTTTCGAAGATCGGCATCAGCCACAAGCCGGTGATGCCCAGCGACTGCAGGTAGTCGAGCCGGTTGGTCAGGCCGTTGAGGTCACCGACGCCGTCACCGTTGCTGTCCTGGTAGGCCCGTACCAGGATCTCCATGAACACCCCGCGCTGGCTCCAGCCGGCGGGCAGGGCGCTGGCCAACGGCTGCGCCGCCACCGGGCCGAGATCCGGGATCGGCGCCTCGGCCGCGGGTGCGGCCTGCAGCGCCAGGCCGAACGCCAGCGCGGCCAGCAGGCGCCGCAGCGACGACGGCAGGGACATCACTTGCAGGGGTTCTCGGCGCGCGCCTTCTTGGCGTCGTCCAGCGAGGTGTAGATCTTGCGGTCGCCGTTGTTCACCCAGATCTCCTTGACGGTGTTGCCGTCGAAGGACATGTCGCGGCCGCCCTGATCCTTGCTGTCGCCCTTGTGGATGATGTAGTTCACCTTGCCCTTGCTGAACTCCTTGAAGTCGGCCTGGAAGAAGATGCCGAAGTCGTTCTTGCCGGTGGGCATCATCGGGTTCTGCCACTCGACGCCGGGCAGCGGGATCCCCGGGTCCTTCCACAGGTGCACGCCCCAGCCGTCGTAGTTGCCGTCGCAGCGGTTGTAGTTGATCTGCACCTTGCCTTCCGGCGGCGCGGCGCTTGCCAGGCCCGGGGCCAGCACGGCGGCAGCGATCAATGCCTGGAGAAAGAAGCTCGTCTTCTTCATGGGTGTCCTCGTCAGGGTGTGGAGGGGAGGGAAGTTCAGCCCTTGATGCCGCCGGCGGTGAGGCCGGAGATCATCCATTTCTGGGCCAGCATGAACACGATGGTGATCGGCAGGCCGGAGAGGATGGCCGCCGCCGCGAAGTCGCCCCAGAGGTACTTCTGGTCGTACAGGAACATCTTGGAGCCGACCGCCATGGTCAGCAGGTCCTGGCGCTTGAGCAGGATCGAGGCGACGGGGTACTCGATGATCGCGCCGATGAAGGCAAGCAGGAAGACCACCATCAGGATCGGCACGGCCATCGGCAGCAGCACCAGGCGGAAGGCCTGCCAGGGCGTGGCGCCGTCGACCTTTGCCGCCTCCTCGATCTCGTAGGGGATGGTGTCGTAGTAGCCCTTGATGGTCCAGATGTGCAGCGCGATGCCGCCCGAGTAGGCCAGCAGCAGCGCCCAGTGGGTGTCGATGCCGAAGGCCGGGAAGGCGTTGCCGATGCGGTCGAAGATGGCGTAGATCGCCACCAGCGCCAGCACCGAGGGGAACATCTGCATCAGCATGAGCCCGGTCAGCGCCTGCTTCTTGCCGGCGAATTTCATCCGTGCGAAGGCGTAGGCGGCGGTGGTGGAGAGGAACAGGCAGATCAGCCCCGACAGCGTGGCCACCTTGACCGAGTTCCACAGCCACAGCAGCACCGGCAGGTCGGGCTCGACCAGGCGCCCGTTGGCATCCTGGAAGGGCAGCCCGAGCGCGAAGCGCCAGTGCTCCAGGCTGATCGTCTCGGGGATGATGCTGCCGGTGGCGAAGTTGCCCGGCCGCAGCGAGATCGAGATCACGATCAGGAACGGGAAGATCACCAGCGCGCACAGGCCGATCAGGAAGGCGTGCGCCGCGATCACGCGCCAGCGGTGCGAACGGTCAAGGACGATGGCCATCTTTTGTTGTCTCCTTCAGCGCTTCTCGTCTTCGACGATCTTGGTGAAGCGCATCTGCACCAGCGACACCGCTGCCACCATCAGGAAGATGACGGTGGAGATCGCCGCGGCCAGGCCGTAGTTCTGGCCCGAGTCCTGGAAGGCGATGCGGTAGGTGTAGCTGACCAGCAGGTCGGTGGTGCCGGCCGGCACTGAGGTGTCGATGAAGTCGGGCCGTCCGCCGGTCAGCAGGCTGATCAGCACGAAGTTGTTGAAGTTGAACGCGAAGGAGCTGATCAGCAGCGGCGTCAGCGGCTTCATGATCAGCGGCAGCGTGATGCTCCAGAAGTTGGTCAGCGGCCCGGCACCGGCCACGGCCGAGGCCTCGTACAGGTCGGCCGGGATCGCCTTGATCAGGCCCATGCAGATGACCATCATGTACGGGAAGCCCAGCCAGGTGTTGACGATCAGCAGCATCGCCTTGGCCAGCAGCGGATCGGAGAACCACTGCGGCTTGATGCCGAACAGCCCGGAGAGGATGAGGTTGATCTCGCCGACGTTCTGGTTGAACAGGCCCTTGAATACCAGGATGGAGATGAAGCCCGGCACCGCATAAGGCAGGAACAGCAGCATGCGGTAGGTGCCCTTGAAGCCCAGTGCGTCCCAGTTCAGCAGCACCGCGAGCAGCATGCCGAGCGAGGTCGCGAACAGCACCGTGAGCGCGGAGAACACCACCGTCCAGACGAAGATGCGCACGAAGGGCTCGCGGAACTTCGCCTCGGTGAAGATGCGGCGGTAGTTGTCCCAGCCGATCGGCACCTGAAAGCCCGGCTGCAGTTGCTCGCCGGCCTCCGTCTCGAAGTAGCCGCTGTCCATGTTGGCGCGGATGACGGTGCCGTTCTCCTGGTTCTTCAGGCTGCCGTCGGGTTGCTTCACCCACAGCGGCTGCACCGCGGCGAATTCGCGCAGGCCGGCCATGCCGACCTTGCGGCTGTCGGGCAAGGTCACCGTCACGCCGCGCAGCGCCTTCTGGTGGCCGATCAATTCCTTGAGCGACACCGGCTCGGGCAGGGCCGCGGCACCGGCGGGTTCCGGCTCGGCCGTGACCTCGACGCGGCGGTCGGCGGCCAGCGCCAGCGGGCCGAACTGGAAGGCCGCGCCGGACTCGGGGTCGACCAGGCGCCCGCGGTATTCGGCGCCGGCCGGGTGCAGGCTGAACTCGAAGGTCGAACCTTCGGCGCGGAAGGTGTCGCTGAGGAAGTAGGCCTCGGCGCGCGGGAACTCGAGCAGGTTGCGCGAGCTGTAGTTCGTGAAGCCGATGGTGATGGTGTAGACCATCGGGAAGACCACGAAGATCAGCGCCGCCGCGATGCCTGGGAAGAGATAGCGGAAGGCATACGTGGTCTTCGCGGTGTAGATCCACACGGCGAGCGCGCTGCTCACGAGCAGCGTGCCCGCGAGCAGCACCTCGCCGGTGGCATAGACGATGACGACGAGATAGAGCGCCGCGGCGATCACCAGCGCGAGCAGCGCCGGCCCGAGCCAGCGGCGTTCGGCCTTCGCGGGTGGTGTGATCGTCGCGTCGCTCATCGTCGTGCCGCCCTTACTTCGCGGTGATGCGCTTGGCGGCGCCGTCCAGCGCTTCCTTCGGGCTCTGGCGGCCGTCCATGATGTTGCCCAGGGCCGAGACCATCGACGACCAGAAGCGGCCCATCTCCGGGTTGTTCGGCATCGGGGCGCCGTCCTGGGCCGAGGCCATGGTGGCCTGGATCTTCGGGTCGCTCTTCAGCTCGGCGAACAGGGCCTTGCTCGCCGGCGTGCCCAGCGGCACGTCGTCGTTGATCATCTTCAGGCCCTTGGTGGTCAGCATGTAGTTCTCGATGAACTCCACGGCCACGTCGCGGTTCGGCGTCGACTTGTTGAGCATCGCGCCGAGCACGCCGACGAAGGGCGCCGCCTTCTTGCCGCCGACGGCGGGGATCTTGGCCACGCCGAAGTCGATATTGGCCTTCTTCAGGTTGTCCCACGACCACGGGCCGTTGATCATCATCGCCACCTTGCCCTGGGCCATGGCGGCTTCCATCTCGGCGTAGCCGCTGCCCTCGGGCATGTACTTCTCGCGGATCAGCTTGTTCAGCAGTTCCGCGCCCTTGACGGCACCGGCGTTGTTGACGCCGGTGTCGGCCGGGTCGTAGGTGCCGTCAGGCTTGAGCTTGAAGGCGTAGCCGCCGTTGGCGGCCAGCAGCGGCCAGGTGAAATAGGTGTTGGTGTAGTCCCACAGGATGGCCTTCTTGCCGTCCTTGGCCAGCTGCTTGTCCAGCGCCATGACCTCCTCGAAGGACTTCGGCGGCGTCTTGACCAGCGCCTTGTTGTAGACCAGCGAGACCGCCTCGATCGACATCGGGTAGCCCCAGGTCTTGCCGCCCACCGTGAAGGCCTTCCAGGCCAGCGGGTCGATGTCGTCGCGCACCTTCTTGCTCGGGTTCACCGGCTGCAGCAGGCCGCCGGCGATCCACTCGCCGATGCGGTCGTGCGGCCAGATCCAGATGTCCGGGCCCTTGCCGGCGGCGGCGGCCTGCTGGAACTTGCCCGGCGCGTCTTCCGGATGCTCCACCACCACTTGCACGCCGGTCTTCTTGGCGAACTCGTCGCCGATCTTCTGCAGGCCGTTGTAGCCCTTGTCGCCGTTGATCCAGATGAGCAGCTTGCCGGGCTCGGCGGCCAGCGCACCGCCGGCGAAGCCGGCGCCGAGGGCCAGCGTGGCAGCGGCCGCGATCAGGCGGATGCGGTGACGCGGATGGTTCATGAGAGCTCTCCTTCGACAGTGGTGCCGTATCGGCAGGGGTTGAGGCGGGGTCAGGACGTCCGCGAGAGCGTCTTGCCGCGCTCGTCGAACAGGAAGCTTTGCCGCGGGGGCAGGGTGAGCCAGGCCATGTCGCCGGTATCCACCGGGTTGTCCGGGTGGGTGCGGATGGTCATGCTTTCGGTGGCGCCGGCCAGCGTGGCGTGCAGGAAGATGGTGTCGCCCAGGTGCTCGGCGAGCTGGACGTGGCCCTTGACGGCGTTGTCGGCCGCGGGCGGCTCCTTGCTGGCCTCGATGTGCTCGGGCCGCGCACCGAGCGTGACCTTGGCGCCGGTGGCCAGCGAGGTGGCGTCGGCCGCCACCTGCACCACCGTGCCCTCGTGCAGCTTCACCGTGGCCAGCGCCGGCGTGGCCGAGACCAGCTCGCCGGCGATGAAGTTCATCTTCGGGCTGCCGATGAAGCCGGCGACGAACTGGTTGACCGGCGAGTGGTACAGCTCCATCGGCGTGCCCACCTGCTCGATGGCGCCCTTGTTGAGCACGACGATGCGGTTGGCCAGCGTCATCGCCTCGACCTGGTCGTGGGTGACGTAGATCATCGTCGTCTTCAGTTCCTTGTGCAGCCGCGACAGCTCCACCCGCATCTGCACGCGCAGCGCGGCGTCGAGGTTGGACAAGGGCTCGTCGAACAGGAAGACGCCGGGCTTGCGCACGATGGCGCGGCCGATCGCCACGCGCTGGCGCTGGCCGCCGGAAAGCGCCTTGGGTTTGCGCTCGAGCAGGTGCTCGATCTGCAGGATCTGCGCAGCGCGGTCGACCGCGGCCTTCATCTGCTCCTTGGTGTAGCCGGCGAGCTTCAGGCCGAAAGCCATGTTCTCGGCCACCGTCATGTGCGGATAGAGCGCATAGCTCTGGAACACCATCGCGATGCCGCGCTTGGCCGGCGGCACCTCGTTGACGAGCTCGCCGCCGATGTACAGCTCGCCGCTGGTGATGTCCTCCAGTCCGGCGATGCAGCGCAGCACGGTGGACTTGCCGCAGCCCGACGGTCCGACGAAGACGATGAACTCGCCGTCGCGGATCTCCAGGTCGATGCCGGGGATGATCACCGCGTCGCCGAAGGCCTTCTTCAGCGACTTGAGGAGCAGGTTGGCCATGGGTGCTGCGCTGGGGTGGGGAGCGTGTGGGGCACGCAGGGGGAACGGCGCGGATCACGCCGTTCGCTCTGAGGGCCTCGGAAAGCGCGCGGGCCGCTCGTGGCCGCCCGCGCGCCGGAGCCTCAGATCACCACCAGGCCTCGACCTGCAGGCCGTAGGTCATGCCGTTCTTGTCCGGCGCGAACACGCCGCCGCCCTGGGCACCGGCCGCGTCGTTCCACTTGGCGTAGGTGGCGAAGGCGCGGAAGGCCGGGCGGGCCCAGAAGCCGCCGCTCAGCGTGTACTGCGGGGCCACCGTCAGCTTGGCCAGCTTGGCGGTGTTGCCGCCGCTCTTGACCTGGTCGTAGCCGCCTTCGATCGCGACGCTGAGGTTCGGCGTGAAGTTGTACTGCGGGCGGGCGCCGATGCTGAACCACTTCGTCTTGTTGCCGGCAGCGTCCTTGACGTCGGAGTACAGGACGGTGGCCATGCCCGACCAGCCGTTCTTGAGGTCGACGTAGAGCTGGTCGACGATGCGGTACTCCTTGGCACCCTTGCGGCCGTCGTCGGCGGTGGAGTAGGTCGGGTTCCAGCTGCCGCCGGCGGCGTCGTCGGCACCGTAGACGAGCGCCAGCTTGTTGAAGCCGTTGAGGATGCCGCTCTGGGTGTGCTCGACGAACAGCGCCCAGCCCGAGCCCTCGTTCGGCGCGGTCGGCGACTTGTCGGCGGTGCTGCCGGTCAGGTAGACCAGTTCACCTTCGAGCTTGCCGTTCGGGTTGACGTCGATGTCGTAGAGGCGGGCCGACAGGCGCCGGGTGCTCAGGCTGTTGTTGCCGTTGCCGTTCTGGTGGTAGGCAAAGGCCAGCTTGGCCGCGCCGGCGTTGATGTCCTCGATGCCGCCGCCCAGGCCGCTGTTGTTCCAGTAGAAGTTGTCGGTGATGTGGACGTCGTGGCGGTTGTAGTAGCGCTTGCCGATCCAGATCTTCGCGTCTTCCATCGCGCCCTTGCCGAAGAAGCCGCCGGCCTGGAAGAAGTTCTGGCGGCTGGCGATGTCGAACTTGCCGCCGTTGACGGATTCGAAGTCGCCCTGGCCGTTGTTCTCGATGGTGGCGAGCATCAGGTTGTACTTCGCCCACGGGCCGCCGTCGCTCTTGCCGAACGGGGCCGAGAGCGCCAGTTCGCCGTAGGTCTCGCACTCGTTGCCGAGGCGGTACTTGGTCGGCGCGATCTGGAAGCACTTCTGGTCGCCACCCTCGCTGGTGGTGCCCACGCCGCTGCGCAGGTAGCCGTGGAACTCCACGCCCTCGGCGTGCGCCGCGGGTACGGCAAAGGCGCTCGCCGCGGCTGCGGCGATGGCCAGTCTCTTGAATTGGTGCATTGCGCTGACTCCTCAGAGGTTGTGCTTGGGGGACTGATTCCGGCTTGCGCCGGTGGGGGAGGGAACCGCAGCCGGAAGCGGCGGCAAAACACGCGCCGCCCCTTTCGGGGCGGCGCCAACTCGCTCTTCCGGGAAAACGGGATGCGCGAAGCGGGTGCAAGCCAGGCGGGTGAACGAGGTGCTGCGCTTCACGGGAAGTAGTGCAACTACAGGTCGATGCGTAGTTTCTGGGCAGCGCGGACTTTAGTAGTGGTACTACACAGAGCGCACGAGGGTTTGCACCAGTGTTGCGCAAACGCTCTTCCGTATTGAGCTGGCGCAAACAATCGGCACACCATTCGTGCCAAGCCCGCATTGTCTTCAGTGCGTAGTTTGGCTACATTCCCGCTTCGCCCGGTGCCGGGTTACGGGCCAGGGCGGGCGGCGCGGAGCTTGCTGGATCGGGGCACCGCACCACCGCGACACCACGCCTGACGACCATGGCCCTGATCGACGACATGACCTCGACCGCCGCCAGCTATCCGCGCCTGCTCGGCGACATCGGCGGCACCAATGCGCGATTCGGCTGGCAGGCCGCCGCAGGCGACGCGCCCGGCAAGGTCGATAGCTATCGCTGCACCGACCACGCCTCGCTGCAGGACGCGATGCGCCATTACCTCGACACGAAGGGCCTGCCGCCGCCACGGTGGTGCGCCATCGGCATCGCCAACCCCGTCGTGGGGGACCTGGTGCGCATGACCAACCACGACTGGCAGTTCTCGATCGAGGCGGTGCGCGCGCAGTTCGGCCTCGACCGCTTCCTCGTCATCAACGACTTCACTGCGCTGGCGCTGGCGCTGCCGGCGCTGTCGCCGGCCGACTTTCGCCAGGTGGGCCCCGGCACGGCGGTCGCACATTCGCCGCTCGGCCTGATCGGCCCGGGCACCGGCCTCGGCGTCTCGGGTCTGCTGCCGGCGAACAGCGGGCGCAGCGCGATCCCGATCAACGGAGAAGGCGGCCACGTGACGCTGGCCGGCGCCAGCGCGCTGGAAGACGCGGTGATCGCGCGGCTGCGCGCGCGCTTCGGCCACGCCTCGGCGGAGCGGGCGATCTCCGGGCCGGGCCTGGTGAATCTCTACGTGGCACTGTGCGAGCTGGAGGGCGACTTGCCCGAACCCTTCGACGCGGCGGCCGTCTCGGCCCGCGCCACAGCGGGCGGCGATGCGCGCTGCGCGCAGGCGGTGGAGCTCTTCTTCGCCCTGCTCGGCACGGTGGCGGGCAACCTCGCGTTGTCGCTGGGCGCGCGCGGCGGCATGTACATTGGCGGCGGCATCGTGCCGCGCCTCGGCGAGCGCATCGACCGCTCGGCCTTCCGTGAGCGCTTCGAAGCCAAGGGGCGCTTCCGCGACTACCTGCGTGCCATCCCGACCTACGTCGTGCAGGCGAGCACCTCGCCGGCGCTGCTCGGGGCGGCGCGGGCCCTCGAAGACCTCCAGGAGACGACAACTTGACCTCTGCACCGCGCTGGCTGGCGCCCGCGATCCTCTGCGCCGGCGTGACGCTCACACCGGCTCCCACCGCCTTCGCGGCCACGTGGACCGACTTCCTGTTCGGCTCGAAGAGCAGCTCGGGCGACAAACCGGCGGCCTCCGCCGAACGCCGCACCTGGCGCATCGGCGAATTCACCGCCATCCAGCGCGCCGAGCGCGAGGCCGGCTCGGTCGGCAACCAGCATCCCGCGGCGATCGCGCCCGAAACCCTGCGCCAGTTGCTCGCGCCCGTGCGGCTGGTGGTGGGCAGCGGCACGCAGCCGCTGTTCTCGCCGGATGAGCTGAGCGACCTGATCGAGCCACTGGCCGAGGCGCTGTCGGTGGCGACCCCGGGAGACGACCTGCTGCTGCTGAGCACGCACCGCCGCGGCGGCGGCGTGCTGCTGGCGCCGCTGGGCCTGACGGCACGGCTGTTCGTGCAGGACAACGCGCTGCACCTGATCGTGCACGAGGCCCGCCGCGACTTCGACAACGCCTACATCGGCTCGCGCATTCCGCCGACCTTCACTTTTGGCTCGCGTGCCAAGGCGGGACTGGTGACGCTGCAGGACCCGGGCGCCACGGTACGCCGCGCCGACTGGCTGGCCATCCCGGTGAACCGGGTCGCCGCGCCGGCCCCGGCGCCGCAGCCGGTGGTGCTGCCGGCGCCCGCACCGGGCGTACCGCCGAAGGCCCAGGCTGCGCCGCCGCCCGCACCGGTTGCCGCGCCTGCTGCAAGGCCGGCGCCGGCCTCGGCCGACGAGATCGAGCAGCGCCTGCTGACGCTCAAGCGGCTGCGCGACCGAGGCCTGATCAGCGAAGAGGAGTACCAGCAGAAGCGCCGGGAGATCCTCCAGGCGCTGTGAGGCGAGGGCGGGTTCTCAGGCGTCGCCTGAGCCCGCCATCACCTGGCTGAAGCCGCCATCGACGTAGGTGATCTCGGCGCTGATGCCGGAGGCCAGGTCCGACAGCAGGAAGGCCGCGGCGTTGCCGACGTCCTCGATCGTCACCGCGCGACGGATCGGCGCCATGGCGGCGAAGTCCGTCAGCAGCTTGCCGAAATCCTTGATGCCCGAGGCGGCCAGCGTCTTGATCGGGCCGGCCGAGATGCCATTGACTCGGATGCCCTTGGCTCCCAGCGAGTGGGCGAGGTAGCGCACGCTGGATTCGAGCGAGGCCTTGGCCAGGCCCATGGTGTTGTAGTTCGGCACGTAGCGCACCGCGCCCAGGTACGACAGGGTCAGCAGCGAGGCGCCGCTGCGCAGCCGCGGCAGCGCCGCCTTGGCCATCGCCGGGAAGCTGTAGGCCGAGATGTCGTGGGCGATGCGGAAGTTCTCGCGCGTCAGCCCATCGAGGAAGTCGCCGCCGATTGCCTCGCGCGGGGCGAAGCCGATCGAGTGCACGAAGCCGTCGAACTGCGGCCAGGCCTCGCCGAGCTGGTTGAACAGCGCCTCGATCTGCGCGTCGTCGGAGACGTCGCAATCGAAGGTGAGCTTGGAGCCGAACTCGGCAGCGAACTCGGTGATGCGATCCTTGAAACGCTCGCCCTGGTAGCTGAACGCCAGCTCGGCGCCTTCGCGGTGGCACGCGCGTGCAATGCCGTAGGCGATCGATCGGTTGTTCAGCACTCCGGTGATGAGAAGGCGCTTGCCGGCGAGAAAGCCCATGGAGACTCCGCGTTGCTGTTCGTGGGAAAGGGGCCGGATTTTGGCATGCTCCCCCGGGCGTCCGCGGCCTCTTGACATCACGGCGGCTTGCCGGTACCCCGAGGTCGCGCTACAATCTGCCGTTTTCGAGAAAGCTGCGTGGGCGGATTCTTCCAGCCCATTTTTTTTGCTCGAACGTTTTTGGGCTGCGGAATCCGTCGCAGCTGCTCGCAAGAAACTGCTGAACAAGGGACGACAGAACCTGTGACGAGTTGGCAAGGCGCCGTCGAACGCACCGTGACCGGCCTGGGCTACGAGCTCGTGGACACCGAGCGAAGTGCCGGCGGGCTGCTGCGCGTCTACATCGACCGCGTGAGCGGCGACCCGGCCGGCGAGTTCATCACGGTCGACGATTGCGAGAAGGTCACCCGCCAGCTGCAGCACGTGCTCGAGGTCGAGAACTGCGCCTACGCGCGCCTCGAGGTCTCGTCGCCCGGGCTGGACCGGCCGCTGAAGAAGGCTTCCGACTACGCCCGCTTCGCCGGCGAGCAGGTGGAGCTGACGCTGAAGCTGGCCTTCCAGGGCCGCAAGAAGTACAGCGGCGTGCTGCAGCCGCGCGGCGAAGGCGAGGGCGACGGCTGGCGTCTCGTCTTCAACGACGGCAAGACGGATCAGGCACTGGATTTTTCACTCGACGAAGTGCGCGAGGCCCGGCTGGTGCCGGTGGTCGATTTCAAGGGGAAGCGTTTCGCCCCCGCGAAACCGGCCACGGGCGAGGCTGCGCCCGGACAAGAGGTTGACGGAGGTCGTGAGCGATGAATCGCGAATTGTTGATGCTGGTGGACGCCATCTCGCGCGAGAAGAGCGTGGATCGCGAGGTCGTGTTCGGCGCGGTGGAAGCGGCGCTCGCTTCGGCCTCGAAGAAGCTGCACGGCGGCGAGGTCGACATGCGCGTGTCGGTCGACCGCGAGAGCGGTGAGTACGAGACCTTCCGCCGCTGGCACGTGGTGCCCGACGAGGCCGGCCTGCAGTTGCCCGACTCCGAGATCCTGCTGTTCGAGGCGAAGGAGCAGATTCCCGACATCGAGGTCGACGACTACATCGAGGAACCGGTGGAGTCGGTCTCGATCGGTCGCATCGGCGCGCAGGCGGCCAAGCAGGTGATCCTGCAGAAGATCCGCGACGCCGAGCGCGAGCAACTGCTCAACGACTTCCTGTCGCGCGGCGACAAGATCTTCGTCGGCACCGTCAAGCGCCTGGACAAGGGCGACATCGTCGTCGAGTCCGGCCGCGTCGAGGGCCGCCTGCGCCGCAACGAGATGATTCCGAAGGAGAACCTGCGCAGCGGCGACCGCGTGCGCGCGTTCATCCTCGAGGTCGACCCGACGCTGCGCGGCCCGCAGATCATCCTGTCGCGTTCGGCGCCGGGCTTCATGATCGAGCTGTTCCGCCAGGAAGTGCCGGAGATCGAGCAGGGGCTGCTCGAGATCAAGAGCTGCGCCCGCGACCCGGGCAGCCGCGCCAAGATCGCCGTGGTCTCGCACGACAAGCGCGTCGACCCGATCGGCACCTGCGTCGGCGTGCGCGGCTCGCGCGTCACCGCGGTCACCAACGAACTGGCCGGCGAGCGCGTCGACATCGTGCTGTGGTCGGAGGACCCGGCGCAGTTCGTCATCGGCGCGCTGGCCCCGGCCAACGTGCAGTCGATCGTCGTCGACGAGGAGCGCCACGCGATGGACGTGGTGGTCGACGAGGAGAACCTCGCCATCGCCATCGGCCGCGGCGGCCAGAACGTGCGCCTGGCCTCCGAGCTGACTGGCTGGCGCATCAACATCATGACGGCCGAGGAATCGGCGTCGAAGCAGGCCGCCGAGAGCGATGCGATCCGCAAGCTCTTCGTCGAGAAGCTCGACGTCGACGAGGAGGTCGCCGACATCCTCATCGCCGAGGGCTTCACCAGCCTCGAGGAAGTGGCCTACGTCCCGATGCAGGAGATGCTCGAGATCGAGAGCTTCGACGAGGACACCGTCGCCGAGCTGCGCACCCGGGCCAAGGATGCGCTGCTGACGATGGAGATCGCCCGCGAGGAGAAGGTCGAGGAGGTGTCGCAGGACCTGCGCGACCTCGAGGGCCTGACCCCCGAGCTGATCGCCAGGCTCGCCGACGGCGGCATCCACACCCGCGACGACCTGGCCGACCTCGCCGTCGACGAGCTGACCGAGATGTCCGGCATCGACGAGGCGCAGGCCAAGGCGCTGATCATGAAGGCGCGTGAACACTGGTTCACCGCCTGAGAGACCCGCACCGACACGAGACAGAGCTAGACCCAGCAAGGAACCCACAATGGCTTCGACCACCGTCGCCCAACTCGCCGCCGAGCTGAATCGCCCGGCCGCGGCGCTGCTCGAGCAGCTGCAGTCGGCCGGCGTCAAGAAGGCGTCGGCCGACGACACGCTCAGCGAGTCGGACAAGGAGCGTCTGCTCGACTACCTGCGCACCGCCCACGGCACCGCCGGCGCCGAGCGCAAGAAGATCACGCTGACGCGCAAGTCGACCAGCGAGATCAAGCAGGCCGACGCCAGCGGCAAGGCGCGCACCATCCAGGTCGAGGTTCGCAAGAAGCGCACCTTCGTCAAGCGCGACGACACCCCGGCCAGCGAGGAGCCGGCGGCGCCGGTGATCGACGAAGCCGAACTGAAGCGCCGCGAGGAAGAAGCGCGCGCCCAGGCCGAGCTGCTGCGCCGCCAGGAGGAAGACCTGGCGGAGAAGCGCCGCCAGCGCGAGGAGCAGGAAAAGCGCGAGCGCGAGGCTGCCGAGGCCCGTGCCGCCGAGGCTGCGCGCAGGGCCGCGGAGGAAGCCGCCGCGGCCCTGGCAGCGGCCGCCGCCAAGCCCGAGCCGAAGTCCAAGGCTGCGGCGGCCGAGCCGGCCCCGGCACCCGCGCCGGCGCCCGCCGTCGAGGCACCGAAGCCGGCGCTGCGCGTGGTCAAGGCCGCCGACGTGGCCAACGAGGAAGCGCAGAAGGCCGCCGATCTCGCCAAGCGCCGCCAGGCTGCCGAGGCCGAGGCGCGCGCCATCCGCGAGATGATGAACGCGCCCAAGAAGGTGCTCGTGGCCAAGAAGCCCGAGGAGCCGGCCAAGCCGGCCACCGAGATCAAGGGCACGATCCACAAGAAGGCCGGCGCGCCGGGCGCACCGGCGACCGCGGCCGCGCCGGGCGCGGCCAAGCCGGGCGACAAGAAGTCGGTGAAGTCGGAGAAGCTGTCCTCGAGCTGGGCCGACGATGCCGCCAAGAAGCGCACCGCGCTCAAGGGCCGCAGCGACGGTGCCGCCGGTGGCGCCCGCGCCGGCTGGCGCGCACCGCGCGGTGGCCGCCGCGGCGAGCGCAGCGACGGTTCGCAATCGACCTTCACCGCCCCGACCGAGCAGGTGATTCAGGAGGTGCACATCCCCGAGACGATCTCGGTGGCCGACCTTGCCCACAAGATGTCGGTCAAGGCCTCCGAGGTCATCAAGCAGTTGATGAAGCTGGGCCAGATGGTCACCATCAACCAGCAGCTCGACCAGGAGACGGCGATGATCGTCGTCGAGGAGATGGGCCACAAGGCCTTCGCCGCCAAGCTGGACGATCCGGAAGCCTTCCTCGAGGAGGAGGCCGGCGAGCAGCAGCACGCGGAGACGCCGCGAGCACCGGTGGTGACCGTGATGGGCCACGTCGACCACGGCAAGACCTCGCTGCTCGACTACATCCGGCGCAGCCGCGTGGCGGCCGGCGAGGCCGGCGGCATCACGCAGCACATCGGCGCCTATCACGTCGAGACGCCGCGCGGCATGATCACCTTCCTCGACACCCCGGGCCACGCCGCATTCACGGCGATGCGTGCCCGTGGCGCCAAGGCCACCGACATCGTCATCCTGGTGGTGGCGGCCGACGACGGCGTGATGCCGCAGACCAAGGAAGCCATCCACCACGCGAAGGCGGCCGGCGTGCCCATCGTCGTGGCGATGAACAAGATCGACAAGCCCGAGGCCAATGTCGAGCGCGTCAAGAGCGAGCTGGTGGCCGAAGAGGTGGTGCCGGAAGACTTCGGCGGCGACTCGCCGTTCGTCCCGGTGTCGGCCAAGACGGGCAAGGGCGTCGACGAGCTGCTCGAGCAGGTGCTGCTGCAGGCCGAGGTGCTGGAGCTGAAGGCGCCGATCGAGGCGCCGGCCAAGGGCCTGGTCATCGAAGCGCAGCTCGACAAGGGCCGCGGCCCGGTGGCCACGGTGCTGGTGCAAAGCGGTACGCTCAAGCGCGGCGACGTGGTTCTGGCCGGCTCGAGCTATGGCCGCGTGCGCGCCATGCTCGACGAGGACGGCAAGCCGACCACGGAGGCCGGCCCGTCCATCCCCGTGGAGATCCAGGGCCTGACGGAAGTGCCGCAGGCCGGCGACGAGTTCATGGTGCTGGCCGACGAGCGCCGCGCGCGCGAGATCGCCACCTTCCGCCAGGGCAAGTACCGCGACGTGAAGCTGGCCAAGCGCCAGGCCGCGAACCTCGAGTCGATGATGGAGCAGATGGGCCAGGGCGAGGTGCAGAGCCTGCCGCTGATCGTCAAGGCCGACGTGCAGGGCTCGCAGGAAGCGCTGTCCACCTCGCTGCAGAAGCTCTCGACCGACGAGGTCAAGGTGCAGATCGTGCACGCGGCGGTGGGTGGCATCAGCGAGAGCGACGTCAACCTGGCGATCGCCTCCAAGGCGATCATCATCGGCTTCAACACCCGCGCCGATGCCGGTGCACGCAAGCTGGCCGAGAACAACGGCGTCGACATCCGCTACTACAACATCATCTACGACGCGGTCGACGAGGTGAAGGCGGCAATGGGTGGCATGCTGGCGCCCGAGCAGCGTGAGGAGGCGCTGGGCACCGCGGAGATCCGCCAGGTGTTCGTGGCGTCCAAGATCGGCACGGTGGCCGGCTCGATGGTCACCTCGGGCCTGGTGCGCCGCGGCTCGCGCTTCCGCCTGCTGCGCGACAACGTGGTGGTCTACACCGGCGAGGTCGAGTCGGTGCGCCGCCTGAAGGACGACGTGCGCGAGGTCAAGGAAGGCTTCGAGTGCGGCATCAAGCTCAAGAACTACAACGACATCAAGGAAGGCGACCAGCTCGAGTTCTTCGAGATCAAGGAGGTGGCACGGACGCTGTAAGGCGGAACCGGCCTCGTCCCGAGCCCCGCCTTCCACAAGAAGGCGGGGTTTGTGTTTAGGAGCACCCCATGCGACACAAGCGATCGATTCCCAACCGCGGCTTCCGCATCGCCGACCAGATCCAGCGCGACCTGGCCGAGCTGATCCGCGAGCTGAAGGATCCGCGCATCGGCATGGTCACCCTGCATGCGGTGGAGGTGTCGGCCGACTATGCCCACGCCAAGGTGTACTTCTCGCTGCTGGTGGGCGACCCCGCCGAGTGCGAGGCCGCGCTGAACGAGGCCGCCGGCTACCTGCGCAACGGCCTGTTCAAGCGGCTGCAGATCCACACCGTGCCGACGCTGCATTTCCACTTCGACCGCACCACCGAGCGCGCCGCCGAGCTGAACATCCTGATCAACCAGGCCAACGCCACGCGCGCGAAGGACGACTGAGCCCGCGATGAACGCACCCCGGCCGCAACGCCCCCGCATCGTGCGCCGTGCCGTGCACGGCGTGCTGCTGCTCGACAAGCCGGTCGGCCTGTCGAGCAACGATGCCTTGCAGCGTGCCAAGCGTCTCTTCCGCGCCGAGAAGGCCGGCCACACCGGTACGCTCGATCCGCTGGCCAGCGGGCTGCTGCCGCTGTGCTTCGGTGCGGCCACCAAGTTCTCCCAGGCCAGCCTCGATGCCGACAAGCGCTACCTCGCCACGCTGAAGCTCGGCCAGACGCGCCGCGGTGGCGATCTCGAAGGCGAGATCCTGCAGGAGCGCCCGGTGAACGTCACGCACGAGGCGCTGCGCGCCGCCTGCGACCGCTTCACCGGCGAGATCGAACAACTGCCGCCGATGCACTCGGCGCTCAAGCACGAGGGCAAGGCGCTGTACGAGTACGCTCGCGCCGGCGTCGAGGTCGAGCGCGAGCCGCGTCGGGTGACGATTCACCGCATCGACATCGTCGAGGGCGATCGTGACCGCTGGGTGCTCGACGTTCGCTGCAGCAAGGGCACCTACATTCGCACCCTGGCCGAAGACATCGGCGAAGCGCTCGGCTGCGGCGCGCACCTCGCGGCGCTGCGCCGCACCGGATCGGGCGCGCTGACCCTGGACGGGGCGTTGACGCTCGAAGCCCTCGAAGCGATGGACGAACCGGCGCGTGATGCCTGCCTGCTGCCGGCCGATGCGCTGCTGGCCGACTGCCCCGAGGTGCGACTCGGCGCCGAGGATGCCGCGCGCTTCCTCGCCGGCATGCGCCGCCGCCTGGCGCTGGCCGACGCGCGCCAGGTGAGGGTGTTCGGCCCCGAACCGCACGCCTTTCTCGGCTCGGCCCACATCGTCGCCGGCGAACTGATTTCCACGAGGCTGCTCAGCCCGAGCGAGGTGCAAGGCCTTGTGACTGAACGCACCGAAAGAACCGCATGACCCGCCAGATCCGCAACGTCGCCATCATCGCCCACGTCGACCACGGCAAGACCACGCTCGTCGACCAACTGCTACGCCAGAGCGGCACCTTCCGAGACAACGAGAAGGTGGCCGAACGCGTGATGGACAGCAACGACCTCGAGCGCGAGCGCGGCATCACCATCCTGGCGAAGAACTGCGCCGTGGAGTGGCAGGGCACGCATATCAACATCGTCGATACCCCGGGCCATGCCGACTTCGGCGGCGAGGTCGAGCGCGTGCTGTCGATGGTCGACTCGGTGCTGCTGCTGGTCGACGCCGTCGAAGGCCCGATGCCGCAGACCCGCTTCGTCACCAAGAAGGCGCTGGCACTGGGCCTCAAGCCCATCGTCGTGGTCAACAAGGTCGACCGCCCCGGCGCGCGGCCCGACTACGTGATCAACGCCACCTTCGAACTGTTCGACAAGCTGCACGCCACCGAGGAGCAGCTCGACTTCCCGGTGATCTTCGCCTCTGGCCTGAACGGCTGGGCGACGCTGAAGCAGGGCGAGATCGGCACCGACATGGCGCCGCTGTTCGACGCCATCCTCCAGCACGTGCCGCCGCACGAGGGCGCGGCCGACGCGCCGCTGC
>NZ_JBFXIO010000040.1:0-18796 GCF_050175855.1 Piscinibacter sp.
CTGCGCCTCGATGGCGGCGGCGAAGGCATGCTCGGCCTCGCCCTGCTCGGCGCACTGCTGCGGCGTGATGCCGGTGAGCAGGCTGGCCTCGGGGTCGGGCAGCGCATCCAGCGGCGGCTGGCAATACAGCATCACCGGCGCGTCGATCTCGTTCAGATCCGCGTCGGTGCGCACGCCGGCGAACTGCGCCGGCCGGTCGCGCCGCGGCACGCGGCCGAAGGTCTCGTAGTCGTGCCAGAAGAAGCTGAACTCGCCGCTCGGATCGCTCATGCCGGCACGATAACCGAGCGGCGCGGGTTCACTTCTTCGCAGCCTTGGGCTTGGCGGCGCCGCCCTGCGTGAGCGCGTCGGACATGCCGATCAGCACGCCGCTGACCAGCGCCGCGTAGCTCTCGGCCAGGGTCTGCGCCGCCTTCAGCCCGGCGGCGCGGCTGTCGCGCATCGCGGTGTGCATCTGCTGCACGAACTGCTCGGCCGTGGTGGCCGCCTTGGCGCCGGACAGGGTACCGCCGGCCTGCATCTTCTCGAGCACCGGCGCCCATTGCGAGGCCACCTGCGTGCCGGCGGCGTCGGCCGCCTTCTTCAGCGCGCCGATGAAGCTGTCTTCCATCGCCTCCAGGTCGGACAGCGCTTTCTTCAGGTGCTTCTCGCGCAGGTCGGCGCCCTGGCTGACGAGTTGCTGCAGCGCCACGCGGTTGGCGTCCACCGCCTTGAGCAGCGCCGCATCCATGCCGGCCACGGCCTGATCGAGCAGCGCCTCCACGTCCACGCCCGGCAGCTTGTTCTGCGCCGCACCGGCCGAGGCGGCCTGGGCCACGGTCTTGAGCACCGAGCGGATGTTCTTCAGGCTCAGTTCGCGGCCCTGCAGCGCCGCCAGCGTGGCCTGCTGCACGCCCTTGCGGACCTGCTCGCTGCCGCTGGCACTGGCCGTGGCGAACATCTCGATGATCTTGTCCTGGTCGATGCCGGACTTCAGCATGGCACGTCTCCTCAGCGTGGGTGAATGGGGTGCGGCGATGCTGTCACCAAACGCTGCGCTGCGCCAGGGGTCGCGGCGTCGTTGTTGGGTATGCTCGGGGCCCCCTGTCACCCGCCGCCTCCGGAGATCCGTTCCATGACCCGCGTCTACAACTTCAGCGCCGGCCCCGCCGCCCTGCCGGAGCCGGTGCTGCGCCAGGCCGCCGAGGAGATGCTCGACTGGCAGGGCTCGGGCATGTCGGTGATGGAGATGAGCCACCGCGGCCGCGAGTTCATGAGCATCCACGCGGAGGCGATGCACCTGCTGCGCGAGCTGCTGGCGGTGCCGTCGAACTACCGGATCCTGTTCATGCAGGGCGGCGCGATCGCCGAGAACGCCATCGTGCCGATGAACCTGCTGCGCGGCTTCACCGGCGCCGACTACATCGACACCGGCGAGTGGTCGAAGCGCTCGATCGAGGAAGCCGGCAAGTACTGCACGGTCAACGTGGCGGCGAGCAGCCGCGACAGCGGCTACACCCGCATCCCGCCGCGCGAGGACTGGCAGCTCGACCCGAATGCCGCCTACGTGCACATCTGCGCCAACGAGACCATCGGCGGCGTGGAGTACCACTTCACGCCCGACGTGGGCGACGTGCCGCTGGTGGCCGACGTCTCCAGCAACATCCTCTCGCGCCCGCTCGACGTGGCGAAGTACGGCCTGATCTACGGCGGCGCGCAGAAGAACATCGGCCCCGCGGGGCTGACCATCGTCATCGTGCGCGAAGACCTGCTCGGCCGCTCGCTGCCGATCACGCCCTCGGCCTTCGACTACGGCCAGCAGGCGGCGGCGGATTCCATGCTCAACACCCCGCCCACCTACGCGATCTACATCGCCGGGCTGGTGTTCAAGTGGATCCAGGCGCAGGGCGGCCTGGCGGCGATGGAAGCGCACAACCGCGCCAAGGCGGCGCTGCTGTACGACTACCTCGACAGCCAGGACTTCTACAGCGCTCCGGTGGCCAGGGACTGCCGCTCGCTGATGAACGTGCCGTTCCGGCTGCGCGACGCGACGCTGGATGGCAAGTTCCTGGAAGGCGCGCAGGCGCGCGGGCTGGTGCAGCTCAAGGGCCACCGGGTGGTGGGCGGTATGCGCGCCTCGATCTACAACGCCATGCCGCTGGAAGGCGTGCAGGCGCTGGTGGCCTACATGCGCGAGTTCGCGGCGAAGAACGGTTGATGCCCGCGTGGGCATGTCGCCCGCGGTAGCAAGGGCGCGCGATTGGCGCTAGCGTTGCGGGCATCCCTCACCCGCACGCTCCGCACCATGGCCGCCCATCCTTTCGCCTCGTCGATCCAGACCTTCCGCACCGCCTCCGGCAAGGAAGGCCGCTACTTCTCCCTGCCCGCGCTGGCGAAGAAGCATCCGGCGATCCACAGGCTGCCGGTCTCGATCCGCATCGTGCTGGAGTCGGTGCTGCGCAACTGTGATGGCCGCAAGGTCGGTGCCGAGCACGTGGCGCAGCTGGCCAACTGGAAGCCCAACGCAGAGCGCTCCGACGAGATCCCGTTCGTGGTCGCCCGCGTGGTGCTGCAGGACTTCACCGGCGTGCCGCTGCTGGCCGACCTGGCGGCGATGCGCAACGTGGCCGCCGCGATGGGCCGCAACCCCAAGACCATCGAGCCGCTGGTGCCGGTGGACCTCGTCGTCGACCACTCGGTGATGGTCGATCACTACGGCACCAAGGACGCGCTCGACCTCAACATGAAGCTCGAGTTCCAGCGCAACCGAGAGCGCTACGAGTTCATGAAGTGGGGCATGCAGGCCTTCGACACCTTCGGCGTCGTGCCGCCCGGATTCGGCATCGTGCACCAGGTCAACCTCGAGTACCTGGCGCGTGGCGTGCACCGCCGCGCCGACGGCGTGTGCTATCCGGACACGCTGGTGGGCACCGACAGCCACACGACGATGATCAACGGCATCGGCGTGGTCGGCTGGGGCGTGGGCGGCATCGAGGCCGAGGCCGGCATGCTCGGCCAGCCGGTGTATTTCCTCACGCCCGACGTGGTGGGCTTCGAGCTGACCGGCCAGCTGCGCGAGGGCGTGACCGCCACCGACCTGGTGCTCACCGTCACCGAGATGCTCCGCAAGCACAAGGTGGTGGGCAAGTTCGTCGAGTTCTTCGGCGAGGGCACGCGCACGCTCGCCCTGCCCGACCGCGCGACCATCGCCAACATGGCGCCGGAGTACGGCGCCACCATGGGCTTCTTCCCGGTCGACGAGCGCACGGTCGAATACTTCCGTGGCACCGGCCGCCGCAAGAGCGAGATCGAGGCCTTCGAGGCCTACTTCCGCGCGCAGGGCCTGTTCGGCGTGCCGAAGGCGGGCGACATCGACTACAGCTCGGTGGTGACGCTCGACCTCGGCAGCGTGGCCCCCAGCCTGGCGGGCCCCAAGCGTCCGCAGGACCGCATCGAGATCGGCCAGGTGAAAGCCAGCTTCGGCCAGCTGTTCAGCGCACCCGCTGCCGCCAACGGTTTCAACCAGCCTGCCGACAGGCTCGACAAGCCCGTCACCACGGGCAGCGGCATCGAGCTGCACAACGGCGATGTGCTGATCGCTGCCATCACCTCCTGCACCAACACCAGCAACCCCGGCGTGCTGCTGGCCGCCGGGCTGCTGGCCAAGAAGGCGGTGAAGGCGGGGCTGACGGTGAAGCCGCACGTGAAGACCTCGCTCGCGCCGGGCTCGCGCATCGTCACCGAGTACCTCGAGAAGGCCGGCCTGCTGAAGTATCTCGAGAAGCTGGGCTTCTACCTCGCCGGCTACGGCTGCACCACCTGCATCGGCAATGCCGGCGACCTGGCGCCCGAGATCAACGAGGCGATCGCCGGAAACGACCTGGTGTGCGCCGCCGTGCTCTCGGGCAACCGCAACTTCGAGGCACGCATCCACCCGAACCTGAAGGCCAACTTCCTCGCCAGCCCGCCGCTGGTGGTGGCCTACGCGATCGCCGGCACGGTGCGGCGCGACCTGATGACCGAGCCGGTCGGCACCGGCAAGAATGGCCGGCCGGTCTACCTCGGCGACATCTGGCCGACGAGCGACGAGATCCACGCGCTGATGAAGCACGCGATGGACGGCAAGGCCTTCAAGGCCAACTACGAGAAGGTACGCAGCAAGCCCGGCAAGCTGTGGAACCGCATCGAGGGCACGAGCGGGCAGGTGTACGACTGGCCGGCCTCGACCTACATCGCCAGGCCGCCCTTCTTCGACGGCTTCGCGCCGGAGCCGGCCGCGGTCGCCTCGAAGATCGAAGGCGCGCGCATCATGGCCCTGTTCGGCGACTCGATCACCACCGACCACATCTCGCCGGCCGGCTCGATCAAGGAGAGCTCGCCCGCCGGTCAGTGGCTGAAGGCCCACGGCGTGGCCAAGGCCGACTTCAACAGCTACGGCTCGCGGCGCGGCAACCACGAGGTGATGGTGCGCGGCACCTTCGCCAACGTGCGCATCAAGAACCTGATGATCCCGCCGGGCCCGGACGGCTCACGCGAGGAAGGCGGCGTGACGCTGCACCAGCCTTCCGGCCAGAAGCTGGCGATCTACGACGCCGCGATGAAGTACATGGCCGAGGGCACGCCGACGGTGATCTTCGGCGGCGAGGAATACGGCACCGGCTCCAGCCGCGACTGGGCGGCCAAGGGCACGCAGTTGCTGGGCATCAAGGCGGTGGTGGCGAAGAGCTTCGAGCGCATCCACCGCAGCAACCTGGTCGGCATGGGCGTGCTGCCGCTGCAGTTCAAGCCGGGCGACTCGTGGGAGAGCCTGGGCCTGAGGGGCAACGAGGCGATCGACATCGACCTGGGCGGCGAGATCCGCCCGCAGGCGGATGCCTCGATGACGATCCGGCGCGCCGACGGCAGCACGAAGCGCGTGACGCTCACGCTGCGCATCGATACGCCGATCGAGGTGGACTACTACCGGCACGGCGGGATCCTGCCGTACGTGCTGAGGCAGCTGATCGCCTGATCTACCAGCTCGCCTCGCGCTCCGGCGTGGCGCCGATGCGGTGGATGGACAGGTCGGCGCCTTCGTACTCCTCTTCCGGCGTGAGGCGCAGCGAGGTCACCGCCCGGATCGCGCCGTAGACCAGCAGGCCACCGGCAAAGGCCCAGATCACGCCCAGCAGCGTGCCGACGAACTGCGACAGGAAGCCCACACCGCCCCGCCCGCCCAGCGCGGTCTGGCCGAAGATGCCGCAGGCGATGCCGCCCCAGGCGCCGCACAGGCCGTGCAGCGGCCACACGCCGAGCACGTCGTCGATCTTCCAGCGGTTCTGCGTCAGCGTGAACAGCAGCACGAAGATCGCCCCGGCCACGCCGCCCACCACCAGCGCGCCGGCCGGGTGCATCACGTCGGAGCCGGCGCACACCGCCACCAGCCCGGCCAGCGGGCCGTTGTAGGCGAAGCCCGGGTCGTTGCGGCCCATCAGCACCGCCACCAGCGTGCCGCCGACCATCGCCATCAGCGAGTTCACCGCCACCAGGCCGGAGATCTTGTCGATGGTCTGCGCGCTCATCACGTTGAAGCCGAACCAGCCCACCGCCAGGATCCAGGCGCCCAGCGCCAGGAAGGGAATGCTCGACGGCGGGTGCGCGCTCATGCCGCCGTCCTTGCGGTAGCGGTTGGCGCGCGGCCCGAGCAGCAGCACCGCGGCCAGGCCGATCCAGCCGCCCACCGCGTGCACGACGACGCTGCCGGCGAAGTCGTGGAAGGCCACGCCGGTGGTCGATTCCACGAAGCCCTGCACGCCGAAGCGGCCGCCCCAGATCGCGCCTTCGAACAGCGGGTAGATCACGCCGACGATCACCGCAGTGGCGAACAGCTGCGGGCCGAAGCGCGCCCGCTCGGCGATGCCGCCGGAAACGATGGCCGGGATCGCTGCCGCGAAGGTCAGCAGGAAGAAGAACTTCACCAGCTCGTAGCCGTTCTTGGCCGCCAGCGTCTCGGCGCCGCTGAAGAAGGCGACGCCGTAGGCGAACGTGTAGCCGACGAAGAAGTAGGCGATGGTGGAGACGGCGAAGTCGACCAGGATCTTGACCAGCGCATTGACCTGGTTCTTCTTGCGCACCGTGCCGAGCTCGAGGAAGGCGAAGCCGGCGTGCATGGCCAGCACCATGATGGCGCCCAGCAGAATGAACAGGGCGTCGGTGCCCTGCTTGACCTGATCCATCGGAAGCCCCCTCTCGTGCGTTGTTGTCGTGCGCGGCGCACCAGGACAGCAATTCGCGTGCCTTGTTTGGTGCAATCAGAATGCACCAGACCGGTGATAGCGCCGACGCAGATGCCGCTCATTGGTGCGCACACGCACGAAGGCCGTGCGCGACCGCCTCGCCGTATGCTTGCCGCCCATGGCCGAACCGTTCAAGAACCTCATCAACCGCGAGGGCGTGGTCGCCATGCGCAGCCACCTCGGGCGCGCCTGGCCGGCCTTCGACGGCGCACGCTTCGAGGCGCTGGCCGTCGACGGGCTGGAAACTCTGGAGCTGAAGGCCCGTGCGCAGCACCTGTGCGCTGCACTGGAGGCCACGCTGCCGGCCGATTTCGACAGCGCGGCACGCGTCATCGAGGCCAGCCTGCTGCCGGTGCGCGGCGACGAGGAACTCGGCGAGATGCGCACGGGCGACGCCGGCCTGGCCGGCTGGCCGCTGTGGCCGATGACCGAATTCGTGGCGCGCCGCGGCCTGGATTCACCCGAGCGTGCGCTGCGCTGCCTGCACGCGCTGACCCAGCGCTTCACCGCGGAGTGGGCGGTGCGGCCCTTCATCGTGGCGCACCCGGAACTCGCGTTCCAGACCCTGGCGCGCTGGACGAGGGACGCGAGCCCGCACGTGCGCCGCCTGGCCAGCGAAGGCAGCCGCCCGCGCCTGCCCTGGGGGCTGCAGCTCAAGGGGCTGATCGCCGACCCGTCGCCGACGCTGCCGCTGCTCGAGGCCCTGCTCGACGACCCGAGCGAGTACGTGCGCCGCAGCGTGGCCAACCACCTGAACGACATCGCCAAGGACCACCCGGCGCTCGTCGTCGAGTGGGTGGTGCGGCACCTGCCCGGCGCCTCGGCCGAGCGGCGCGCGCTGCTCAGGCACGCCAGCCGCACGCTCATCAAGAAGGGCGATGCACGCATGCTGAAAGCCTGGGGCCTGGGCCGGCGCTACTCCGGCGCGGCGGCGCTGGCGATCACGCCGAAGCGGCTGCGCGTGGGCGACAGCCTCACGCTGACGCTCGAACTGCACTCCGGCGCGAAGCGCGCCCAGCCGCTGGTGATCGACTACGCCGTGCATCACGTCAAGGCCAATGGCGAGCGCACGCCCAAGGTGTTCAAGGGCTGGACCTTCACACTGGCGCCGTGCGAATCACGCACGCTGACGAAGCAGCACTCGATGCGCGAGGTGACGACGCGGCGCTACCACGCCGGCCGCCATGCGCTGGACCTGCGCATCAACGGCGAGGTCGTGGCCGAGGCGGAGTTCGACCTGAAGCTCTGACTAGCGGAACAGCGCCGCCCAGTCGTCGGCATCGAAACCGACGCTCAGCACGTCGCCGCGCACCAGCACTGGCCGGCGGATCACGCTCGGCTGCGCCAGCATCAGCGCGATGGCGCTGCCGGCATCGGTGACCTGCGCCTGCCGCGCCGGATCGAGCTTGCGCCAGGTGGAGCCCTTGCGGTTGAGCAACGCCTCCCAGCCGAGCGCCTTCACCCAGCCGCTCAGCTCGGCCTCGGGCACACCCTGCTTCTTGTAGTCGTGGAAGGCGACCTCGACACCGCGCCCGGCCAGCCAGGCGCGGGCCTTCTTGACGGTGTCGCAGTTCGGGATGCCGTAGACGATGGTGCGGTTCATCGGTGGCGCAGGATTCCGACATGGGGAACGTCCACGTCGTCGCACAGCGGATCGGGGCCGAAGCCGGTGTCCTGCACGACGCCGTCCTGCCCGAGGCCGACCTGGAACCACTGGCAGAACGGGCTCGAGTAGCGGTAGTTCCACACCGTCTGGTTCTGCCAGCCGACGAAGCCGACCTTGGACGGGCGCCCGATGATGCGAAGCACTTCGTCGCGCGTCATGCCGGCCTTGATGGTGGCGAAGGTGGCCTCGTGGAGCACCTGCGTGGCCTTGAGAAGCGCGCCGGCGGCATCGACGTCGAGCATCCAGGTCTCGCGGCCGTAGGGCCCGCGGGCATATTCGAGCCGCGTGGCGCCGCCGGGCATCGTGTAGCGGCCGGTGGGCTCGCCGAGCTGCGCGCGGATCGCCTCGGCGCTGGCGCCGGTGGGGAGTTTCGTCGGGCTGCTCATGTTGACGCAGCCGGCCAGCAGCAGGGCCGACAGCACGAGGGCAGGCATACGCATCATGGGGCGGACGATAGCGGAACTCCCGTCGTGCGGAGCGGGGCCGCTGCCTAGAATCCCTGCCCATGTCCTCACTACCCTCCTATGCCCAGGACCTGGGCGACGGCATCTTCGCCATCGACACCGGCTTCCATCGCCCGGTGTTCGACGCCGCCTACCTGATCGTCGAGAACGGCCGCGCGGCCTTCGTCGACACCGGCACCAACTTCGCCGTGCCGCGCCTGCTGGCCACGCTGGAAGCGCTCGGCCTGGCGCGCGAGGCCGTCGACCACGTGATCCCGACGCATGTGCACCTCGACCACGCCGGCGGCGTGGGCCTGCTGATGAGCCATCTGGCGAAAGCGACGGCCATCGTGCATCCGCGCGGCGCGCGGCACATGATCGACCCCTCGGCATTGGTGGCCGGCGCCACCGCGGTGTACGGCGAGGCGGAGATGGCGCGCTCGTACGGGCAGATCGTCGGTGTGCCGGCCGAGCGCGTGAAGGAATCGGCCGACGGCATGACGCTCTCGCTGGCCGGCCGCGAGCTGCAGTTTCTCGACACGCCGGGCCACGCGCGCCACCACCACTGCGTCTGGGACACGCGCACGCGCGGCTTCTTCACCGGCGACACCTTCGGCCTGAGCTACCGCGAGTTCGACACCGAGCAGGGCCCGTGGCTGCTGCCGACCACCACGCCGGTGCAGTTCGAGCCCGACAAGCTGCGCGAATCGGTGCTGCGGCTGCTGTCGTACCGGCCCGAGTGCATGTACCTGACGCACTACAGCCGCGTGCGCGACGTGCAGCGCCTGGGCGAGAGCTTCCTCGCGCAGCTCGACCGGCTGGTGGCCATCGGCCGCGGCCTGAAGGGTGCGCCGGACCGCCACGCCGCGCTCAAGCGCGCGCTGCTGGCCGAGTACGTGGCGATCGTGAAGGCGCACGGCTGCCGCTTCAGCGAGACGGAAGTGGCGACGCTGCTGGACGTCGACATCGAGCTCAACGCCCAGGGCATGGGCATCTGGCTCGACAAGGAGGCGGCATGACGTCCTCCGGCGCAGTGAACTTCGGCCTGGCCGGCCGCGCGGCGCTGATCACCGGCGCGGCACAGGGCATCGGTGCGGCCTGCGCGCGGCGCCTCGCGGGCGACGGCATGGCGGTGGCGCTGTGGGACGTGGATGCCGCGCGTGGCGAGGCGCTCGCCGCCGAACTGCGCGGCAACGGCGCGAAGGCGCTGTTCGCACGCTGCGACGTGGCGAATAAGGCCGAGGTCGAGGCGGCGCTGGCGACAACGCTGCAGTCGCTCCCGCGCATCCACGGCCTGGTGAACAACGCCGGCATCTTCAAGGCCGCCGACTTCCTCGACATCACCGAGGCCGACTGGGACGAGGTGATCGGCGTCAACCTCAAGGGCGCTTTCCTGGTGGCGCAGGCGGTCGCGCGGCACATGGCCGCTTCCGGAGGTGGCAGCGTCGTCAACATGAGCTCGGTCAACGGCGTGATGGCCATCCCGAGCATCGCCAGCTACAACGTCAGCAAGGGCGGCGTGGACCAGCTCACCCGCGTGATGGCACTGGCCCTGGCCGACCGCGGCATCCGCGTCAATGCCGTGGCGCCGGGCACCATCGCCACCGAGCTGGCGAAGAACGCGGTGCTGGGCAGCGAGGAGGCCAAGGCGCGCATCATGAGCCGCACGCCGATGCGCCGCCTGGGCGAGCCGGAAGAGATCGCCGACGTGGTGGCCTTCCTGCTCAGCGATGCCTCGAGCTACCTGACCGGCGAGATCGTCTATGCCGACGGCGGCCGGCGTGTGCTCAACTACACGGTCTGATCGTTCCCACGGGAGGCCGCCATGGCCGAGACGATGACCCTGCAGGGCGGCTGCCTGTGCGGCCGCATCCGCTACGAGGTGAGCCTGGAGTCGGACGAGGGCTACTACTGCCACTGCCGCATGTGCCAGCTGGCCTTCGGCAACACGCGTGCGGCCTTCATCAACGTGCCACAGGCGGCGGTGCGCTGGCTCACCGAGCCGCCGAAGCTGTACGCCTCGTCGACGTTCGCGCGGCGCGGCTTCTGCCCGGATTGCGGCTCGCCGCTGTCGTTCGCGTATGTCGATTCGCAGAAAATGGATCTGTCGGTGGGAAGTCTCGACGATCCTTCGCGGATCCGGCCGACCTCGCACTTCGCGGTGGAGTCGCGGGTGGCGAACTGGCATGCCGAGGATGGGCTGCCAGGGCATCGGCTCGATGCCAGCGAGAAGCTGTCTGCCCGGTGGAAAGCTGCGTATGGCGAGGACGTGGTGCCTGGGGTGGAGGCGGTTCGTCGCGTTTGATCCGCGTGGGAGCGGCGCGGCAGGCGCGGCCCCGCGAGGGCTCATGCGGGGTCGGTCGGCTGCGCCGACTCCCCTGCGGTGCTCGTGCCAGGAGGCGCGTCGCCTAACTCGCTACGCTCACTCCGTTCGCTGCGCTCGGACAGAGGCGACGAGTCAGTCCACAAAGCGCGCTGCGCGCGCCGCCTCCCGGCACTGCGCTCCTCGGCGACCCCGAAATCGCCCCCACGGGGCCGCGCCTGCCGCGCTGAACCATTAGTGGCATGCAGTCTGGTGGATTGCCACGGTTGACGCGGCCTCAGGCAGCGGCCACGCGAGGCGCCACCACCTTCTCCCGAATCGGCAGATGCAGCAAGGCTGCGCCGACAGCCAGCACCACATCCGCGTACCACATCCAGTCGTAATTGCCACTCGCCTCGAACGCCTTGCCCCCCAGCCAAGCGCCGAGAAAGCCGCCGATCTGGTGCGAGACCATCACGATGCCGAACAGCGTGGCCATGTTCGCCGACCCGAAGAACTTGGCCACCAGGCCGGCGGTGGGCGGCACGGTGGAGAGAAACGTCAGGCCCATCACCGCGGCGAACACCAGCATCACCGCGGTGGTCTTGGGCGCGAGCAGGAACACCAGCACGGCCACGGCACGCGTCGCGTAGACCAGCGACAGCAGCGACTTCATCCGCCAGCGGCTCACCGCCCAGCCCATCGCCACGCTGCCGACGATGTTGAACAGGCCGATCACCGCCAGCGACCAGGCGCCCACCTCCGGCGGCAGCCCGCAGGAGGCCACCACGCCGGGCAGGTGGGTGGCGAGGAAGGCAACGTGGAAGCCGCACACGAAGAAGCCTGCCGCCAGCAGCCGGTAGCTCGGGTCGGCCAGCGCACGTGACACCGCCTCGCGGGTCGTTTCCTTCTTCACGGGGGCCGCGCCGGGCACCGGGGCGTTCGAGTGCCCGCGCAGCACCCAGGCCGCCGGCAGCGCCAGCAGTGTCAGCGCCGCCAGGGTCTGCAGCGAGGCCACCCAGCCGGCTGCCGCGGTGATGCCCCCCGCGATCGGCGCGAACACGAACTGCCCGAAGCTGCCGCCGGCGTTGACGATGCCGCTGGCCAGGCCGCGCTTCTCGGCCGGCACGAGGCGCGTGGTGGCGGCCATCAGCACCGAGGGGCCGGCCATGCCGGCACCGCCGGCCGACAGCACGCCGATCGCGAAGATCAGCCCCGCGGTCGTCGTCATGTAGGGGATGAGCGCCGTGCCCAGCGCCACCAGCAGCACGCCGGCCAGCAGCACGCGTCCGGCGCCGATGCGGTCGGCCACCATGCCGGCGAAAGGCTGGGTGAGGCCCCACCACAGCTGCCCGAAGGCGAAGGCCAGGCTGATGCTCGCCAGGCCCAGCCCGGTGGAGGTGTTGATCGGCCCGAGGAACAGGCCCATCGACTGGCGTGCGCCCATGGTCAGTGCGAAGGTACCGGCCGCAGCCAGCAGCACCCAGGCCAGCGGCGGCAGCGTGCGGCGCACGGTGTCATTCATCGTCTGGATCTCCCTCTTCGAGCGCGGCCAGGCAGTCGTCGAGCAGCGCATGCAGCGCGGCCACGCGTTCGTTGCCCAGGCGTGCGTTCAGCGCCAGCTGGGCCTGCTTCCAGGCGCGCTGCGCCTCGGCGCGCTTGGCCCGTCCGACCTCGGTGGCCACCACCGAGCGGCTGCGCGCGTCGTCGCCCGGGCCCTGCTCCACCCACCCGGCGGCGACGAGCGGCTGCAGGTTGCGGGTGAGCGTGGAGGCATCGAGCCGCATGCGCGCAGCCAGCTCGCCCGGACGGATCGGCCCGAGCAGGACGATGTGCGACAGCAGCGAGTACTGCGAGTTCTTCAGGCCCGTGGGCGCGACGTAGGCGTCGTAGTGGCGCGTGACCACGCGGCTCAGCTCGCGCAGCTTGAGGTTGGTGCAGCCCTGAGGCTTGACGACTTCGGCCATGGCGATTATTGTAGCCACAACCTTTGCATATGCAAGCTAATCACGACTCGAAGGAACGACGATGAGCCACCCCCACGACACCGAAGCCACGCTTGCCCGCTGGCGAGAGGAAGACGCCGCGATGCGAGCAAAGCGCGGCGAGATCGGCGTCGCACGGCCCGAGCAGGTGGCGGGCCTGTCGGGCATGCAGGTCTTCGAGGCCATGATGGCCGGTCGCCTGCCGGCGCCGCCGATCGGCATCACGCTCGACTTCCTGCTCGTGCACGTCGAGCCCGGCGTCGCGGTGTTCCAGGGCAAGCCCGGCTTCGCGCACTACAACCCGCTGGGCACGGTGCACGGCGGCTGGTTCGCCACGCTGCTCGATTCGGCCGTGGGCTGCGCGGTGCACTCCAGCCTGCCGGCCGGCAAGGCCTACACCACGCTGGAGCTGAAGATCAACATCGTGCGCGCCCTCACCGACAAGGTGCCGCTGGTGCGCGCCGAGGGCCGCGTGGTGCACGGCGGCAACCAGGTGGCCACGGCCGAAGGCAAGCTGGTGGGGCCGGACGGCAAGCTGTACGCACACGCGTCCACGACCTGCCTCGTCTTCGATGCACGCCGGTAGCTGCTAGCGCGCGTCTCTCCACAGCGGGCTGAGGAACCACAGCCCGATCGCCGGCCCCACCGCCAGCCAGGGCAGCACCTGGGCGAGCGGCCATTGCGCCGCCATCGCCGCGAACAGCGTGATGGTGGCGGTGGACAGCGTGAAGCCGATCGCATTGACGAAGGTGAGCACACTGCCGACCATCGCGCGCGGCGCGTTGGCGGCGGTGAGTGCACTGAACTGCGGCGAATCGCCGGAAACGGTGGCGCCCCACCACAGCAGCCACGCGCCCCACAGCCACAGCGGCGCTTCGAGCAGCCACGGCGCGAGCAGGCCGCACAGCCCGCTGCTGGCGAGCTGGAACGCGGCCACGCGCGAACCGCCGACGCGGCGCACCAGCGCACCGCCGACGATGCAGGCCACGCCGCCCAGGCCGATCGTGGCGGCCACCCACCACGAGGCCGCCGCCCCGGCGAAGCGCGTGGCCACGATCGCCGGGATGAGCACGAAGAAGGCGTACAGCTCCCACATGTGGCCGAAGTAGCCGAAGGCCGAGGCGCGCACCTGGCGGTCGTTCCAGATCACCGTGAGCGCCTTGGGCGTGATGCGCGCGGCCGGCGCGAGGTGCGGCCCATCGGGCACGAAGACGGCCATCAGCACGCCGCCACCGGCGGCCACGGCCGCCACGGCGAGCATCACCGCCTGCCAGGACCACGAAGCGCCCAGCGCACGCAGCGCGAAGGGCAAGGCGCTGCCGAACACCAGCGCCCCGACCAGCACGCCGAGCGCCCAGCCCAGTCCCTGCGCGAACCAGCCTGAGGCGATCTTCATGCCCACCGGATAGATGCCGGCCAGCGCCACGCCAGTGAGGAAGCGCAGCACGAGCAGCATCGACAGTTCGGGCGGCAGCAGCGCCGTGGCCAGCGCCAGCGCGCCGGCGAGCAGCGAGCAGACAAGGAAGACCTTGCGCGGCGAGAAGCGGTCGGCGATGGACAGCAGCGCGAAGACGAAGGTGCCGGCGATGAAGCCGATCTGCACCGCCGCCGTGAGCCAGCCGATGGCCGCCGCGGGCAGCGCCACGTCGCGCTGCAGGTCGGCCATCACGGCATTGATGGCGAACCAGACCGAGGTGCCCGCGAACTGCGAGATCGCGATGACGGGCAGGATGCGCTTCGGGACGGTGGTCACTGCGCCTGCCTGCGGAACACGAGGCGATCGGCCGTGGACAGCGCCGGCACGTAGCCGTAGCCCTCGGCGTCGAACTCGCGCAGCGCCTCGGGCGTCTCGACGCGGTTCTGGATCGCGAAGCGCGCCATCATGCCGCGCGCCTTCTTGGCGAAGAAGCTCACGATCCGGTACTGGCCGCCCTGCCCTTCCTCGAACACGCATTCCACCACCCGCGCCTTCAGCGCCGGCCGCAGCGCGGCACGCGAGTATTCCTGCGAGGCGAGGTTGACGATCACCGGGGCGCGTTCGCCGCGCTGCCGCTGGTTGAGGTGGGCGGCGATCGTGTCGCCCCACCAGTCGTAGAGGTTGCGGCCACGCTCGGTGGCCACGGCCGTGCCCATCTCGAGGCGATAGGGCTGCAGCTTGTCGAGCGGGCGCAGCGCGCCGTACAGGCCAGAGAGGATGACCACGTGCGCCTGCGCCCAGGCGAGGTCGTCGAGGACCAGCGACTCGGCCTGCAGGCCTTCGTACACGTCGCCCGCGAAGGCGAGCACCGCCGGGCGGCTGTTCCTCGCGGTGTTGCGCTTCGACCAGGCCGCGTAGCGGGCCGCGTTGAGCGCGGCGAGTTCGTCGGAGAGGTCCATCAGCTTCGCCACCTGCAGCGGCGTCCTGGCCTTCATCACCTCGATCAGCGCGGCGGCTTCGGTCATGAACTTCGGCGCGGTGGCGAGCGCGGCCACCTCGGGCGGTACGGCGCTCTCGTAGTCGAGGCGCTTGGCGGGAGAAAGAAGAAACAGCATGGAGCGATTTTCAATGAAAGTCGCGACTCTTCGCGACCAAGCCAGCCAGCAGCGGGCTGTGGTCGATCAGCTTCATCGCCACCAGGTGCATCACCTCGCCCTCGCGCTGCCACTGGCCGTAGACGGTGAGCAGCCGCGTGCCGAGCAGCTCGCGCCGGTGCGCCTCGAAGACCTTGGGCCAGACGATCACGTTGACGGTGCCGGTCTCGTCCTCCAGCGTGACGAAGGTGGTGCCCTTGGCCGTCTCGGGGCGCTGCCGATGCGTGACCAGGCCGCTGGCACGCGCCAGCCGGCCGTGCGGATAGGTGCGCAGCACGCATGCCGGCTGCACCTTGAAAGCCGCGAGCTCCTCGCGCAGCAGGCCGATCGGGTGGTGCTGCAGCGACAGGCCGAGCGCCCGGTAATCGGCCAGCGTGTCTTCCACTGCCGAGGGTGCGGCGAGCTCGGCCTGCGCCGCCTCCTGCGTTCGTGTGGCGCGCAGCATGGGCGTGGCGCGCGTGTCGACGCCGGCCACTGCCCAGGCCGCCTGGTGGCGGTGGCCGGCCAAGCCGCGCAGCGCGTCGGCCTGCGCGAGGGCCTGCAGGTCGTTGGCATTCAGCGCGGCGCGGCGGGCCAGGTCTTCCACGCTGGCGAAGGCCCCGCCCTCGCGGCGCGCGGCGACGATGCGCTCGGCGGCCTCCAGCGCCAGGCCGCCGACGCGATCGAGCCCCAATCGCACCGGCAGCACTCGTTCGCCCACCGACCCTTCCAGCCCTTCGAGCACCGAGTTCACCTCGCTCGCATGCACGTCCACCGGCCGTACTTCGACGCCGTGCGCCCGTGCATCGCGCACCAGCTGCGCCGGGGCGTAGAAACCCAGCGGTTGGCTGTTCAGCAGCGCGGCGAGGAAGACATCGGGGTGATGCCGCTTGATCCAGCAGCTGACGTAGACCAGCAGCGCGAAGCCGGCGGCGTGGCTCTCGGGGAAGCCGTATTCGCCGAAGCCCTCGATCTGCCTGAAGATGCGCTCGGCGTACTCGCGCTCGTAGCCCTTCTCCACCATGCGGCCGACCAGCCGGTCGTGGAAGGGACCGAGCCCGCCCTTGCGCTTCCAGGCCGCCATCGCGCGGCGCAGCGCGTCGGCCTCGCCGGGGCTGAAGTCGGCGGCGATCATCGCGATCTGCATCACCTGCTCCTGGAAGATCGGCACGCCCTTGGTGCGCTGCAGCGCGGGGCGCAGCGCCTTGGGGTAGTCGATCTCCTCGTCGGAGAGGCCCCGGTTCTTCAGGTACGGGTGCACCATGCCGCCCTGGATGGGGCCGGGCCGCACGATCGCCACCTCGACCACCAGGTCGTAGTACGTGCGGGGCTGCAGGCGCGGCAGCATGCTCATCTGCGCGCGGCTCTCGATCTGGAAGACGCCCACGGTGTCGGCGGCGCAGATCATGTCGTAGGTGCGCGCGTCTTCCCTCGGCACATGCTGCACCTCGAAGGGCCGGCCGAGCTTGCGCGCGATGTCGGCCATCGAGCGGCGGATGGCGCTGAGCATGCCCAGCGCGAGGATGTCGACCTTGATGAGGCCGAGCTCGTCGAGGTCGTCCTTGTCCCACTGCACCACGCTGCGCCCGGGCATGGCGGCGTTCTCCACCGGCACCAGCTGTTCGATCTGGTCGCGCGCGATGACGAAGCCGCCGGGGTGCTGCGAGAGGTGGCGCGGGAAGCCGATCAGCTGCTGCGTCAGCTCCACCCACTGGCGCACGATGGGCGACTCGGGGTCGAAGCCGTTCTCGCGCAGGCGCTCGGCGCGGATGCTGCGGCCGTCGAACCACTGCTGTCCCTTGGCCACCGCATCGATGCGCTGCGGGTCGATGCCGAGCGCACGGCCGATGTCGCGCACCGCGCTGCGCGGCCGGTAGCTGATCACCACCGCGGTGAGCGCGGCGCGGTGGCGGCCGTACTTGCGGTAGATGTACTGGATGACCTCCTCGCGGCGCTGGTGCTCGAAGTCGATGTCGATGTCCGGCGGCTCGTTGCGCTCGGCGCTGATGAAGCGCTCGAACAGCAGCGTGGCCTCGCGCGGGCTGACCTCGGTGACGCCGAGGCAGTAGCACACCACCGAGTTGGCCGCGCTGCCGCGGCCCTGGCAGAGGATGCCCTGGGCGCGCGCCCACTGCACGATGTCGGCCACGGTGAGGAAGTAGGGCTCGTAGCCGAGCTGCGCGATCAGCGCCAGCTCGTGCTCGATGCGAGAGAGTGCGTCGGCGCGTGCGGCTGCAGCGCCCTCTTCCGCCAGCGGCCCCTCCAGCGGGAAGCGGCGCTCGACGCCCTGCATCACCAGCGTGCGCAACCAGGAAGCCGGGGTGTGGCCCTCGGGCACGATCTCGCGCGGGTATTCGTAGCGCAGCTCGGCCAGCGAGAAGCTGCAGCGCGCCGCGAAGGCGAGCGTGTTGTCGAGCCACTCGCGTTCGTACAGCGTGGCCAGCCGCGCGCGCGAACGCAGGTGCTGCTCGGCGTTGGGCGCGAGCGCGAGGCCGCACTCGGCCACCGGCCGGTTCAGCCGTGTGGCGACCAGCGCATCCTGCAGCGCCTTGCGCGATCGCACGTGCATCAGCACGTCGCCCGCGGCGACGATGGGCAATCCGGTGAGCTGCGCGATCTTCTTCACCATCGCGCGCAGCGCCTCGTCGCCGGGGCGGTGCAGCAACTCCAGCGCGAGGCCGGCGCGGTCGGTGCCGAACCAGGTCTTGAGCCACATCGCCTGGGCAAACACGGCCTCGAAGCCCTGTGACGCATCAGGCACCAGCAGTGCGAGGCAGCCCGGCAGGCCGGCGAGGAAGGGCGCGTTCGGCACGCGGCCTTCCAGGTCGGAGGGGTGCGCGAGGTACTCGCCCTTGGGCGCGCGGCGGCGCGCGACGGTGATCCAGTGCGAGAGGTTGCCGTAGCCGCGGCGCGTCTGCGCGAGCAGCACCAAGCGGGCGTGCGGTGCGGAGTCCTCCCCTGCCTTGGCAGCCGGCAGCGTGAGCCGCATCTGCGCGCCGACGATCAGGTGCAGGCCGCACTCGCGCGCCTCGACATGCGCGCGCACCACGCCGGCGAGCGAGCATTCGTCGGTGATCGCGAGCGCGGCGTAGCCGAGCCGGTGCGCGCGGCGCACCAGCTCGTCGGGCTGCGAGGCGCCGCTCAGGAAGCTGAAGCAGCTGCGGCAGTGGAGCTCGGCGTAGCCCGGCAGGCTGCGGGCGCGGCCGGCCGATACAGCGGCAGGGCGTTGGGTGTCGGCAGATAACACGGTGGTTCGCTCTCGCGGGCGTGGCGGCCCGGGCGCAGGGGCATGGCGTGGGTGGCGTACGTGGGCGGCACGGGGGGCGACACCGCCGCGAGCTGGTCGAGCGGGCTGAGCACCGCGCCGCCGCCGAGCTTGAGCACGTGGGTGTAGATCATCGTGGTGCTCACGTCGGCATGGCCGAGCAGCTCCTGCACGGTGCGGATGTCGTAGCCCGACTGCAGCAGGGGGGTGGCGAAGGAGTGGCGCAGCGTGTGCGGCGTGGCCGGCTTGGCGATGCCGGCTTCGTCGAGCGCGCGCTTGAAGGCGCGCTGGAAGCTCTGGTCGTAGAGGTGGTGGCGGCGCCGCGGCGGTG
>NZ_JBFXIO010000041.1:0-18592 GCF_050175855.1 Piscinibacter sp.
CGCAGGACAAGAAGTACGCCGGCGAGCCGACCGAACTGGTGATCGGCGACCGCAACATGGTGCGCGAGTTCTGCACCTTCAACCTCGGCACCGCCCAGGACGCCGGCGTCACGCGCATCGGCAACGACAACTGGATCATGGCCTACGTGCACATCGCGCACGACTGCCAGGTCGGCGACCGCACCACGCTGGCCAACAACACCACGCTGGGCGGCCACGTGCACCTGGGCGACTGGGTCACGGTGGGCGGGCTCACCGGCATCCACCAGTTCGTCAAGATCGGCGCGCACGTGATGGTCGGCTTCGGCAGCGCGGTGTCGCAGGACGTTCCGCCGTACATGCTGGTCGACGGCAACCCGCTGGCGGTGCGCGGCTTCAACATCGAGGGCCTGCGTCGCCGCGGCTTCGACGCGCCGCGCATCGCCGCCGTCAAGCAGATGCACCGCTTGCTGTACCGCGAGGGCCGCACGCTCGAGCAGGCCAAGGAGTCCATCGAGGCGCTGGGCCGCGAGCAGCCGGCCGCTGCCGCCGACGTGGCGATGATGTCGGCCTTCCTCGCCAACGCCACGCGCGGCATCGCCCGCTGAGCCGATGCTGCCGTCGGCACCGCGCTTCGCGATGGTCGCGGGCGAGGCCTCGGGCGACCTGCTCGCCGGCCTGCTGCTCGGAGGGCTGCGTGCGCGCTGGCCGGACCTGGTGGCGCAGGGCATCGGCGGGCCGAAGATGGCCGCTCACGGCTTCGAGGCCTGGTGGCCGCACGACAAGCTGGCGGTGCGCGGCTACATCGAGGTCCTCAGCCACTACCCCGAACTGCTCGGTATCCGCAACCAGTTGGCCGAGCGCCTGCTCCAGTCGCGGCCGGACCTGTTCATCGGCGTCGACGCTCCCGACTTCAACCTCGACCTCGAGGCCCGGCTGAAGGCCGCCGGCATCCGCACGGTGCACTTCGTCAGCCCGTCGATCTGGGCCTGGCGAGGCAAGCGCATCGAGAAGATCCGCAAGGCGGTCGACGCGGTGCTGTGCATCTTCCCCTTCGAGCCGGAGATCTACGCGAAGCGCGGCATCGCGGCGAAGTACGTGGGCCATCCTCTGGCCGACACGATTCCGCTGGAAGTGCCTCGTTCAGCTGCGCGCCAGGCGCTCGGGCTGGGCGACGAGCCCGTCGTGGCGCTGCTGCCCGGCAGCCGGCGCTCGGAGATCCAGTACATCGCGCCGCGCCTGTTCGAGGCGGCCGCCGAGATGGCGAAGCTGCGCCCCGGTGTGCGCTTCATCTTGCCAGTGGTGCCGGGCCTGCGTCACCTCGTCGAGCCGCTGCGCCGGCAGCACGAATCGAGCGTGACGGTCGAGCTGATCGACGGCCGATCCCACGAGGTACTGGCCGCCTGCGACGTGACGTTGATCGCCAGCGGCACGGCCACGCTGGAGGCGGCGCTGTTCAAGCGGCCGATGGTCATCACCTATGCCATGCACCCGCTGTCGTGGCAGATGATGAAGCGCATGAAGTACCAGCCCTGGGTCGGCCTGCCCAACATCCTGCTGCGCGACTTCGTCGTGCCCGAGCTGATCCAGGGCGACGCGACGCCCGAGCGCCTGGCGCACGCCACGCTGGCCTGGCTGGACGATCCGCAGCGCTGCGCCGACGTGGAGCGGCGATTCCAGGCGCTTCACCTCGAACTCCGGCGCGACACCGCCCGGGCCGCCACCGATGCGATCGCGGAGATCCTCGCGGCCTGAGCAGCTCGGCCTGAGCTTCGACGCGCCCGGTCTGGTGGCTGGCGTGGACGAGGCCGGCCGCGGCCCGCTGGCCGGCCCGGTGGTGGCCGCGGCGGTCATCCTCGACGACCTGCAGCCGATCCGGGGCCTGGCCGACTCCAAGGCCCTGACGGCACGCCGGCGCGAGGCGCTGTTCGACGAGATCCGCGCCAAGGCCCTGTGCTGCTGCATCGCCGAGGCCAGCGCGGAGGAGATCGACCAGCTCAACATCCTGCAGGCCACGTTGCTGGCGATGCGCCGCGCGGTCGAGGGCCTGCGCTTGAAGCCGTCCCGCGTGCTGGTCGACGGCAACCGCATCCCGGTGCTCAAAGTGCCGGCCGAGGCGATCGTCAAGGGCGACGCGAAGGTGAAGGCGATCTCGGCGGCCTCGATCCTCGCCAAGGTGCATCGCGACCGGCTCTGCCAGGCTCTGCACGAGGCGCACCCGCAGTACGGCTTCGACGGCCACAAGGGCTACCCCACGCCGGAGCACCTGGCGGCGCTGCGCGCCCATGGCGCCTGCCCGGCGCACCGCCGCTCGTTCGCGCCGGTGCGCGAGGTGCTGGAAGGCTGAGCATGGCCGAGCCGCGCGCGATCAGCTCGAAGGACAACCCGCTGCTGGTGCGGGTGCGCAAGCTCGTGGCCGACCCCGGCGCGTATCGCAAGCTCGGCGAGGTGTGGCTGGAGGGAGATCATCTCTGCGAGGCGTTCGCGGCGCGCGGCGGGCGCGCGCTGCAGGCGGTGCTGACCAGCGAGGCGTGGCAGCGGCCCGCGCTGCGCGAACTGGCCTCACAGGCGGCTTCAGCGGCAATCGTGCCGGCGGAGCTGATGGCCGGCCTGTCGACGCTCGAGTCACCGCCGGCGATCGGCTTCCTCGTCGCCACGCCGACCGCGCCGACGATCACCCCGGACGCGCCCACGGTGGTGCTCGACCGGTTGCAGGATGCCGGCAACGTCGGCGCCATCCTGCGCAGTGCCTCGGCTTTCGGCTTCGCCCAGGTGGTGGCCTTGAAGGGCACGGCGGCGCTGTGGTCGCCCAAGGTGCTGCGCGCGGGCATGGGCGCGCACTTCGGGCTGCGGCTGGTCGAAGGCATCGAGGAGGGGGCGCTGGCGGCCTTGCGCGTGCCGCTGCTGGCCACCAGCTCGCACGCCGAGCAGGCGCTGCACGAGGTCGACCTGCCCTGGCCGTGCGGCTGGGTGCTGGGCCACGAAGGGCAGGGCGTGTCGGCGCCGCTCCAGCAGCGCTGCACGATGACGCTGCGCATCCCGCAGCCGGGGGGCGAGGAGTCGCTCAACGTTGCCGCGGCGGCGGCAGTGTGTCTCTACGAATCGGCGCGCCAGCGAGCCGGCTGACGCACCGCACCAGCTCAGTACATCAGTCGATCCGGCCGCAGATCGCGCAGGATCGTCGTGGCGATTTCCTCGATCGACTTGTGCGTCGACGACAGCCACGCGATGCCCTCGCGGCGCATCATGGCCTCGGCTTCGCGCACCTCGGCGCGGCAGTTCTCGGTCGAGGCGTACTTGCTCCCCGGGCGGCGCTCGTTGCGGATCTGGCTGAGCCGGTCGGGGTCGATGGTCAACCCGAAGCACTTCTTCTTGAACGGCGCCAGCGTCGAAGGGATCTGGCCGCGGTCGAAGTCTTCCGGGATGAGCGGGTAGTTGGCGGCCTTGATGCCGTGCTGCATCGCCAGGTACAGCGAGGTCGGCGTCTTGCCGCTGCGGCTGACGCCGACCAGGATCACGTCGGCCTCGGCGAGGTTCTTCGCCGACTGCCCGTCGTCGTGGGCCAGCGAGAAGTTGATCGCCTCGATGCGGTCGGTGTACTCCTGGCTCTTCGAGACGTCGGAGAAGCGGCCGATGCGGTGGTTGGACTTGACCCCGAACTCGGCCTCCAGCGGCTCGATGAAGGTGTTGAACATGTCCAGCACCAGGCCGCGCGACTGCTTGAGGATCTCCAGGATCTCGGTGTTGACCAGGGTCACGAAGACGACCGGCCGGCGGCCCTCGGCATCGGCGGTGTGGTTGACCTCGCGCACCACCTGGTGGGCCTTGTCCGGCGTGTCGATGAAGGGCCGGCGCACATGGCGCGGCTTGCCGGCGAACTGCGCCAGGATCGAGTTGCCGAAGGTCTCGGCGGTGATGCCGGTGCCGTCGGAGACGAAGAACACGGTGCGGTTGGGCATGGGCTCGCGGCCTTCGGCCATGGGGGGTGGTGCCCGGAATGATAGGGACAAACCTTAGAATCCCGGCCAGACATCCTCCCCGACGCCCGATGAACGCCTCCTGCCGCCCACAAGCACTCCAACAGTGCGGCAGCCGTGCGCCGGGCCTGCGCGCCGCCCTCGAGCCGAGCTCGGGCCGCCCACGGGGCCGAGGGACACCGGTTTTTCAACATCACGGAGTTTTCCCATGTCCAACCCCGCACTGGCGACCGCCCTGGTCGTACCGTTCGAACAACTGAGAATGACCGACGTCGAGGCGGTCGGCGGCAAGAACGCCTCCCTCGGCGAGATGATCAGCCAGCTGGCCGCCTCCGGCGTGCGGGTGCCCGGCGGCTTCGCCACCACCGCGCACGCCTTCCGCGAGTTCCTCAAGCACGAGGGCCTGGCCGGCCGCATCGAGCAGCGCCTGGCGTCGCTGAACACCGACGACGTGCGCGCGCTGGCCGAGGCCGGCGCCCAGATCCGCCACTGGATCGAGGCCACGCCGTTCCCGCCGGCGCTCGAAGCGGCGATCCGCGCCGAGTTTGCCCGGCTGACCGACGGCAACCCCGGCGCATCGTTCGCGGTGCGCTCCTCGGCCACCGCCGAAGATCTGCCCGACGCCTCGTTCGCCGGCCAGCAGGAGACCTTCCTGAACGTCGTCGGCATCGAGGAGGTGCTGGCGAAGATGAAGGAGGTGTTCGCCAGCCTCTACAACGACCGCGCCATCAGCTACCGCGTGCACAAGGGCTTCGCCCACGGTGACGTGGCGCTGTCGGCGGGCGTGCAGCGCATGGTGCGCTCCGACCTGGGCGCCGCCGGCGTGATGTTCACCATCGACACCGAGAGCGGCTTTGCCGACGTGGTGTTCATCACCTCGAGCTACGGCCTGGGCGAGACGGTGGTGCAGGGCGCCGTGAACCCCGACGAGTTCTACGTGCACAAGCCCGCGCTGAAGGCCGGCAAGCTGCCGATCATCCGCCGCAACCTCGGCTCCAAGCTGATCAAGATGGAGTTCGCGCCGGCCGAGGAGAAGGCCCGCACCGGCAAGCTGGTGCGCACCGTCGACACCGCGCCCGAGCAGCGCAACCGCTATTCGCTGACCGATGCCGACGTTACCGAGCTGGCCAAGTACGCGCTGATCATCGAAGAGCACTACGGCCGCCCGATGGACATCGAGTGGGGCAAGGACGGCGGCGACGGCAAGCTGTACATTCTGCAGGCCCGCCCGGAGACGGTGAAGAGCCAGGCGCAGGGCAAGGTCGAGCAGCGCTACAAGCTCAAGAGCACCGGCACCGTGCTGGCCGAAGGCCGCGCGATCGGCCAGAAGATCGGCACCGGCCCGGTGCGCATCGTGCACAGCATCGCCGAGATGGACCAGGTGCAGAGCGGCGACGTGCTGGTCACCGACATGACCGACCCGAACTGGGAGCCGGTGATGAAGCGTGCCAGCGCCATCGTCACCAACCGCGGCGGCCGCACCTGCCACGCGGCCATCATTGCGCGCGAGCTCGGCATCCCGGCCGTGGTGGGCTGCGGCGACGCCACCGAGAAGCTGCAGTCGGGCGCGCTGGTCACCGTGGCCTGCTCGGAAGGCGACACCGGCTACATCTACGACGGCCTGCTCGAGACCGAGGTCAGCGACGTGCAGCGCGGCGAGCTGCCGTACTGCCCGGTGAAGATCATGATGAACGTGGGCAACCCGCAGCTCGCCTTCGATTTCGCGCAGATGCCGAATTCGGGCGTGGGCCTGGCCCGCCTGGAGTTCATCATCAACAACAACATCGGCGTGCACCCGAAGGCGATCCTCGACTACCCGAACGTCGATGCCGACCTGAAGAAGGCGGTCGAGTCGGTGGCCCGCGGCCACGCCAGCCCGCGCGCCTTCTACGTCGACAAGCTCGCCGAGGGCGTGGCCACCATCGCCGCGGCCTTCTGGCCCAAGCCGGTGATCGTGCGGCTGTCCGACTTCAAGAGCAACGAGTACAAGAAGCTGATCGGCGGCTCGCGCTACGAGCCCGAGGAAGAGAACCCGATGCTCGGCTTCCGCGGCGCGTCGCGCTATGTCAGCGAGGAGTTCGGCGAGGCCTTCGCGATGGAGTGCGAGGCGCTCAAGCGCGTGCGCACCGACATGGGCCTGACCAACGTCGAGGTGATGGTGCCCTTCGTTCGTACGCTCGGCCAGGCCGAGCGCGTGGTGGGCATGCTCGCCGAGCGTGGCCTCAAGCGCGCCGCCGCCGGCGGCACCGACGGCCTGCGCGTGATCATGATGTGCGAGATCCCGAGCAACGCCATCCTCGCCGAGCAGTTCCTCGAGCACTTCGACGGCATGTCGATCGGCTCCAACGACCTGACCCAGCTCACGCTGGGTCTGGACCGCGACTCCGGCCTCGAGCTGCTGGCACGCGACTTCGACGAGCGGGACCCGGCCGTGAAGGCGATGATCTCGCGCGCCATCGCCGCCTGCCGTGCGGTGGGCAAGTACGTGGGCATCTGCGGCCAGGGGCCCAGCGACCATCCGGACTTCGCCGACTGGCTGGCCCGCGAGGGCATCGTGTCGATCTCGCTGAACCCCGACACGGTGGTCGAGACCTGGCAGCGGCTGGCGAAGCGCTAGGCCAGCTCGAGGTTGTCGATCAGCCGCGTGCTGCCGAGCTTCGCGGCGGCGAGCACGACCAGCGGCTCGCCGTCGGCCGGCGCGCCGAGATCGCGCCGGCGGCGGATCGCCACGTAGTCGGGCTTCCAGCCACGCGCGGCCAGGCCGCTCATCGCCTCGGCCTCGAGCCTTGCCCAGTCGCGTTCGCCGGCGCGCACGGCGGCCTCGATGCGGCGCAGCGCGGCGCTGAGCTGCACGGCCTCGGCGCGCTCGGCGGTGCTCAGGTAGCCATTGCGCGACGACAGCGCGAGTCCGTCGGGTGCGCGGCCCGTCTCGCCGCCGACGATCTCGATCGGCAGCGCGAGCTGATCGACCATGCGGCGGATCACCATCAGCTGCTGGTAGTCCTTCTTGCCGAACACCGCCACGCGCGGCTGCACGCAGTTGAAGAGCTTGAGCACCACGGTGCACACGCCGGTGAAGAAGCCGGGGCGGAAGTGACCCTCGAGGATGTCGGCCAGCTCGGCCGGCGGATGCAGCTTGTAGCCCTGCGGCTCGGGGTACAGGTCCTTCTCCGACGGCGCGAACACGATGTCGCAGCCGGCCAGAGCGAGCAGCCCGCAGTCGCGCTCCAGCGTGCGCGGGTAGGTGTCGAAATCCTCGTGCGGCGCGAACTGCAGGCGGTTGACGAAGATGCTCGCCACCACCGGGCCGCCGCGCTCGCGCGCCAGCTTCACGAGCGAGAGGTGACCGTCGTGCAGGTTGCCCATGGTGGGCACGAAGGCGGTGTTGGACTGGCCGGCCAGGGCCTGTCGAAGCTCGGCGACCGAGTGGACGATGCGCATGCCTTGGGCCTCGCTCAGTAGCCGTGCACGGCCGGATCGGGGAAGCTGCCGTCCTTCACCGCGGCCACGTAGGCGCGGATCGCGGCCTCGATGCCGGCGCCGCCGTCCATGAAGTTGCGCACGAAGCGCGGCAGCCTGCCGCGGGTCACGCCCAGCATGTCGTGCAGCACCAGCACCTGGCCGCTGCAGCCCGGGCCGGCGCCGATGCCGATCACGGGAATCGGCAGGCTCTCGGTCAGGCGCTGACCGAGTTCGCTCGGGATCAGCTCCACCACCAGCATGGCAGCGCCCGCCTCGGCGAGTTCCTTTGCCTCGCGCAGCAGCCGCTCGGCGCCGCCTTCGTCGCGGCCCTGGATGCGGTAGCCGCCCAGCGCATGCACCGACTGTGGCGTCAGGCCCAGGTGCGCGCACACCGGGATGCCGCGCTCGACGAGCTGGCGCACCACCGGCACGGTCCAGCCGCCACCTTCGAGCTTGACCATGTGCGCGCCCGCCTGCATGAGCTTTGCCGCGCTGAGCAGGGCCTGCTCGGTGCCGGTGTGGTAGCTGGCGAAGGGCAGGTCGCCGACGATCCAGGCCGTGCGGTTGCCGCGCGCCACGCACTGCACGTGGTAGGCCATGTCGTCGAGGGTGACCGGCAGCGTGCTGTCGCGGCCCTGCAGCGTCATGCCCAGCGAATCGCCGATCAGCAGCACGTCGACGCCGGCGTCGTCGAGCAGCCGCGCGAAGCTGGCGTCGTAGCAGGTCAGCATGGCGATTTTCTCGCCGGCGGCACGCATGGCCGCCAGACGGAGCAGCGTCATCGGCTTGCGCGGCGCGTCGCCGGCGGGGTTGGAAGGCGTGGGGTACATCGTCGTCCTCAGACCAGCCCGTCGAAGGGCAGCACGTCGACGAGGTCGCCGGCCGCCACGTTGCCCTGCTCGTGGCCGAGCACCACCAGGCCGTTGGCCACGCTCATGCTGCGCAGGATGCCCGAGCCCTGCGAGCCGGTGATCTCGACCTGCCAGCCATCGCCCGACCGCGTGACGATGCCACGCTGGTACTCGGTGCGCCCGGCCTTCTTGCGGATCGCCTGCATGCTGGCGGCGCGCAGCATCGGCAGCGGCTGAGGAGCGGCGCCACTCATCGCCAGCAGCGCGTCGCGCACGAAGGCGTAGAACGTCACCATCACCGCCACCGGATTGCCGGGCAGGCCGAACAGGATGGCATCGTGTCCGCGGCTGGTGATCCGCCCGATCGCCATCGGCCGGCCGGGCCGCATCGCGATCTTCCAGAACAGCACGTCGCCGAGCGACTTCATCACCTGCTTGGTGTGGTCGGCCTCGCCGACGCTGACGCCGCCGGAGGTGATGACCGCGTCGGCGTTCTCGGCGGCGTGGCGGAAAGCGGCTTCCAGTGCGGCCGGGTCGTCGCGCACCACGCCCATGTCGATGAGGTCGACACCGAGGCGCTGCAGCATGCCCCACAGCGTGTAGCGGTTGCTGTCGTAGACGCAGCCTTCGTCGAGTGGCTCGCCGATCGAGCGAAGCTCGTCGCCGGGGGAGCAGAAGGCCACGCGCAGCCGGCGCAGCACCGGCACCTCGGCCGGGCCGAGCGAGGCCAGCAGGCCGAGGTCGGCCGGGCGCAGCACGCGGCCGGCCTTCAGCGCCGCCTCGCCCTGGGCGAGGTCTTCGCCGGCCAGCCGGCGGTTGTCGCCGGTGCGCACCACGCCGGCGGGCACGGTGATGCGGTCGCCGTCTGCCTTCGTGAACTCCTGCGGCACGACGGTATCGAGCCCTTGCGGCATCACCGCGCCGGTCATGATGCGCACGCATTGGCCCGGGCCGACGCGGCCGCTGAACTGCGCGCCGGCGAAACCGGTGCCCGCCACCGCCAGTACGGTATCGCCCGACGCGGCCAGATCCGCGCCGCGCAGCGCATAGCCGTCCATCGCCGAGTTGTCGTGGGCGGGCACGTTGATCGCCGAAACCACGTCGCGCGCCAGCACGCGGCCGAGCGCGGCGCGCAGCGCCAGCATCTCCACCGCCTGCACCCTGGGCACCAGGCGGGCGATGAACTCCTGCGCCTGCGCCACCGGCAGCGCGTTGGGGTCGTAGCCGCTGACGCAGGAAGCGATCTCGGCCAGGGTCGGGGTCGTCGGGGTCATCAGGCTCATGGGCGCGATGGTAGCCGGGCGCATGGGCCCCGGCGGCGTGTCAGCGCTGCAGCTGCTGCAGCTCGTCGAGCGTGTTGGCGTTGAAGAACGCCTGGGCGTCGTCGAACACCACCTCCACGCAGCGGTGCTGCGCTGTCCAGCGGTCGATCTTGCGCTGGCCCGACTGCGTGAACCGCACCAGGCTCTCCATCAGCGAGGCCTTCATCAGGCAGAAAACCGGCTGCACCTGGCGCTGCCCGCTCTCGACCGTGGCGGCCATGGCGATGTCGGCGTTTTCCGTCTCCAGCGCGTCGGCCAGGCGCTCGACCAGGTCGAGCGGAAAGCCCGGCGTGTCGCAAGGCACGGTGACAAGGTAGGGTGTCTCGCAGTGCTCCAGCCCGGCGAGGAAGCCTGCCAGCGGGCCGGGATAGTCGGGCAGGGCATCGGGCCACACCGGCACGCCCATGGCCTCGTAGGCGCCGAGGTTGCGGTTGGCATTGATCATCGCGGCGCCCACCTGCATCTGCAGGCGCAGCAGGGCGTGCATGGCCAGCGGGATGCCGTTGTGGTTCTGCAGGCCCTTGTCGACGCCGCCCATGCGACTGCCACGGCCGCCGGCGAGGACCAGCCCAGTGATGTCATCTCGCGTGATGGTCACGTCAGCCGCCGATGTAGTGCATCTCGACGCGCCGCTGCCCGCTGCCGGTGTCGGCCTGCATCGCGCCGCGCAGTTCGGAGTAGCGGTCGTCGCGGCCGCTCCACAGCGCGGCAATGGCGGCGGCGATCTGCGCGTCGTCGTGGCCGCCGCGCAGCAGCGCGCGCAGGTCGTGGCCGTGGTCGGCGAACAGGCACATGAAGAGCTTGCCTTCGGTGGAGAGCCGAGCGCGGTTGCAGTCGCGGCAGAAGGCTTGCGTCACGCTGGAGATCACACCGATCTCGCCGGCACCATCTCGGTAGCGCCAGCGCTGTGCGGTCTCGCCGGGCGCGCTGGCTTCGGCGGCGTCGAGCGGGAAGGTCTTGTCGATCAGCCGCACGACCTCCGCCGACGGCAGCACTTCGTCCATGCGCCAGCCGTTGGTGGCGCCCACGTCCATGTACTCGATGAAGCGCAGCACCACTTGGCCGCCGAAGTTCTCGCGGAAGAAGCGCGCCATCGGCACGATCTCGTGCTCGTTGGTGCCGCGCTTGACCACCATGTTGACCTTCACCGGGCCGAGACCGACCCGCAGCGCCTGCTCGAGGCCGGCGAGCACGTCGGCCACCGGGAAGTCGACGTCGTTCATGCGCCGGAAGATGGCATCGTCCAGCGCATCCAGGCTCACCGTCACGCGTTGCAATCCGGCATCCTTCAGCGCCTGCGCCTTGCGCTCGAGCAGCGAGCCGTTGGTGGTGAGCGTGAGGTCCAGTGGTGCTCCGTCGGCCGTCCGCAGCGCCGCGAGCATCGCGATCAGCCGCTCGAGATCCTTGCGCAGCAGCGGCTCGCCGCCGGTCAGCCGCAGCTTCTGCACGCCGTGCGCGACGAACAGCGTCGCCACGCGCGTGATTTCCTCGAAGCTCAGCAACGAGGAATGCGGCAGGAAGGTGTAGTGCTTGTCGAACACCTCCTTGGGCATGCAGTAGCTGCAGCGGAAGTTGCAGCGGTCGGTCACGGAGATGCGCAGGTCGCGCAGCGGCCGGCCGAGCCGGTCGCCGAGCAGGCCGGTGGGCGGATCGAGCCGCTCCGGGATGCTCGGGATGCTGGCCGCATAGCGGTGGTCGGCCAGAGGGATGACTTTTTCGCCCATGGGCGCGGATTGTGCCTGCGCCACGGCAGCGGTCGCCTCCGCACGACCCCGGTGCGGGCGAGGGTTCCGGCCGGGGTCAGTACAACATGCGGAAGGTTTCGGCGTCCATCGCCGGCGCGACCGCGGGGGGCGGAGCGGGTTGGGTCGCAGGGGCGGCATTCGCCGCCGGCAGGGCCGCCTCGGCCAGCGGCTGAGCGCGCCTGGCGCCGGTGAAGCGCTTGCTCCAATAGGCGTAGCGCATGTCCTCGACGCGCACCTGCGCGCCGGTGCGCGGCGAGTGGATGAACTTGCCGTCGCCGATGTAGATGCCGACGTGCGAGAAAGTGCGCCTGAGCGTGTTGAAGAACACCAGGTCGCCCGGCTTGAGTTCCTCGCGGCCGACCTTGAGCAACCCCGGCGCGCTGGCTTGCTCGTCGACACGGCGCGGCAGCACCAGGCCCAGGCTCATCTCGAACACATGGCGGGTAAAGCCGCTGCAGTCGAAGCCGTGCTCGGCCGAGTTGCCGCCGCGGCGGTAGGGCACGCCGAGGAAGTTCATCGCGCTGAGCACCATGTCGGAGGCCTTGTCGCGCATGGTCTGCACGAAGGCGTATTCGCTGGGCGGCACGGCGGCGGGGAGCTTGTCGGGGTCGCCGAGGCCGCGCTCGGCGAGCAACTGCGCGATGGGGTCGGGCGGCGCGGACTCCGGAGCCGCCTGGACCGAGGCCGCGGCCACCAGCAGCCAGGCGAGGCCTGCGAGGGCGGGGCGGAATCGGGCGCGGCGCGGCATGGGCGTGCAGCTTACGCGTGCCATCCCCGCGGCGTCAATAAAAAGTCCATTGCTGACGGGCACTTGCGTCAACTTTCGGAGCCTCCGGCGAGGCTGCGCTATCGTCCGGTCCACATCGAGGAGACACCATGTTCAAGGCTTTGCTGCTGGAGAAGGACGACGCCGGTTTCCGGGCCGGCGTGCGCGAGATCGACGAATCGGCGTTGCCCGAAGGCGACGTCACCGTGGCCGTGGCGCACTCGACCCTCAACTACAAGGACGGCCTGGCCATCACGAACCGCGGCCCGGTGGTTCGCAAGTGGCCGATGGTGGCCGGCATCGACGGCGCCGGCGAGGTGATCGAGAGCCGGCACCCCGACTGGAAGCCCGGCGACCGCGTCGTGCTCAACGGCTGGGGCGTGGGCGAGACCCACTGGGGCTGCCTGGCGCAGCGCGCGCGGCTCAAGGGCGACTGGCTGGTGCCCCTGCCGGGCGCCTTCACCACGCGCCAGGCCATGGCCATCGGCACGGCCGGCTATACGGCGATGCTGTGCGTGCTGGCGCTGGAGCGCCACGGCGTCAAACCGGGTGACGGCGAGGTGCTGGTCACCGGCGCCACCGGGGGCGTGGGCAGCGTGGCGGTGGCATTGCTGGGCCGGCTCGGGCATCGCGTGGTGGCGGCCACCGGCAAGGCCGCCGAGGCCGACTACCTGATGTCGTTGGGCGCGTCCTCGGTGATCGACCGTGCCGAACTGGCCGCCCCGGGCAAGCCACTGCAGAAGGAGCGCTGGGCGGCGGTGGTCGACGCGGTGGGCAGCCACACCCTGGCCAACGCCTGCGCACAGACGCGCTACGGCGGCGTGGTGGCCGCCTGCGGCCTGGCCCAGGGCGGCGACCTGCCGACCACGGTGATGCCCTTCATCCTGCGCGGCGTCACGCTGGCCGGCGTGGACAGCGTCTATGCCTCGCAGCCGCTGCGCCGCCAGGCCTGGCAGCGCCTGGCAAGCGATCTCGACGCGGCGCGGCTCGAGGCGATCGCCACCGAGGTGTCCCTGGACCAGGCCATCGAGCGTGCGCACGATTTGATGGCGGGCAAGGTCCGCGGTCGAATCGTGGTCAGCATCGGCTAGCGTCAGACGCTCGTAAGAGCCGGCGCATGAAATGCGCCGCCAGCGAACGATAACCTGCAGGAGACAAGCCATGACCAGCTACGCCGCGTTCCACCAGCGCTCGATCAGCGATCGCGATGGCTTCTGGGCCGAGCAGGCCCAGCTGATCGACTGGCAGGCGCCGTTCGAGAAGGTCTGCGACTACGCCAACCCGCCCTTTGCCAAGTGGTTCGTCGGCGGCAAGACCAACCTCTGCCACAACGCCGTCGACCGCCACCTGAAGACGCGCCCCGACCAGAACGCACTGATCTTCGTCTCCACCGAGACCGAGCAGGAGAAGGTTTACAGCTTCCGCGAACTGCATGCCGAGGTGCAGCGCATGGCGGCCATCCTGCAGGACCTGGGCGTCAAGCAGGGCGACCGCGTGCTCGTGTACATGCCGATGATCGCCGAGGCCGCCTTCGCGATGCTGGCCTGTGCGCGCATCGGGGCCATCCACTCGGTGGTGTTCGGCGGCTTCGCCAGCGTCAGCCTCGCCAGCCGCATCGACGACGCCGAGCCGACGGTGATCGTCAGCGCCGATGCCGGCATGCGCTCGGGCAAGGTGGTGGCCTACAAGCCGCTGCTCGACGAGGCGATCAAGCTGGCCGCTCACAAGCCGGCCAAGGTGCTGCTGGTCGACCGAGGCCTGAGCCCGATGGACAAGACCGCCGGTCGCGATGTCGACTATGCGGTGCTGCGCGACAAGCACCTGAATACCGTCGTGCCCTGCGTCTGGGTGGATTCCACCCACCCGAGCTACACGCTCTACACCAGCGGCACCACCGGCAAGCCCAAGGGCGTGCAACGCGACACCGGCGGCTATGCGGTCGCGCTGGCCGCGTCGATGAAGCACATCTTCTGCGGCAACGCCGGCGAGACCTACTTCTCCACCAGCGACATCGGCTGGGTGGTGGGCCACAGCTACATCATCTACGGCCCGCTGATCGCCGGCATGGCGACGATCATGTACGAGGGCCTGCCGACTCGGCCCGACGCGGGCATCTGGTGGAGCCTGGTCGAGAAGTACAAGGTTACCGTGATGTTCAGCGCGCCGACCGCAGTGCGCGTGCTGAAGAAGCAGGATCCGGCCTTTCTCACGAAGTACGACCTGTCGAGCCTGCGCGCACTGTTCCTGGCCGGCGAGCCGCTCGACGAGCCGACCGCCAAGTGGATCGCCGATTCGCTCGGCAAGCCGATCATCGACAACTACTGGCAGACCGAGACCGGCTGGCCCATCCTGACCATTGCCAACGGCGTGGAGAAGGCGCCGAGCAAGTTCGGCAGCCCTGGCGTGGCGATGTACGGCTACGACGTGCGCCTGATCGACGAGACCACCGGCGAGCAGGTCAAGGAGCCGAACCAGAAGGGCGTGGTGGCCATCGCCGGCCCGCTGCCGCCGGGCTGCATGCAGACGGTGTGGCGCGACGATGCGCGCTTCGTGAAGACCTACTGGCAGAGCATTCCCGGCCAACAGCTCTACAGCACCTTCGACTGGGGCATCAAGGACGAGGACGGCTACTTCTTCATCCTCGGCCGCACCGATGACGTCATCAACGTGGCCGGCCACCGCCTCGGCACGCGCGAGATCGAGGAGAGCATCTCCAGCCATCCGGCCGTGGCAGAGGTGGCGGTGGTTGGCGTGGCCGACCAGCTCAAGGGCCAGGTGGCCATGGCCTTCGCGGTGCTGAAGGACGCCAGCGCCGTGGCCGACCCGGCCGCGCGCCTGAAGCTCGAGGGCGAGGTGATGAAGACGGTGGACAGCCAGCTTGGCGCGGTGGCGCGGCCGGCGCGCATCCACTTTGTCACGCTGCTTCCCAAGACGCGCTCCGGCAAGATGCTGCGCCGCGCGATCCAGGCCGTCTGCGAGCAGCGCGACCCGGGCGACCTGACCACGATGGACGACCCGACGGCGTTGCAGCAGATCCGCGAGCTCGTCGCCGCCAAGTGAACCGAGGCTCCCGCAAGGGGGCCTTCTTCTTCGATGGCGTGTGCGCGCACCTTGGGACGTCACGCCGCTGGAGGGCGAGTTGTGGCTCCGGCGAGGGCGCCTCGACGAGCTGTCCGGCCGGTTTCTCCGCGCCTCGGCCGCTGACGACGGTCCTCGACCTGGGCACGGGCCTGAGCGATGCGCAGCGCAGCGACCCGCCGCCGCTGGGCAGCACCTGACGTGCGTCTACCGCGGCCGCACGCCTGAGCGTCGGCCGCTCAGAGCACCTCGGAGGCGAAATCCGCCAGCCGCGAGCGCTCGCCGCGCGCCAGCGTGACGTGTCCGCTGTGCGGCCAGCCCTTGAAGCGGTCGACCGCGTAGGTCAGGCCCGAACTGCCTTCGGTGAGGTAGGGCGTGTCGATCTGCGCCAGGTTGCCCAGGCACACGATCTTCGTGCCCGGGCCGGCGCGCGTGATCAGCGTCTTCATCTGCTTGGGCGTGAGGTTCTGCGCCTCGTCGATGATGACGAACTTGTTGAGGAAGGTGCGCCCGCGCATGAAGTTCAGGCTCTTGATCTTGATCTTGCTGCGCACCAGGTCGTTGGTGGCGGCACGGCCCCATTCGCCGGCGCCGCCGTCGCTGCGCGACAGCACCTCGAGGTTGTCGTCGAGTGCGCCCATCCACGGGCCCATCTTCTCTTCCTCGGTGCCGGGCAGGAAGCCGATGTCCTCGCCCACCGGCACGGTCACGCGTGTCACGATGATCTCGGTGTAGCGACGGTCGTCCATCACCTGCGACAGGCCGGCGGCCAGCGTCATCAGCGTCTTGCCGGTGCCGGCCGTTCCGGTCAGCGTGATGAAGTCGCACTCCGGGTCCATCAGCAGGTTCAGCGCGAAGTTCTGCTCGCGGTTGCGCGCAGTCACGCCCCAGACGGCGTTCTTGGTGTGGGTGTACTCGCGCAGCGTGCGCAGCACCGCGGTCTTGCCGGTGATCTCGTGCACCTTGGCGTACAGCGGCGCGGCGCCCGGCGCCTCCAGGTAGACGAACTGGTTGACCATCAGCGCCGGCACCATTGGCCCGCTGATGCGGTAGTAGGTGAAGCCGCCTTGCTGCCAGCTCTCCATCGTCTTGCCGTGCCGCTCCCAGAAGTCGGCCGGCAGAGGCAGTACGCCGGTGTAGAGCAGGTCACCGTCGTCCAGCGTCTTGTCGTTGAAATAGTCTTCCGCCGGCAGGCCGAGCGCACGCGCCTTGATGCGCATGTTGATGTCCTTGGACACCAGCACGACCTCTCGCCCCGGCTGCTGCTCGCGCAGCGCCTGCACCACGCCGAGGATCTGGTTGTCGGCCTTGCCCTGCGGCAGTCCCGCGGGCAGGCTGACGTTGACGAGGTGGGTCTGGAAGAACAGCTTGCCACCGGCCTCGCGGTGCCCGGTCGCATTCAGCGGCAGCCCCTCGGACATGCCGGATGCGTCGCGCTTGGGCATCGCCGCGGCCAGTGCGTCGAGGTCCCGGCTGACCTGGCGTGCATTGCGTGCCACCTCGGTCATGCCCTTCTTGTGGCCGTCGAGCTCCTCCAGCGTGATCATCGGCAGGTAGATGTCGTGCTCCTCGAAACGGAACAGCGACGTCGGGTCGTGCATCAGCACGTTGGTGTCGAGCACGAACAGGCTGGCCGGACCGCTGCCGCGCGGCGTGCGCGGCACGCGTTGCGGCGCGACCCGCGGCGGTGCAGCCTTGACCGCGGTCGGCGGCGCGGACTTGGTCACCACCGGCGCGGCTTCGGCAGCGCCGTCGAACAGATCCATCACCGCGGGCGAGGCGGGTTCGGCGGCGGTGCGGGCGGGGGTGCTGCGTTTGCCCGGTTTGGGCGCGGCCTGGGCTTCGAAGTCTGCGGGGGAGAGGATGGCGGCTCGTTTGGCAGGCGGCTTCGGCAGGGGCATGGAGGCGGGTCAGTGCGGCTGGGAAACAAAAAAGCCGCACAGTCGGCTGTGCGGCTTTCGGTGGAGACGGGTCTCGCGACTCACGTGCATGAAATGATCATACACAAGAAGTGAGGCACATCAACCGCTGTCGCAGGCCAGTCGAAACAGCCTGCGACAAGGCCCTCGTCACTTGAGCGACTTGACGGCCTTGAGCACTTCCTCGACGTGTCCGGCGACCTTCAGGCCGCGCCATTCGGCGCGCAGCGTGCCCGTGCCGTCGATCAGGAAGGTGGAGCGCTCGATGCCCTTGACCTTCTTGCCATACATGATCTTGTTCTTGACCACGCCGAACATGTGGCAGAGCTTCTCCTCGGTGTCGGCGATCAGCTCGAAGGGCAGCTCGAGGTTCTGCTTGAACTTCTCGTGCGAGGCCATGTTGTCGCGCGACACGCCGAACACGACGGCGCCGGCCTTGACGAAATCCTTGTGGTGGTCGCGGAACTGCATCGCCTCGGTGGTGCAGCCGGGGGTGTTGTCCTTCGGGTAAAAGTACAGCACGACCGTCTTGCCGGCGAAGGCCTGCGGCGTGAACTTCACGCCTCCCGTGGCAAGCGCTTCAAATTCCGGTAGGGGTTTGTTGAGGGCTGGCGTCATGGAGTTATGCTGTTCGTTTGCGCCCTGGCAGGCGTAGCCACGAATTATAAGGCTTGCGCCCGCGAGGCCCGGCCGCGCGGGTGGCGCGCGGGCTTCTCAACCCCCACGTTCGAAGATCAGCGCGGCGACGACCGCGCGCCCCTCGGCCAGCAGCACGTTGTAGGTGCGGCAGGCGGCCGGCGTGTCCATGGTCTCGAAGCCGATGCGACGCGCCATCAGCGCCTTCAGCAGGGCCGGGTGGGGGAATCGCAGCCGGCTGCCGCTGCCGAAGATCACCAGCTCCGGCGAGAGGGCCAGCAGCGGCTCGAAGCTCGATTCATCGAGGGCCTCGAAGCCGGTCACCGCCCAGGGCAGGACCTCTCCCTTCCAGGGAACCAGCACGCTGCTGCGGTGCTCGACGCCGGCGACGATGACGCCCTCCGGCGCGTGCCGCGTGATCGCGTTGCTTCCTTCCGGGCGGTCGGCCTGCATCTTCATGGTTAAATTCTACGTTTTGCAGCGCAGCAGCGCCCCAGGAGACGACCCGTGAAGCCCATCGCCAAGTCGAGCAAGCTGGCCAATGTCTGCTACGACATCCGCGGACCCGTGCTCGACAAGGCACGCCAGATGGAGGAAGAGGGCCAGAAGATCATCAAGCTGAACATCGGCAACCTCGCCGTGTTCGGCCTGGAGCCGCCCGACGAGATCGTGCAGGACATGATCCGCAACATGCCGCACTCGGCCGGCTACACCGACAGCAAGGGCCTGTTCGCGCCGCGCAAGGCGGTGGTGCACTACACGCAGGAAAAGCACATCCGCGGCGTGACGGTGGACGACGTGTACCTCGGCAATGGCGCCTCGGAGCTGATCACGATGAGCCTGAACGCCATGCTCAA
>NZ_JBFXIO010000042.1:0-18097 GCF_050175855.1 Piscinibacter sp.
ACCAGCCCGTGCGTGACCAGCACCAGCGCGCCGGGCAGGCCCGCCAGCTCGGACAGGGCGAGATCGACGGCGCGGTCGATGCGTGCCTCGAATTCGGCGAGGGACTCGCCGCCCGGCGGGGCTTCGCTGCCGGCCAGCGGATCGAAGCCGAGGCTGTCGTAGGCGCGGCCACGCAGGTCGCCGAAGTTGCGCTCCTGCAGCAGCGGTTCGGCCGCGATGCTGCGGCCTGCGGCCACCGCTTCGGCGGTCTGCCAGGCGCGGGGCAGGTCGCTCGACCAGATCGCGGCGATGGGCTCGCCGGCGAGGCGTCGAGCCAGCGCCCTGGCCTGCGCGAGGCCACGCGCGCTCAATGGGGTATCGGGGGGTTGAAGGATCCGCGCTGCGTTCAGCGCGGTTTCGCCATGTCGAACCAGCAGCAGCCGCATCGGCGGCAGCCGCTCAACGACCCAGTCGGACCGGCACGGGTTCGGGAGCGGGGCGAATCCAGTGGCGGAACTGGGCCGTTCCGGCCACCACCAGCAACACCGGCAGGATCGCCAGCGCCACGGCGCCGGCGGCGACGAAGACAGGCACCGTCAGGACAAGCAGCAGCGCGGTGGCGACATGGCGCCAGCCAAAGCCGCCGGGGGTGACAGTCCCTGCCTCACCCGGGCGGGGTGACTGGCCGATCGCATCGAGTTCGTGGCGCATGGACTGGCTTTCGGGAGTTCGATGACCAGACCTTAGTGGCAGACAGCCCCCCCGAACAAGGGGTAGACACCCCGCAAATGTTACTTTTTGTGTAACAGACACAGAACCGTCACTTATGACCAACCGGGCCGCACTCACATGCTGCGCCGGTACTGACCGCCCACCTCGAACAGTGCGTGGGTGATCTGCCCGAGCGAGCACACCCGCACCGCCTGCATCAGCACCTCGAAGACGTTGCGGTTGTCGATCACCGCCTCTTGCAGTTTCTGCAGCATGCCCGGCGCTTCGGCGGCATGGCGCTCGTGGAAGTCGCGCAGCCGAGTCAGCTGGCTCTGCTTCTCGGCTTCGGTGGAGCGCGCCAGCTCTAGCGATTGAGGGATCGGGTCGCCGTGCGGGTTGCGGAAGGTGTTCACGCCGATGATGGGGTACTCGCCGGTGTGCTTGAGCATCTCGTAGTGCATGCTCTCTTCCTGGATCTTGCTGCGCTGGTAGCCGGTCTCCATCGCACCGAGCACGCCGCCGCGCTCGGCGATCTTCTCGAACTCGGCGAGCACCGCCTCTTCCACCAGTTCGGTCAGCTCGTCGATCACGAACGCGCCCTGGTTGGGGTTCTCGTTCTTCGCCAGGCCCCACTCGCGGTTGATGATCAGCTGGATTGCCATCGCGCGGCGCACCGATTCCTCGGTGGGCGTGGTGATCGCCTCGTCGTAGGCGTTGGTGTGCAGCGAGTTGCAGTTGTCGTAGATCGCGATCAGCGCCTGCAGCGTGGTGCGGATGTCGTTGAAGGCGATTTCCTGCGCGTGCAGGCTGCGGCCGCTGGTCTGGATGTGGTACTTGAGCTTCTGGCTGCGCTCGTTGGCGCCGTAGCGGTCGCGCATCGCGGTGGCCCAGATGCGCCGTGCCACGCGGCCGAGCACGGTGTACTCCGGGTCCATGCCGTTGCTGAAGAAGAAGCTCAGGTTGGGCGCGAAGTCGTCGATGTGCATGCCTCGCGCCAGGTACGCCTCCACGAAGGTGAAGCCGTTGCTCAGCGTGAAGGCCAGCTGCGAGATCGGGTTCGCACCCGCTTCGGCGATGTGGTAGCCGGAGATGCTGACCGAGTAGAAGTTGCGCACCCCGTGGTGCACGAAGTACTCGGCGATGTCGCCCATCACCTTGAGGCTGAACTCGGTGGAGAAGATGCAGGTGTTCTGGCCCTGGTCTTCCTTGAGGATGTCGGCCTGCACCGTGCCGCGCACGTTGGCCAGCGCCCAGGCGCGGATCTTTGCGGCTTCGTCGTCGGTGGGCTCGCGGCCGTTGTCGGCCTTGAACTTCTCGAGCTGCTGGTCGATCGCGGCGTTCATGAACATCGCCAGGATGCTCGGCGCCGGGCCGTTGATCGTCATCGACACCGAGGTGGCGGGGTCGCACAGGTCGAAGCCGGAATACAGCACCTTCAGGTCGTCGAGCGTGGCGATGCTCACACCGGAGTTGCCGATCTTGCCGTAGATGTCCGGCCGCGGGTCGGGGTCGTTGCCGTACAGCGTGACCGAGTCGAACGCCGTCGACAGCCGCTTGGCCGGCATGCCCTCGGACACCAGCTTGAAGCGCCGGTTGGTGCGGAAGGCGTCGCCCTCGCCGGCGAACATGCGCGTCGGGTCCTCGTTCTCGCGCTTGAAGGCGAAGGTGCCGGCGGTGTAGGGGAAGCTGCCCGGCACGTTTTCCAGCATCAGCCACTTGAGCAGCTCGCCATGGTCCTCGTACTGCGGCAGCGACACCTTGCGGATCTTGTTGCCCGACAGCGTGGTATGCACGAGGCCGGTGCGGATCTCCTTGTCGCGGATCTTCACCACGTATTCGTCGCCGGCGTAGGCGCGCTGCATGTCGGGCCACATCGCCAGCAGCTTCCTGGCGCGCGGATCCTGCTGCGCCTCACGCGCCTCGGCGAGCTTGAGCACGGTGTTCTTCGCGCCGTCGCGCGTAGCGTCGTCCTTGTGCAGCATGCGTGCGCTCTCGCGCAGCTGCTGGACCTCGCGGGCGAGCTTCGCCTGCTCGCGTGCATGGCGCTTGTAGGCGCGCACGGTGTCGGCGATATCGGCCAGGTAGCGCACGCGCGCGCCCGGCACGATGGGAGTCTGGTGCGTGCTGTGGCGCGTGTTCACCAGCGGCAGGCGCCCGTCCTTCAGCGCCAGGCCGAGCGACGCCAGGCGGGCTTTCAGCGCCTGGTACAGCGCGGTCACGCCGTCGTCGTTGAAGCGGCTGGCCATGGTGCCGAACACCGGCATCTGCTCGGGCGGCGTCTTGAACGCCTCCTTGTTGCGCTGCACCTGCTTGGCCACGTCGCGCAGCGCGTCGAGCGCGCCCTTGCGGTCGAACTTGTTGATCGCCACGAACTCGGCGAAGTCGAGCATGTCGATCTTCTCGAGCTGGCTGGCGGCGCCGAACTCCGGCGTCATCACGTACATCGGCACGTCGACCAGCGGCACGATGGCCGCGTCGCCCTGGCCGATGCCGGAGGTTTCCACGACGATCAGGTCGAAGCCGGCGGCCTTGCAGGCTGCGATCACGTCGGGCAGGGCCTGGCTGATCTCGCTGCCGAAGTCGCGGGTGGCGAGGCTGCGCATGAAGATGCGCGGACCTTGTTGCCACGGCGAGATCGCATTCATGCGGATGCGGTCGCCGAGCAGCGCCCCACCGCTCTTGCGCCGGCTCGGGTCGATGGAGATCACGGCGACGCGCAGCGCGTCGTCCTGGTCCAGCCGAATCCGGCGGATCAGCTCGTCGGTGAGCGAGCTCTTGCCGGCGCCGCCGGTGCCGGTGATGCCCAGCACGGGAATGCGTGCGGCCTTCGCGGACTCGTGCAGCGACTGCCTCAGCGAGTCGCCGGCCTTGCCGTTGTCCAGTGCCGTGATCAGCTGGGCGAGGGCGCGCCAAGCGCCTTCCGTGTGCCCGCGCAGCGCCGCGAGATCGGTGGGTGCATGCGGCGACAGATCCTGGTCGCTCCTCATCACCATCTCGCCGATCATGCCCTGCAGTCCCATGCGCTGGCCGTCTTCCGGGCTGTAGATGCGCGCCACGCCATAGGCCTGCAGCTCGGCGATCTCCGAGGGCACGATCACGCCGCCGCCGCCGCCGAACACCTGGATGTGCGCGCCGCCGCGCGCGCGCAGCAGGTCGACCATGTACTTGAAGTACTCGACGTGGCCGCCCTGGTAGCTGCTCAGCGCGATGCCCTGGGCGTCTTCCTGCAGCGCCGCCGTCACCACCTCGTCGACCGAGCGGTTGTGGCCGAGGTGGATCACTTCCGCGCCCATCCCTTGCAGGATGCGGCGCATGATGTTGATCGCCGCGTCGTGGCCGTCGAACAGACTCGCCGCGGTGACGAAGCGCACCTTGTTCTTCGGGCGGTAGTTGGCCAGGGCCTGGTACTCGGCGGACAGGTCGGTCACGGTGTGTCTCCGTTGATGTTCATTCGACGCGGATCGAGGCCAGTTCCGGGCTGCCCGGCGGGTAGCGCAGCTTCAGGCCTTGCAGCGTCTGCACGATCGCCTGGGCGATCATCAGGTTGCGATGGGTCTTGGAATCCGCCGGCACGATGGTCCACGGCGCCCACGGCGTGCCGGTGGCGGCGACGGCGTGCTCGTAGGCCTGCTGGTAGGCGTCCCACTGCTTGCGCACGTCGAGGTCGCCGGCGGCGAACTTCCAGTGCTTGGTCGGGTCGTCCAGCCGCTCCTGCAGCCGCGCGCGCTGCTCGTCCTTCGAGATGTGCAGCAGGAACTTGCAGATCACCGTGCCGGTCTCGGTGAGCATCTTCTCGAAGGCGTTGATGTGCTCGTAGCGCTGGCGCGTCTGGTCGGGCGTGATCCAGCCGTTGACCACCGGCACCAGCACGTCCTCGTAGTGGCTGCGGTTGAAGATGACGATCTCGCCGTCGGCCGGCACGCGCTGGTGGATGCGCCAGAGGTAGTCGCGGGCGCGCTCGTCACTGGTCGGCGCCTTCCAGCCCACCGCATGCACGCCGAGTGCGCTGGTCTGGCCGAACACGCCGCGGATGGTGCCGTCCTTGCCCGAGGTGTCGGTGCCCTGCAGCACCACCAGCAGCTTGAAACGGCGGTCGGCGTAGAAGAGATCCTGCAGCCGGTCGACCTCGAGTGCGAGGTCGGCCACGCGGGCCTTGTCGCGCGTCTTGCTGCCGCTGGAGAACGGCTTGGCCGAAGGGTCGAAGCGCGCCAGGTCGAAGCGCCCGCGCGCGGACTTCGCCGTGCCGGCGCTGCGGTGCTGAAACTCTGAAAGCGAAGGCATGCGCCGGGCCATGGCGGTCTCCCCGGGTTGAGGCTGCGAATTGACGTATACGTCAATTGGCCAGTGTAGCTTGCGCCGCCCTGCGCGTCGCTGACGGCCGGTCGGCGGCGCACAGGGGTTTCCCCGTGCGCAACCGTTCGTGCCGAAGGTCACGAAGCGCCGGGGTTTGGCGGCACAATCGCGCCCGTTGGGACAAAGAAAGGCGCGATGACGCCGCGGGTGGAGCAACCCTTGGTCACAGGCAACGCACCGATCAAGACGCCGGACGGTCAGTCCGAGCTGGCCACGCGCGCGCGCCAGCTGAGCCAGCGTCATCGCACGGTGCTGCTGCTGGTCAACGGCCGGCGCACCGAGGAGCAGGTCAAGCGCCTGGCCGAGCAGGCCGGCGTACCGCCGAGCTGCTACGACGACCTGCTGCACATGGGCCTGATCATGGTGCCGCAGCCGACGATGTCGATCGAGGCGGCGCCCTATCCGGCGCTGCCGTCGCTGCAGGTCGACCTGCCGCTGCCCGACCTCGACGCCATGCCCCTGCCGCCCTCCGGCCCGCTGGCGCCGGCCTCGACGCTGAACAGCGAGCTCGGCAGCTACGATCCCTGGGCCACGGTCGAGACTGACTACTCCGACCTCGGCGACCTTGACGGGGCACTGGAGCAGGCGCGCGACCTGCTCATCCGAGCCGTGCGATCGGACGCGCCGGTGGCCGGCTCGCTGACGCTGATGCGCCTGTGTCGCGCGCGCGACCGCGAAGACCTGGTGTCGCTGCTCGACGAGGTCGGCCAGCGGCTATGGCGGCCGCAGCGCGAGGTCGAGATCGCCCGGCTGATGCGGCGGGTGCGCCGGCTGATCGACGCGCCCGCCGATTCTTCGCTGTCCGGTTTCTGACCCTGCCCATCGCATGACCTTTCTCGCCATCGACGTGGGCAACACTCGCCTGAAGTGGGCGCAGTACGCCTCGCCCCAGCCGGGCGCCGGGCTGATCGCCCATGGCGCGGTGTTCCTCGAGACCATCGACCAGCTCGCCGAGACCGACTGGAAGGAACTGGCCCCGCCATCGAGCATGCTCGGCTGCGTGGTCGCGGGCGAGGGGGTCAAGCGGCGTGTCGAGGAGCAGCTCGAGCTGTGGGACGTCGAGCCGCGCTGGGTGGTCTCCAGTCGCGAGGCCTGCGGCGTGACCAACGGCTACGACCATCCCAACCGGCTCGGCGTCGACCGCTGGGTGGCGATGATCGGTGCGCGGCATCGCGTGCTGGCCGAGGGCCGGCCGCGGCCGGCGCTGGTGGTGATGGTCGGCACGGCGGTCACGGTCGATGCGGTGGACGCTGCCGGCCACTTCCTCGGCGGCCTGATCCTGCCGGGCTTTGGCCTGATGCTGCGCGCGCTCGAGCTGGGCACGGCGGGCCTGAAGGCACCCACCGGCGAGGCGGTGGACTTCCCCACCAACACCAGCGATGCGCTGATGAGCGGCGGTGCCGATGCGCTGGCCGGCGCCGTTGAGCGCATGTACCGCAAGCTGCGGGCGCGCACCGGCGAGGAGCCGGCACTGGTGATGAGCGGCGGCGCGGCCGTCAAGCTGGCGCCGATCACCGAGCTGCCGTTCGAGACGGTCGACACGCTGATCTTCGACGGGCTGCTCGAACTCCAGTCCCACCGCCTGGCGCTCTGACCGTCAGGGCGCGGGATGTCGGGCGCCGGGCCGCCCCAAGCCCGACGGCGCCCCTCGGGGGCAGGAGCGCAGCGACTGGGGGGCCGTGATCAGAGTATGTAGCGCGACAAGTCTTCGTTCTTCACCAGCTCGCCGAGCTTGCGATCGACCATCGCCGCGTCGATGGTGACGGTCTGGCCCGAGCGGTTGGGTGCGTCGAAGCTGATCTCGTCGAGCAGCCGCTCCATCACCGTGGCCAGCCGGCGCGCGCCGATGTTCTCGGTGCGGTCGTTGACGTCGAAGGCGATCTGCGCCACGCGCCGGATCGCGTCGGGCGCGAGTTCGAGCGTCACGCCCTCGGTGGCCAGCAACAGCTGGTACTGCTTGACCAGGCTGGCGTGCGTCTGCGTGAGGATGGCCTCGAAGTCGTCCACCGACAGCGCGCCGAGCTCGACGCGGATCGGGAATCGGCCCTGCAGCTCCGGGATCAGGTCGCTCGGCTTGGCGAGGTGGAAGGCGCCCGAGGCGATGAACAGGATGTGGTCCGTGCGCAGCATCCCGTACTTGGTGTTCACCGTCGTGCCCTCGACCAGCGGCAGCAGGTCGCGCTGCACGCCCTGGCGCGAGACGTCGGCGCCCTGCGCGTTGCCGCGCGAGGCCACCTTGTCGATCTCGTCGATGAAGACGATGCCGTTCTGCTCGGCGTTGGCGATCGCCGCGGTCTTGATCTCCTCGTCGTTGACGAGCTTGCCCGCCTCCTCGTCGACCAGTAGCTTCAGGGCCTCGGCGATCCTGAGCTTGCGCGTCTTCTTCGGCGCCTGACCCATGCCGGCGAACAGGCCCTTGAGTTGCTCGGCCATGTCCTCCATGCCGGCGGGGCTCATGATCTCGAGCGCCGGGCGCGGCTCGGCCAGGTCGATCTCGATCTCCTTGTCGTCCAGCGCCCCTTCGCGCAGCCGCTTGCGCATCACCTGCTTTGCCGTGTTGTCGGCGGCCGAGCCCGGCACCAGGATGTCGAGGATGCGGTCCTCGGCGGCATCCTCGGCGCGGGCGCGCTGGCGCTTCATCGCGGCCTCGCGCTCCTGCTTGACGGCCATGTCGGCGAGGTCGCGCACGATGGCGTCGACATCCTTGCCGACATAGCCCACCTCGGTGAACTTGGTCGCCTCGACCTTGATGAAGGGCGCGTCCGCCAGCCGCGCCAGCCGCCGCGCGATCTCGGTCTTGCCCACGCCGGTGGGGCCGATCATCAGGATGTTCTTCGGCGTGATCTCGGCGCGCATCTTCTCGTCGACCTGCTGGCGCCGCCAGCGGTTGCGCAGCGCGATCGCGACGGCGCGCTTGGCCTCGCGCTGGCCGACGATGTGGCGGTCCAGCTCGGAGACGATCTCCTGCGGGGTCATCGCGCTCTTCATTCCAGGGTCTCGATCGTGTGGTGCTGGTTGGTGTAGATGCACAGGTCGCCGGCGATCTCCAGCGACTTCTTGACGATGTCCTGCGGCGCCATCTCGGTGTGGTCGAGCAGCGCGCGGGCCGCGGCGTTGGCGTAGGCCCCGCCCGATCCGATGGCGATGATGCCGTGCTCGGGCTCGAGAACATCGCCGTTGCCGGTGATGATCAGCGAGGCGCTGTGGTCGGCCACGGCCAGCATGGCCTCCAGGCGGCGCAGCACGCGGTCGGTGCGCCAGTCCTTGGTGAGCTCGATCGCGGCGCGCACCAGGTGGCCCTGGTGCTTCTCCAGCTGCGCCTCGAAGCGCTCGAACAGCGTGAAGGCGTCGGCCGTGGCGCCGGCGAAGCCGGCCAGCACCTTGTCATGGTGCAGCTTGCGCACCTTGCGCGCCGAAGCCTTGACGACGATGTTGCCCAGCGTCACCTGGCCGTCGCCGCCGAGCGCGACCCGGTGCCCGCGGCGCACGCTGACGATGGTCGTGCCGTGGTAGTTTTCCATGGGAACTCGCAGATGGCGCCGGAAGGCGCCGGTTCAAGCGGTCAGCTCAGACCGAGCGGACCTTGACGCGGGCATGCTCGTTGATGCCCATCGCGCCGAAGAAGAGCGCCACCAGGCGGTGCGCATCGACGAAGACCACGGTGCGGTTCTCGTTGCGGCGTGCCAGCACCCAGTTGAGCAGGTCGCCCGCGGCGATGAAATCGACGCGGATCAGCTTGGCGCAACTGACGTTGACGATCGTCGAGCTGCCCAGCTCGCCTTCGAGCTTCTTCAGCGTCGGCCCGATGTCGCCGACCAGCTGGCCGGAGAGCTCGACTCCGGCCACCTGCACCGTGGCGTTCGGGTCCTCGTTGAAGCGCGACTCGATGAAGCTGGTCGACACCTCGCTCACCATCGACAGCGGCGGCGAGGTGGTGCTGGTGTGCGAGCCGCTGATGCGCACCTCGCACTGCGCCGGCTCCCACGACGGCGGCGAGACCTCGTAGGTGACGCAATAGTCGATCGCCGCCTCGTCGAACTGGTCGGGGCGGTTGGTCATGCGCAGCGCGTCCAGGCGTAGCTGCCAGAAGGCCGGGTCGGCATCGCGCACGCCGGTGGGGGCGGCTTCGGCCAGCACGGCGAACAGCTTCTCGCCGCCCAGCCAGCGCATGTCCAGCTTCTGGCGGATCCAGCCGCGGAACAGCTCCGACATCCGCGAGGCGGCCTCGACGTCCATTCCGCGCAGCGCGCTCCAGTCGAACACCCAGGGCAGAGGCATCTGCAGGCTCTGCGACGACAGGTGGGCGACCGCATCCGCGTCGACAAACTCGGGGCACACCCAGCCGACCTGGCCGTCCAGCCGGCTGTTCGCCGGGGCGCGCTCGTCGCTGGCGGCCTCGGCGACCAGGCGCGGCAGCGAAAACCACTGCGGAGCCGACCAGCCGAACTGCTGCGCGTAGTCGAGCGCCAGGCTTTCGAACTTGTGCTGCTGGCCGATGGCCCGGTAGAGGTCGAACAGCACCAGCCAGGTCTCGGCATGGGCGTGGCGCTGGCCGCCGTGGCCGGTCAGTGAACCCAGCGACTGTTCGCACTGCTCGAAATCGGCGTTGGCGAAGGCGATCACCGCCTCGTCGAGCTCGGGGTCGTGGGCAACCTCGCTGACCTCGACGGCGAAGGCGTTGGCGAAGTCGCCGGCGCCGCTGTCCAGCGCGAGCGGCGACAGCGGCGACAGCCCGGCGCCCATCACCGCGGCGGCAGGGGCCGCGGCCGGGGCGGCCGACGGTAGATCGACGCTCGCGCCGTTCAGCGGCATCGGCCGGCTGATGGCGTTGGTCCCCATCGGCGTCGGCTGCGTCGGGGCGTTGTAGAAGTCGGGGCCGCGCCGGGACACGGGCGGCGCGCCGAAGCCATCGCCCACCATCTGCTGCTCGATGGCGTCGATCTTGGCCTTGACGCTGGCATCCTGCTTGGCGCCGCTCTCGGCCACCGAGATCTTGCCTTCGGAGTCATCGAGCTTGGAGGAGCCGCCCAGCGCCGCCAGCTGCTCGGGAGACAGGCCCTCGCGGCGCACCTTGCGCAGCATGTCGAACTCGCGCTTGCGGACGAAATCGTTGCGCCGCTTGCGCTCGATCATCGCCTTCAGCTCGGACTTGGCGAACTCGGTCTCGCGCGCTTCGTCCTGCGGCGTGCCGATCTCGGCCCACTCCGTGGTCGGATTGGCCACGAACTTGACGACCTTGCGAAAAAAGCTCGTGGTGTCTTTGGGTTCCGCCATGACGAGGGAGACGCGCCGCAACCGAGCCGGGGGCTCAGTCGCCGAACATCTTCTGTTTGAGCTCGCGCCGTTGCTGAGCTTCGAGGGACAGTGTAGCGGTCGGTCGCGCGATCAACCGGCCCAGGCCGATCGGCTCGCCGGTTTCGTCACAGAAACCGTAGTCACCGGCGTCGATACGCGCCAGGGACTGTGAAATCTTCTTCAGCAGCTTGCGCTCGCGGTCGCGGGTGCGCAGCTCCAGGGCGTGTTCTTCCTCGATGGTGGCGCGGTCGGCAGGGTCGGGCACGATGGAGGTGTCCTCGCGCAGGTGCTCGGTGGTTTCTCCGGCGTTGGACAGCAGGTCGTCCTTCAGCGTCTGCAGCTTGTAACGGAAGAAGTCCAGCTGCTTGTCGTTCATGTACTCCGACTCCGGCATGGCCATGAGTTCGGCTTCGGTCAGGTCGCGGCCGGCCTTGGTCTTCCAGGCGTTGGCCAGCTTCGGGTCGGCCTTGTGGGCCGGCTTGGGGGTGTCGAGTCCGAGGTTGTTCATCTGTCGGGTGGGAGGCCGGGGCGGCGCGAACCGGTCGGCGAATCGGGACGTGGCCGGCGGCAGCGGGGCAGCCACCGGCGCCGGCGGCGCCGCCTTGGACGACCGGGACGCCTTCACCGGTGCAGGTGCGGCGCTGACCGGCGCCACGGCGACGGGTGCCGGCGCGGGCGTGGCCGGCGCCTTGGCAGCAACGGTCTTGGCCGGCGCCACGGGCTTGGCCGCCGGTGCCTTGGATGTCGGTGCCTTGGCTGCAACGGTCTTGGCCGGCGCCTTGGCGGCCGGGGTCTTCTTGGCGGGTGCCGCCTTGGCGGCCGGCTTGGCCTTGGCCGCCGGTGCGGCGGGCTTGGCGGCAGCCTTCTTCGTGCTTGTTTTGGTGGCCGGTGTCTTGCTCACGGGTGTCTCCTCGCTCCGACGGTTATACCCCGTCCGCAAGGCGCGGGCGACGGCTGGGCCCGGTTTCAGGCGCGGCGGATTGTAGCCACATCAATCTGACGCGAAAGCCGCGGATTTCACACCAGACACTGCTCGAGGCCCTGCAGGAAAACGTCCCTGGGCAGATCCAGGCCGATGAACACCATCTTGCTGCTTTTCTTCTCGCCGGCGCCCATTTCGGGCCCAGGTCGCTGCCCATCAGCTGGTGCACGCCCTGGAAGATCACCTTGCGGTCGCTGCCCTTCATGTTCAGCACGCCCTTGTAACGCAGCATCTTGGGGCCGTAGACCTGCACGATCGCGCCGAGGAAGTCCTCCAGCTTGGCCGGGTTGAAGGCGCGGTCGGACTTGAACACGAACGACTTCACGTCGTCGTCGTGATGGTGGTGGTGCGGGTGGTCGCAGTGCTCCCCGTGCTCGTGGTCATGGTCGTGATCGTGGTGATCGTGGCCGTGGCCATCGCCGGAGAGGAACTCCGGGTCGATGTCGAGCTTGGCGTTGAGATTGAAGCCGCGCAGGTCGAACACCTCGGAAATCGGCACCTCGCCGAAGTGCACCTTGCGCTGCGGCGCCCGCGGGTTCATGTGCTTGATGCGGTGGATCAGCGCGTCGACCGTGGCATCGTCCACCAGGTCGGTCTTGCTGATGAAGATCTGGTCGGCGAAGCCGATCTGGCGGCGTGCCTCCTGGCGCGTGTCGAGCTGGGTGTCGCCGTGCTTGGCGTCGACCAGCGTCAGGATCGAGTCGAGCAGGAAGCTCTCGGCGATCTCGTCGTCCATGAAGAAGGTCTGAGCCACCGGGCCGGGGTCGGCCAGCCCGGTGGTCTCGATGACCACGCGCTCGAAGTCCAGTTCGCCCTTGCGCTTCTTCGCGGCCAGGTCGGACAGCGTCGAGCGCAGATCCTCGCGGATGGTGCAGCACACGCAGCCGTTGTTGAGCTGGATGATCTGCTCCTCGGTGTCGCGCACCAGGATGTCGCTGTCGATGTCCTCGTCGCCGAACTCGTTCTCGATCACGGCGATCTTCTGGCCGTGCGCCTCGGTGAGCACGCGCTTGAGCAGGGTGGTCTTGCCCGAGCCCAGGAAGCCGGTGAGGATGGTGGCGGGAATCAGAGCCATGGAAGCGAAACCTCGGGAACGTGGAGAAAGCGGCCCAGTTGGGGGGCCGTGACTGTGGTTCAAGGTACCAGACCTGTCAAGCGAAGGGCATGCCAGCTGTCATGGGGCTTCGGGTAAGCTTCGCCCCTCCGCTTCACCATCTCTCGCGCCCGCGCGATGTCCGACCCTCACCCAGCGCGACCGGCCCGTCCCGGCGAGCGCAGTGCCCCGCCCGGCGCCGAGAAGCGCACCCTGTTCCGCAAGCTGGTCGAGCTCGTCTCGCCCGGCCCCGACTCGCGCGACGAGCTCATCTCCACGCTGGCCGACGCCGAGAACCGCGAGCTGATCGCCCCCGAGTCGCGCGTGATGCTCGAAGGCGTGCTGCGCATGGCTGACCTGTCTGCCGGCGACGTGATGGTGGCCGCGCCGCGCATGGACCTGCTGAATATCGATGCGCCGTACGAGGAGGTGCTGCACACCGTCATCGAGACGGCCCACTCGCGCTTTCCGGTGTACGAGGGCAGCCGCGAGAACATCATCGGCATCCTGATGGCCAAGGACCTGCTGAAGCTGCAGCGCGCGCCCGAGCTGAACCTGCGCACGCTGCTGCGCCCGGCGGTGTTCGTGCCCGAGTCCAAGGGGCTGAACGAACTGCTGCGCGACTTCCGCTCCAACCGCAACCACCTCGCCATCGTGATCGACGAGTTCGGCACCACCGCCGGCCTGATCACGATCGAGGACGTGCTCGAGGAGATCGTCGGCGAGATCGAGGACGAGTTCGACGAGAAGGATGGCGAGTCCGGCGTCTACACGCTGGCCGACGGCAGCCAGCGCGTCGCCGGCGACGCTTCGATCGAGGCCGTCAACTCGGTGTTCGCCACCTCACTGCCGGCCGAGGAATTCGACACCATCGGCGGCCTGGTCGCCCACGAGCTCGGTCGCGTGCCGCGCCGCGGCGAGTCGGTGCAGGTCGGGCCGCTGGTCTTCTCCGTGATGCTCACGCGCGGCGGTGCGGTGCGCTGGTTCAGGGTCACTCGCGCGCCGGAAGAGGCGCTCGGCTCCGACGGCGCCTGATGGCCGGCCGCGCCTGGCCCGGGCCGCTCGAGATCCTCGCGGCGCTGCTGCTCGGCGCGCTGCAGACGCTGGCCTATGTGCACACCGGCGCCTGGTGGCTGCAACTGGCCTGCGTCGGGCTGCTCGCCTGGCGTGCCAGCCGCGTGCGCCCGGGCCTGGCGGCGCTGATGGGTGCGGCCTACGGTACCGCCTGGGTGGCGGCCGGCACCTGGTGGCTGTTCATCAGCATGCACCGCTACGGCGGCCTGCCGGCCTGGATGGCGGTGGCGGCCGTTATCGCGCTGGCGGCTTTCCTCTCGCTCTACCTGGCGGCGGCCCTGGCCGCGTTCGCTCGCTGGCGCAGCGGCCGGCCGCTGGCCGACGCGGCGCTGTTCGCCGCGGTCTGGTTGCTGGCCGAACTGGCGCGCGGCGTGCTCTTCACCGGCTTCCCCTGGGTGGCTGCGGGTTATGCGCACGTCGACGGCCCGCTGGCTGCCTGGGCGCCGTGGGTGGGCGTCTACGGCATCGGCGCGGTGGCGGCCTTCGCCGCCGCGCTGGCAGCGTTGCAGCCCGATCGTTCTTCCGCATCGCTGCTGCGCGGCATCGCGCTGCCCGTGGCCCTGCTGGCCGTGCCGGCGCTGGTCGGCTCGCCCGACTTCACCCGTGCCACCGGCACCCTCTCGGTCACGCTGCTTCAGGGCAACATCCCGCAGGACGAGAAGTTCGAAATCACCCACCAGGCGGCGGCGCTGGAGTGGCATGTGGGGGCACTGAACGAGGCGCGTGGCGACCTCGTCGTGGCGCCCGAGACCGCGATCCCCTTCCTGCCCCAGCAGATGCCCGAAGGCCTGTGGGAGGGGCTGCAGCAGCGTTTCGGCCAGGGCGACACCGCCGCGCTGGTCGGCGTGCCGCTGGGCGACGAGCGCAGCGGCTATACCAATTCCGCCGCCGGCTTCGCACCCGGGCAGCCGCCCTACCGCTACGACAAGCAGCATCTCGTACCCTTCGGCGAGTTCATCCCGGCGATGTTCCGCTGGTTCACCGACCTGATGCACATCCCGCTGGGTGACTTCAACCGCGGCCCGCTGGTGGCGCCGTCCTTCGTCGTCAAGGGCGAGCGCATCGGCCCGAACATCTGCTACGAAGACCTGTTCGGCGAGGAACTGGCGGCGCGCTTCGCCGGCACCGGCGAAGCGCCGACGATCCAGGCCAACCACAGCAACAACGGCTGGGTCGGCCCGACCCACGCCGTCGACCAGCCCCAGCCCATCTCGCGGCGGCGCAGCCGGGTACAGCAGCGGCCGATGATCCGCGCCACCAACACCGGTGCGACGGTGGTGATCGACCACCGCGGCCGTGTGACGCACGCGCTGCCGCCGCACACCCGCGGCGTGCTCGAAGGCCGCGTGCAGGGCCGCGAGGGCAGCACGCCGTTCGCGCGCTGGGCCGGCCCGTTCGGGCTGTGGCCGCCCTTCCTGCTCGCGCTCGCGGTGCTGGGCTGGGCGGCCCGTCGCAGAGCCGGCCCCTAAAATCGCGGGTCGACCTTCGCGGCCCGCCATGCTCACCTTCCAGCAAATCATCCTTCGCCTGCAAGACTACTGGGACCGCCAGGGCTGCGCGCTGCTGCAACCCTACGACATGGAAGTCGGCGCCGGCACCAGCCATACGGCCACCTTCCTGCGCGCCATCGGCCCCGAGCCCTGGAAGGCCGCCTACGTGCAGCCCAGCCGCCGGCCCAAGGACGGCCGCTACGGCCAGAACCCCAACCGCCTGCAGCACTACTACCAGTACCAGGTGGTGCTCAAGCCGGCGCCGGCGAACATCCTCGAGCTCTACCTCGGCTCGCTGGAGGCGCTGGGTTTCGACCTCAAGGTCAACGACATCCGCTTCGTCGAGGACGACTGGGAGAACCCCACGCTGGGCTGCTGGGGCCTGGGCTGGGAGGTCTGGCTCAACGGCATGGAGGTGACGCAGTTCACCTACTTCCAGCAGGTCGGCGGCATCGACTGCAAGCCGATCACCGGCGAGATCACCTATGGCCTGGAGCGCCTGGCGATGTACCTGCAGGGCGTGGACAACGTCTACGACCTGCAGTGGACCGAGTCGATGAGATATGGCGACGTGTACCACCAGAACGAGGTCGAGCAGAGCACCTACAACTTCGAGCACAGCGACGTCGAGTTCCTTCTCACGGCCTTCGCGGCCCACGAGAAGCAGAGCAAGTACCTGATGGAGCAGCAGCTCGCGCTGCCCGCCTACGAGCAGCTGCTCAAGGCGGCGCACACCTTCAATTTGCTGGATGCGCGCGGCGCGATCAGCGTGACCGAGCGCGCCGCCTACATCGGCCGCATCCGCAACCTGGCGCGCGCCGTGGCGCAGAGCTACCTCGACAGCCGCGCGCGCCTGGGCTTCCCGATGGCGCCGAAGGCCTGGGGCGACGAAGTGGCCGCTCAGCTGGCCCAGAAGAAGGCGGCCTGACGCATGAGCTCCACCAAGAACCTGCTCGTCGAACTGTTCGTCGAGGAACTGCCCCCGAAATCGCTGAAGAAGCTCGGCGAGGCCTTCGCCGCCGACATCGCCAAGGGGCTGCGTGCCCAGGGCCTGGCGGGCGAACAGTCGGCGGTGACGCCGTTCGCCTCGCCGCGCCGGCTGGCGGCGCATGTGTCGGCGGTGCTGGCCAACGCACCAGACCGCCAGGTGTCGGTCAAGCTGATGCCGGTGGCCGTGGGCCTGGCCGCCGACGGCTCGCCCACGCCTGCGCTGAGGAAGAAGCTCGCCGCCGTCGGCGCCGACGAGTCGGCGCTGCCGCGCCTGGTGCGGCGCATGGACGGAAAGGCCGAGGTGCTGTTCCTCGAGGGCACGGCCGAGGGCGTGACGCTCGCCCAGGGCCTGCAGCAAGCGCTGGACGACGCGCTGGCCAGCCTGCCGATCCCGAAGGTGATGCAGTACCAGCTGGCCGACGGCTGGACCAGCGTGAATTTTGTGCGCCCGGCGCACGGCCTGGTGGCGTTGCACGGTGCCGACGTGGTGCCCGTCCAGGCGCTGGGTCTGCAGGCCGGCCGGCAGACGCGCGGCCATCGCTTCGAGGCGCAGATGGACCCGGTGGTGCTGCTCGACGCCGACCACTACGCCCGCCAGCTGGAAGAGCAGGGCGGCGTGATCCCCGGCTTCGCGGCACGCCATGGCGAGCTGGTGCGCCAGCTGAACCTCGCCGCGGCGAAGGAAGGGCTGAAGCCGATCGAGGACGACGCGCTTCTCGACGAGGTCACGGCGCTGGTCGAGCGACCCAACGTGCTGCTGTGCCAGTTCGAGCCCGACTTCCTCGCCGTGCCGCAGGAGTGCCTCATCCTCACGATGAAGGCCAACCAGAAGTATTTCCCGCTGCTCGGCGCCGAGGGCCGGCTGACCAACAAGTTCCTGGTGGTGAGCAACATCCGCCCGGCCGATGCGAGCCGGGTGATCGGCGGCAACGAGCGCGTGGTGCGCCCACGCCTGGCCGACGCCAAGTTCTTCTTCGACCAGGACCGCCGCCGCACGCTGGCCTCGCGCGTCGACGGGCTGTCCAAGGTGGTCTACCACGCGAAACTGGGCAGCATGGGCGAGCGCGTCGAGCGGGTGCGCCGCATCGCCACCGAGATCGGCCGTTCGCTCGGCGGCGAGGCCGTCGCGAAGCAGGCCGACCAGGCGGCCTGGCTGGCCAAGGCCGACCTGCTGACCGACATGGTCGGTGAGTTTCCCGAGCTGCAGGGCATCATGGGCGGCTACTACGCGCGCCATGACGGCCTGTCCGAGGACATCGCCTTCGCCATCGAAGATCACTACAAGCCGCGCTTCGCCGGCGATGCGCTGCCGCGCAACGCCACCGGCCTGGCGGTGGCGCTGGCCGACAAGCTCGAGACGCTGGCCGGCCTGTTCGGCATCGGCCAGGTGCCCACCGGCGACAAGGATCCGTTCGCGCTGCGCCGCCACGCGCTGGGCCTGATCCGCATGCTGATCGAGCGCGAGCTGCCGCTGGAGCTGGCGCACCTGGTGTCGGCCGCCTTCGCCGCCTTCCCGGCGAGCCACGGGCAGGCCCATGCCGAGCTGAACTACTTCCTGCGCGAGCGGCTGGTGGGCTACCTGCGCGAGGCCGGCCATGCGGTGCAGGATGTCGAGGCGGTGATCGAGGCGCGCCCGCCGCGCTGGGCCGAGTTCCCGAAGCGGCTGGACGCCGTGCGCGCCTTCAAGGCGCTGCCCGAGTCGCAGCCGCTGGCCGCGGCCAACAAGCGTGTCGGCAACATCCTGAAGAAGAGCGAGGATAAGGTCGCCCCGGTGACCGACGCCGCGCTGTTCGCCGAGCCCGCCGAGCGGGCACTGGCCGATGCGCTGGAGGCGGTGGCGCCGCGCTCCGAGCGCGCCTTCGAGGCCGGCGACTACACCGGCTCGCTGCAGGCCCTGGCCGCGCTGAAGGCGCCGGTCGACGCCTTCTTCGACACGGTGATGGTCAACGCCGAGGATCCGAAGCTGCGCGCCAACCGGCTCGGCCTGCTCGCGCGGCTGCATGTGGCGATGAACCGCGTGGCCGACCTGTCGAAGCTGGCTGCCTGACATGCCCGTCAGCCACTCGCACGCCATGAAGCTCGTCATCCTCGATCGGGATGGCACGATCAACGAGGACCGCGACGACTACG
>NZ_JBFXIO010000043.1:0-18091 GCF_050175855.1 Piscinibacter sp.
CAGGCCGACCTGTCGCTGCAGGCGCGCCAGGACTCGACGCGCCAGCACGTCGAGATCGCCCACGGCATCGTGGTGTGGGCGCATGCGCTGGAGGCCAGCGGCCGGATGGACCGCGCGCAGGCGCAGCAGCTCGCGCGCAGCGCGATCGCCGCGCTGCGCTACGAAGGCAGCGAGTACTTCTGGATCAACGACATGCATCCGCGCGTCGTGATGCACCCGATCAAGCCGGAGCTCGACGGCAAGGACGTCTCCGACCTGAAGGATCCGAACGGCCTGCCGCTGTTCAAGGCCTTCGTCGCCAAGGTGCGCGAGAGCGGCAAGGGCTTCGTCGCCTACCAATGGCCCAAGCCGGGCAGCAGCGCGCCGGTGGACAAGATCTCCTACGTGCAGGGTTTCGAGCCCTGGGGCTGGGTGATCGGCTCGGGCATCTACATCGGCGACCTGCGCGAGGCCACGATGCGCCAGTTGACGATGGACGCGGCCATCGTCGCGGCCGCGCTTGTGCTGGCCGGCTACCTCTTCTTGAGCTTCTACCGCGTGATGGACGGTGGCCTCAAGGAGACGCGCCGCCACCTGCGCGCCATGACCTCCGGCGACCTCACCACCTCGCCCTCGCCCTGGGGCAACGACGAGGCCGCGCAGCTGATGCTCGAACTGCGCGCGATGCAGGACTCGCTGCGCCAGATGGTGATGCGCGTGCGCCGCTCCAGCGACGAGATCGTGCACTCCAGCAGTGAGATCGCCAGCGGCGCGATGGACCTCTCGGCGCGCACCGAGCAGGCGGCCGCCAACCTGGAGGAGTCGGCCGCGTCGATGGAGGAGATCTCCTCGACCGTCAAGAGCAGCTCCGACAACACCACCGAGGCCGCCCGCGTGGCGGGGCACAACGCCGAACTCGCCGGCGAGGGCGGCCGGGTGATGCGCGACGTGGTGCAGACCATGGACAGCATCCGTGAGTCGTCGGCGCGCATCGCCGACATCATCGCCACCATCGATGGCATCGCGTTCCAGACCAACATCCTGGCGCTCAACGCGGCGGTGGAAGCCGCGCGCGCCGGCGAGCAGGGCCGAGGCTTCGCGGTGGTGGCCGGCGAGGTGCGCACGCTGGCGCAGCGCTCGGCCGGCGCCGCGCGCGAGATCCGCGACCTGATCGGCCGCAGCGTCGAGCAGGTCGAGGCGGGCACCGGCACCGTGCACCGCGCAGGCAGCACGATGGAGGAGATCGTCACGGCCTCGCAGCGCGTCAGCCAGCTGCTGGCCGAGGTGGCCAACGGCGCGCGCGAGCAGAGCCTGGGCATCGCGCAGATCGGCGCGGCGGTGCAGGAACTCGACCGCATGACGCAGCAGAACGCCGCGCTGGTCGAGCAGACCGCCGCCGCCTCCGGCGCGATGAAGGGCCAGGCCGAATCGCTGGCCACCGAAGTGGCGCGCTTCCGCCTGCCCGAGGGCACGCGCCTGGCCGAAGCGGTGCAGGAAGACCGGGTCGACGACTTCGACTTCGACCAGGCCATCGACGCGCATCGCCAGTGGAAGGTGAAGCTGCGCAAGGCGATCGCCGAGCACAGCCAGCTCGACGCCGAGACCATCTGCCGCGACGACCGCTGCCCGCTGGGCCAGTGGATCCATGGCGCCGGCGGCCGGCGCTGGGGCAGCCGCCCGACCTTCACCGCGCTGCTGGGCAAGCACGCCGAGTTCCATGCCGCCGCCGGCGCGGTGGCGCGCAAGATCAACGCCGGCGCCTATGGCGACGCCGAGCGGCTGATCGGCTCGGGCTCCGTCTTTGCCAATGTCTCCAACGAGGTGAGCACGCTGCTGACGCGCGCCAAGCGCGGGCTCTGAGCCCGGGCTGCGGTGATCTGCCCTCCGCCAGGAGGGCTTTGCACTGTGTCAATCCGCTGCGGATCGGGCACCATGCGGGCTGTCTTTTCATCCAGGTCAAAGGCAGGCGGCGGCTGCAGGGCTACCGTGCGCCCTCGCACCGGAGACACCCCACATGCACGAGACCCGCAAGAGCGCCGACGCGCCGCACACCCAGCACAACCTGCCGGCCCAGCCGATCAGCGAAGAAGTGCTGATCGAGAAATACGCCAAGGGCGACGAGCGCAGCATCGCCGCCGTGCATGCCCGGGTGGCGCGCGCGCTGGCACAGGCCGAGCCCGCCGAGCAGCGCAAGCAGTGGGAAGAGCGCTTTGCCGCCGCGCTTGATGCCGGCTTCGTACCCGCCGGCCGCATCCAGTCGGCCGCCGGCACCGATCTGTCGGCCACGCTGATCAACTGCTTCGTGCAGCCGGTGGGCGACTCGATCGCCCACGTCGACGACGGCCATCCCGGCATCTACACCGCGCTGACCGAAGCCGCCGAGACGATGCGCCGCGGCGGCGGCGTGGGCTACGACTTCTCGCGCATCCGCCCGCGCGGCGCGTGGGTGGGCAGCACCCAGAGCAGCGCCTCCGGCCCGGTGAGCTACATGCGCGTGTTCGACCGCAGCTGCGAGACGGTGGAGAGCGCCGGCGCGCGCCGCGGCGCGCAGATGGGCGTGCTGCGCTGCGACCACCCCGACGTCGAGGAGTTCATCCACGCCAAGGACGGCGGCGACCTGAAGAACTTCAACATCTCCGTGGGCGTGACCGACGCCTTCATGGACGCGGTGCAGGCCGACGCCGAGTTCGAGCTGGTGCACCGCGCCGAGCCCGGCGTGGCGCAGAAGGCGGCGGGCGCCTACCAGAAGGCCGAGCCCGGCGGCCATGGCCTGTGGGTCTACCGCAAGATCCGCGCGCGCGACCTGTGGGACCAGATCATGCGGTCCACCTACGACCACGCCGAACCCGGCGTGCTCTTCCTCGACCACATCAACCGCGACAACAACCTGTCGTACTGCGAGACCATCGCCAGCACCAACCCCTGCGCGGAGCAGCCGCTGCCGCCCTACGGCTGCTGCTGCCTCGGCTCGATCGACCTGACACGCTTCGTGCGCGACCCCTTCGAGCCGAACGCGTCGTTCGACGACGCCGCCTTCGCCAAGGTGGCCAAGGTCGCCACGCGCATGCTCGACAACGTGCTCGACGTGACCGTCTGGCCCCTGCCGCAGCAGCAGCAGGAAGCGCGCAACAAGCGCCGGGTGGGCCTGGGCTTCACCGGCCTGGGCGACGCGCTGGTGATGCTCAACCTGCGCTACGACACCTCCGAGGCGCGCGCGATGGCGCGGCGCATCAGCGAGGTGATGCGCGACGCGGCCTACGAGGCCTCCAGCGACCTGGCGCGCGAGCGCGGCTCGTTCCCGCTGTTCAACGCCGACCTGTACCTCAGCGGCAGCACCTTCGCCTCGCGGTTGCCGCAGGCGCTGAAGGACCGCATCCGCGCGAATGGCCTGCGCAACTCGCACCTGCTGTCGATCGCGCCCACCGGCACCATCAGCCTGGCCTTCGCCGACAACGCCAGCAACGGCATCGAGCCCGCCTTCAGCTGGACCTACAACCGCAAGAAGCGCATGCCCGACGGCAGCTTCAAGGAATATGCGGTGGAAGACCACGCCTGGCGCCTGTACCGTCACCTCAAGGGCGAGAAGGCACCGCTCACCAACGCCTTCGTCACCGCGCTGGAGATGAGCGCCAAGGCGCACGAGGCGATGGTGGCCGCGGTGGCGCCGTGCATCGACACCGCGATCAGCAAGACCGTCAACGTGCCGGCCGACTATCCGTACGAGGACTTCCAGCACCTCTACCTCGAGGCCTGGCAGTCGGGCCTGAAGGGCCTGGCCACCTATCGCCCGAACGCCGTGCTCGGCTCGGTGCTGAGCGTGGCGCCCACCGCCGCGGCGCCGCTGCAGATCGAGGACAAGAACCGCCGCCTCGCGCTCGACCGGTTGCCCGCGCCGGTGCTGTCGTCGCTGCGCTGGCCGGGCCGGCCCGAGCTGCCCGGCGGCAACCCGGCGTGGACGTACATGATCAACCACCCGTTCGGCAGCTTCGCGCTGTTCGTCGGCGAGCTGGCGCCGGAGGGCGGTGGCTCACCCCAGCCGTTCGAGGTGTGGGTCAACGGCGCCGAGCAGCCGCGCGGCCTGGGTGCGATGGCCAAGACGCTGTCGATGGACCTGCGCGCCAACGACCCGGCCTGGCTGCAGCTCAAGCTGGATGCGCTGGCCACCGTGGCCGAGGAGCGCGCCTTCGAGATGGCTTTCCCGCCGCACGGCGAGAAGCGCCTGTTCCCCGGCGTGGTAGCGGCCACCGCGGCGGTGGTGCGCTGGCGCTGCGAGCAGCTCAAGGCGCTGCCGCGCCTGGGCCAGAAGGTGGCCACGCCGGTGATCGATGCGATGTTCAGCCGCGACGAGCCGCGCACCGGCCCTTCGGGCACGCTGGCCTGGTCGGTCGACATCGACAACCCGGCCACCGGCGAGAACTTCACCCTCACGCTCAAGGAAGTGACGCTGCCCGGCCCCGATGGCGGCACCGTCACGCGGCCCTGCGCGGTAGGCTTCTCCGGCAACTACCCGCGGGCGATGGACGGCCTGGCGCGCATCCTGTCGCTGGACATGCGCGTGATCGACCCGGCGTGGATCGGCATGAAGCTGCGCAAGCTGCTGAACTATGCCGAGCCGCTCGGCCACTTCATGGCCTTCGTGCCCGGCCTGCCGCACGGCGAGCGCCGCCAGCAGACCTGGCCGTCGACGGTGGCCTACCTGGCGCGGCTGATCATCCACCGCTACGCGATGCTCGGCGTGCTCGACGAGCAGGGCTTTCCGCTGCGCGACATGGGCGTGCTCGAGTCGCCCAAGGGCAGCAGCGCCGCCACCACGCCGGCGTTGCAGGCCGGCTCGGTGTGCCCGGAGTGCGGCAACCCGACGGTGATCCACAAGGACGGCTGCGACTTCTGCACGGCCTGCGGGTATGTGGGGCAGTGCGGGTGAAGCTGGCGAGTACCCGCATGGGTTGCTTGTGTGTCGGGACAGCGCGGAGTGCTTCGGTCCCTATAGCACCGCCCGTGGTGAGGCCAAACCGGAGGCCTTCGACGTCTGCAAGCTGACGCCGGCTTCCCGCCCAGCGCCACCCAGCAGGGCCTCGATGCGCGCCATGGGCTCCGGCCGGCCGATGAAGTAGCCCTGCGCCACGTCGCAGCCCAGCGCCTTCAGCCGTTCGAGGGTCGGCCCGTCCTCGATGCCCTCGGCAATCACGCGCCGGCCCAGGTTGTGCGACAGGTCGACGATCGAGCGCACGAGCACGGCGTTGTGCTCGTCGCGCAGCATGTCGGTCACGAAGCTGCGGTCGATCTTGATGTCATCCACCGGCAGCCGCCGCAGGTAGGACAGCGACGACATGCCGGTGCCGAAGTCGTCGATGGCGATGCGCATGCCCATCGCCGCCAGCTTCTCGAAGGCCGCGGCCGCGCGCCCGATGTCGGCCATCGTGGCGCTTTCGGTGAGCTCCAGCTCGAGGCAGCTGGCCGGCAGATCGGCGGCCCGCAGCCAGGCGCCGATGCGCGCCGGCAGCTCGGCGTCCAGCAGGTCCAGTGGCGACAGGTTCACCGCCACGCTCAGCTCCCAGCCCCGGGCACGCCAGCGCGCGGCGGTGCCGATGGCCTGGCGCAGCACCCAGCCCGTGAGCTCGCGGATCAGGCCGCTCTGCTCGGCCAGCGGGATGAAGCGGTCGGGCGCGACCCGGCCCAGGCGCGGGTGCTGCCAGCGCACCAGCGCCTCGACGCCCTCCAGCCGCCCGCTTTGCAGCGACAGCTTGGGCTGGTAGTGCAGCTCGAACTGACCCTGCTCGATGGCGGTGCGCAGGTCGTTGGCGAGAGTGAGCCGCTCGAGCGAGTTCGGGTCGGCTGCGGCGGCGTAGAGCGCGTGCCCGGCCTGTCGCCGCTTGGCGTCGTACATGGCGACGTCGGCGCGCTGGATCAGCGTGTCGGCGTTCTGGCCATGCTCGGGGTAGACCGCGATGCCCACACTGGTTCCGAGCCGCAGTGACACGCCGTTGATGACGAACGCCTCGCTGAGCACTTGCTGGATCTTGTGCGCGCAATGCACCGCGCCGTCGCCCGCGGTCTGCGGCAGCACGATCGAGAACTCGTCGCCGCCGAGGCGCGCGCACGTGTCCGCCGCGCGCAAGGCCCGCTGCAGCCGTTCGGCCACCTGCCGCAGCAGCTCGTCGCCGCTGGCATGTCCGAGCGTGTCGTTGACCTCCTTGAACCGATCCAGGTCCATGATCAGCAGCGCCAGAGGCTGGCGCTCACGCGCAGCCAGGCGCAGCCCATGGGCCAGGCGGGCATGGAGCAGGCTGCGGTTCGGCAGCCCGGTCAGTTCGTCGTGCCGAGCCTGGTGAACCAGGGCCGTGTTCTTCTCGTCCAGCCGGCGCCCGATCGTCGAAGCGATGACCAGCGCGGCCCAGACCGCAAGCCAGACCACCACGACGCCCAGCGCAGCCAGCTTGAGCGCGAGCGACTCCAGGATCGGCGGCGCCACGGACACAGCGGCGCCGGCGGTGGCTTCGGTGAAGGGTGCTTCGCCACTGGCCAACCGTTCTGCAACTTGGGCCCGTGCCGGCACTGCCATCTGCACCGAAGCGTCCTCGGCGATGCGGTACGCCATGACGCCGAAGAGGGCGAGAACGAGGATCGACACCCCGATGGTGGCCAGCAGCATGCGGTTGCGCAACTCGGCACTCGACGCCCCGCCGGCCTCGGTGGGCGCCTGGCGCGTGTTCAGGCTGGCGATGCGGTAGACAGGGCAGAAGGCCAGCGGCGCGAACAGCAGGTTGACGATGCCGAAGACGCCGAGGATGGCGCCGGCCACCGGGGCGGTGATGAACCAGTCGTCGAAGAAGCCGAACCAGATCAGACCCAGCCCGATGCCGGCGCGAAGCACCTGGTCGAGCGGCCCCATGTTCCGGCACGAGCGCAGCGGCCATCCAAACCGACGCGGCGGCCGGGACACGGCGGCTGGCGTGATCTTGTTCTCGGTCATCGTTCTCGGGCCGTGGCGACTTCGCCGGGGTGATCTCAGGGATGCGGTCGCGTGGCGTGCGCCGGGCGGGCAAGCCTTCGTGCGGGTTCGACCTATATCGTCCCGCAGGCGCCGGACTTGAGCCGGCTGCACCTGATCAGGCACGACGCCGTGCTGGCGCCGGATGCGAAGCTGCCGCTCGCCCAAGACTCTTGATGGCCGAAGGCTGACGCCAGCAAGTGAATGCTCAATCGACCGCTACCGCCGGAGGTGGTCGTTGTTCGAAGACCATCCCGTCGCCGGCGGCATCCGGGCCATCACCGTGAGCCGCGTTCCTGTCGCGCCTGGGTCAGAAGCGCCTCCAGGGCGGCCTCGCTCAGCCCCTTCAAGGCTCCGAAGTTGGCCTTCGACAGCGGGCTCTGCTCGAAGCTGCGCAGCAGCAAGGCGCGCTGGCGGCGAGCCTCGGCGTCGGCCGCCTGCTCGGGCGTCAGTGGCAATGCCGGCGCGTTCACGGTCTCCTGTTCCTGGCTGCGGGCAGGGTTCCGCTCGGGTGGGGGCTTGTGGCTGCGCCTTGGCTCACCCAAGCCAACGTCGCTGCGCCGGCCTGGCCCCCGTTGTGCGCCAGGTTGAGGCGGTCGGGAGCGCCGTGGTGCCGGGTTGGGCTGCGATTGCCGCCGAGTGTGATCTGGGCGATCGGGAGAAGCGGGCGGCACCGGGCCTGCGCCAGGAACGGCAGGCGGCTCCGCAGCTGCTGGCGCAGCCGGATTCGACGCCGTCGCCTGTGGGGAAGGCATGGGCCGGCGGGGCCGCTGCGGCGGACGGGCATCGGATCGCGAAGCGCGGGCCGCCTCGCGCCCTGCGAGCTTCTTTGCTTCGACGATGGCACGGCGCCGTTCGAGTTCCACGCCCGCAGCATCACGATGCTCGGCGGCGATGTCGCCGGCCGGCTGGCCATCCAGATCGATGCGTGTCGCCCCTTCGGCCACCAGGGCCCGCAGGTAGGCGGTCGCGGTGGTGTAGCGCTGCAGGAACAGCGAGAGGGCCTTCTTGGTGAAGACGCCCGGCACGCGTTGATGAATGTCGGCGTGGATGCGGAGCTTGATCGGCTTGATCACGCCAGCACCGAACAGCGCCGGGAAGTGCTCGGCCAGCAGGCGCGCGGTGTCCGCCACGCTGGGTTCGGGCGGCGGTGCCGGCGCAGCGTCGATCGGCGCGTCCGTCGTCACAAGGGGCGCAGGGCCCGGCGCAGTCTCGGGGGTCTTGGGGATGTCAGGCATCGGAACGAGGCAGGTCAGTCACCGGGGCTGTGTCTCCGGGCCCCCTATTCTCGGGCCTGAGCCTCGATCGCTGCGCGCGCTGCCGGAACCCCGGCCGGCTTGCGCTGCGTGCGCAGTCCGTGGCGTCCGCGGTGGCGGTGTGGGCACGTGGCGGCTCCGGGTCGAAGGTAGCGGAAATTTGGCGCAGGTGGGACGAGTCACCTGCATCGATGGGTGGCGCCAGCGCGACCCGGCGACTGTCATGGTTCAAAATGAACTTGCAGCCTCTGCGTCCGTGCACAGGCCATGGTGGCAGGCGGTCCGATAGAAGGCCGTGGCACTCACAGAACTCGCCCGATGCCAGAGCATTCCGAACACCTCGGCCTGCCATCTGCCGGCCTCTCCCCGCCGAGCGCACCCGCCAGGCAGCGCGCGCTCGACATCGCCGCACTCGGCCTCGGTGCGCGCGATCGTGCCGCGCTGGTCTCGATGACTCGCCTGCTCGACGGGCAGGCCGGGCTCTGTCTGCGCTGGGTGGAAGACGCCACCGCCTGCACCACACTGTTCGTGCCGCACGACTGGTCGCAGTACGTCTCGCCGCCGCGGGTGCTGGTGCGGCTGACGCCACGCGGAGCGACGCCGGCCGCATTGCCGCGCGGCCTGGCGGTGGCTTCACCGCTTCGGGTCGGCGAGATGACCGAGGCTCTCCATGCCGCCGCTGCGTTGTACGAGCTGGCGCGAGACGCCGTGCAGCGCGAGCATGCCCGCGTGGCGCTGCATGCCTTGCGCGACCTGCTGGTCGGGGCTCTCCTGGCCGGCGAGCGCCGGCGCACGATGTTCGGCCTGGGCGCCGGGCACGGCATGGTCGTTGATTTCCGCACGGGTGACATCGCCAGCTCGCTGCAGCAGGCCGAGCTGCTGGCGCGACCACTGCAACTCGCCGATCCGCAACGCGCCACGGACGCCCTGCCGTGGACGGGTGCGAGCCACAGCTTCCAGTTGTCGACCCTGCTGTGGCGCATCACGCACGCCCTGATCGACCAGGGCGTCTCACCGCGCACCATCAATGGCCGCTACCAGCTCACCCGCCAGCCCGAGCCTGTGGCTCTCGCGCGCCCGAACATGCCGCGGCTGGTGACGGCCTGGACGCAGCGCGCCATGAACGTTGGCGAAGCGGCGGCGACGGGCCGGCTCTCGGCCTTCGAGATCCTGTGGTTCCTGAGCACCGCACTGGCCCTGGGCATTGCAGTGCCGGCTGCCGGGCCACAGCCGGTCACGGCGCACGCCTGAGCGGTGCAGGCCGAGGGGAAGCCGCGGCCAGGCCGTTCGAGCCGCCGGCGGGCCAGCGCTCGCTCCATCCATCCACTGCATGCGGCGTCCGTGGTGGCGGTGTGGGCACTTGCCGAGCGTGCGTCAAAGGTGGCGGAAACTGGTGGCCCATCGCGTGAATCACTTGCACAACGGGGCAGCGGCACGGGGACTGAGTGATTGAAATGGTTCGAAATCGACTCGCGGCGTATGTGCCCATGCTCATGCTGTTCGTCGCCCAGGCCGCGGCGCCGGCCCTCGCCTACGACCACCGGCGCGCCGGCGACGTGCTCGAGAACGCACTGCCGGCCGCCGCCGCGATGGTGGAGCTGTGGCGTGGAGACCATGAAGGGCTGGGGCAGTTCGGCGGGTCGTATGTCGCCACCCTGCTCGGCACGCAGGCGCTGAAGAAGGGGCTGGACGTGCGTCGGCCCGATGGCGGCGTCGAGTCCTTCCCCTCGGGCCACGCGGCGAAGGCATTCGCCGCGGCAACCTACATGCACCGCCGCCATGGCTGGGATGCCGCCTGGCCCTGGTATGCCGCCGGAGCCTACGTGGGCTGGACGCGCGTGAACGCGAACCGCCACCGTTGGATCGATGTCGCCGGCAGCCTGGGGCTGGCCGCAGCCTCGAGCTGGTGGCTGGTGGCGCCGCTGGCCGACAAGGGGTTGACCGTGCTGCCGGTGATCGGGCCCGGCCATGCCAGCCTGACGCTTCAGGCTCGCTGGTGAATCTCGCCGAGCCGCCTGTACAGCGTGCGCAGGCTGATGCCGAGCGCACGCGCCAGTTCCTCTCGGCTGCCATGGTGGCCGGCCAGCGCGGCTTCCAGCGCCGCCCGCTCGGCCGCGCGCCGCGCGGCCCTCGGCGTGGCGACGGTATTTGCGGGGCCGGCGGCTGAAGCAAGCGGCCCCGCCGCGCGCAGGCCCACCGCCAGCGCTCGCTCGATCACGGCCTCGCCGATCACGTCGCCATCGGTGAGCAGCGCGGCGCGCTCCAGCACGTTGCGCAGCTCGCGCACGTTGCCCGGGAACGGGTGACGGGCCAGCCGCGCCAGCGCCGCGGCGGCCAGCGACAGCCGCCGCGCCGGCGCCACGCGCGCCAGCAGCGAGGTGGCCAGCAGCGGGATGTCGCCGCCACGCTCGCGCAGCGGCGGCAGGGCGATGGGGAAGGTGCTGAGCCGGTAGTACAGGTCTTCGCGGAAGCGCCCCTGCGCCACCATCGCGCCGAGATCGCGGTGCGTGGCCGAGACCAACCGCACATCGGCGCGGCGCAGCTCGGTGCTGCCCACGCGCCGGTAGGTGCCGCTTTCCAGCAGGCGCAGCAGCTTGACCTGCATCGGCAGCGGGATGTCGCCCACCTCGTCGAGGAACAGCGTGCCGCCGCTGGCCGCTTCCACCAGGCCGGGACGGGCGGTCTGCGCGCCGGTGAAGGCGCCCTTCTCGTGGCCGAACAGCTCGCTCTCGAACAGCGTCTCGGGCAGGCTGGCGCAATCCACCACCACCAGCGGACGCGCGGCGCGCGCACTGGCCTCGTGGATCGCGCGTGCCACCAGCTCCTTGCCGGTGCCCGATTCGCCGAGCAGCAGCACGGCGGCCTCCGATGGCCCGACCCGCGCCACCAGGCCGAGCATCTCCTGGAACGGCGCCGAGCGGCCGATCAGCCCGCTGGCCGAGGGCTCGCCCTGGGCCACGCGCAGCGGCTCCATCTTTTCGATGAAGTGGGTCTGGCGGCCTGTCGTGTCGCGCAGCGGCACCAGCTCGATGTTCACGTAGGCCTCGCCCTGCGGCGTGTGGTGCAGGTGCAGCACGCGCTCGCGCTGGCCGCTGCGGCGGGCACGCGCCAGCGGGCAGCTCTCGCCGGCCTGGTCGCACGGCACGTTGAAGCGGTGCGAGACGTCGTAGCAGGTGCGGCCCACCACCGAGGCGTGCGGGCTGAACTGGCTGCGGTAGGCCGCATTGGCCGCGAGGATGCGGTACTGCTCGTCGAACAGGATGTGCGGCTCGGGCAGGCCCTCGAGGTAGGACACCAGCTCGGGCAGCGGGCCGCCGGCGGGCGGCGGGGCGGGTGGGCGGCGGGACTCGGTGCTCATGGCGGGGTACGGGCCGATGACATTCTGCCACCGCATGCCAACTCCAGCCATGTGTGCCAGAAAAACTGGCAGCCGGCGCCTCAGGTGGAACACCGCCGAAGAGCCAAGTCATTGACTTGATTGAGATTTTCTTCGGCGTCCGGCGTGGCACGCGTCTTGATCTGTGTCGAGCATGACCGACCGTCGCCTCGTCCGCCATCTCGCCATCGCCGTGCTGCTGAAGCTGCTCGCGCTCGTGGTGCTGTGGGTGGCCTTCGTTCGCGATGCGCGCGTCGACGTCGATGCGAACGAGGCCGTCTCCCGGCTCGGCACGCCCTTTACTTCCGCCCCTCCACACCAGGACGCTTCCCGATGATCTCCGAGCAACTCGTCGACCTGTCGCGCCTGCAGTTCGCAGCCACCGCGATGTACCACTTCCTGTTCGTGCCGCTGACGCTGGGCATGGTGTGGCTGCTGGTGATCATGGAGTCGGTCTACGTGATGACCGGCCAGACGGTGTGGAAGGACATGACCCGCTTCTGGGGCAAGCTCTTCGGCATCAACTTCGCGCTCGGCGTCACCACCGGCATCACGCTGGAGTTCCAGTTCGGCACCAACTGGGCCTATTACTCGCACTACGTCGGCGACATCTTCGGCGCGCCGCTGGCCATCGAGGGCCTGATGGCCTTCTTCCTCGAGAGCACCTTCATCGGCCTGTTCTTCTTCGGCTGGGATCGGCTGTCGAAGACGCAGCACCTGATGGTGACCACGCTGATGGCGGTGGGCACCAACCTCAGCGCACTGTGGATCCTGATCGCCAACGGCTGGATGCAGAACCCGGTGGGTGCCGAGTTCAGCTGGCAGACCATGCGCATGGAGATGACGGACTTCTGGGCCGTGGTCTTCAACCCCGACGCGCAGGCCAAGTTCGTGCACACCGTCTCGGCGGGCTACGTGACCGGCGCGATGTTCGTGCTGTCGATCTCGGCGTGGTACCTGCTCAAGGGCCGCGACATCGAGTTCGCCAAGCGCAGCTTCCGCGTGGCCTCGGCCTTTGGCCTGGCCAGCGTGTGCTCGGTGATCGTGCTCGGCGACGAGAGCGGCTACACCGTCGGCGAGGCACAGCAGACCAAGATGGCCGCGCTCGAGGCGATGTGGGAGACCGAGCCCGCGCCCGCTGGCCTGAAGCTGATTGCCGGCATCGACGAGAAGGCGCAACGCAATACCTGGGAGGTCGAGATTCCCTGGGTGATGGGCCTGATCGGCACACGCTCGGTCAGCCAGCAGATCCCGGGCATCCACGACATCAAGGCGAAGAACCGCGAGCGCATCGTCAACGGCATCACGGCGGTGATCGCGCTGGAAACGCTGCGCCAGCACCGTGACGATCCGGTGGCGCGCCAGGTGCTGGAGGCCACCAAGGGCGACCTCGGCTTCGGCCTGCTGCTGAAGAAGTACACCGCCGACGTGCGCCAGGCCACGACCGAGATGATCGACAGGGCGGTGGACGACACCGTGCCGCGCGTGACGCCGATGTTCTGGAGCTTCCGTCTCATGGTTGGCCTCGGCTTCGCGATGCTGGTGCTGTTCGCGCTGGCCTTCTGGAGCACGCTGAAGGCGGAGTGCACCGCGCGGCCCTGGTTGCTGCGCTGGGCGTTGCTGATGCTGCCGGCGCCGTGGATCGCCAGCGAGCTCGGCTGGTTCGTCGCCGAGTACGGCCGCCAGCCCTGGACCATCTACGGCGTGCTGCCCACGCACCTGTCCGTGTCCACCCTCAGCGTGAACAGCCTGTACGGCTCGCTGGCCGGCTTCATCGGCTTCTACACGCTGCTGCTGGTGGTGGAGATCTACCTGATGGTGAAGTTCGCGCGCCAGGGGCCGGGCTCGCTCGGCACCGGCCGCTACCAGTTCGAACCCGCCCACGCCTGAGGCCCGCACCATGATCGACTATCCGACCCTCAAGATCGTCTGGTGGCTGCTCGTCGGCGTGCTGCTGGTGGGCTTCGCCATCATGGACGGCCACGACATGGGCGTGGGCACGCTGCTGCCGTTCGTCGGCCGCGGCGATGACGAACGCCGTGTCGTCATCAACACCGTCGGCCCGCACTGGGACGGCAACCAGGTCTGGTTCATCACCGGCGGCGGGGCGATCTTCGCCGCCTGGCCGCTGGTCTACGCCACCGCCTTCAGCGGCTTCTACTGGGCGATGCTCGCCGTGCTGTGGGCGCTGTTCTTCCGCCCGGTGGGCTTCGACTACCGCAGCAAGATCCACCATCCCGCGTGGCGCAGCACCTGGGACTGGGGCCTGTTCGTCGGCGGGTTCGTGCCGCCGCTGATCTTCGGCGTGGCCTTCGGCAACCTGCTGCAGGGCGTGCCCTTCCACTTCGACGACTTCCTCGTGCCCACCTACACCGGCACGTTCTGGCAGTTGCTCAACCCCTTCGCGCTGCTGGCCGGCGTGGTCGCGAGCGCGATGATCACCATGCACGGCGGCACCTACCTCGCGCACCGCACCGAAGGCGCGATCCAGGCGCGGGCCGTCAACGCCACGGTGGGCGCGGCGTTGCTGGCCGTGCTCGCCTTCGTCGGCGCGGGCGTGTGGCTGCGCATCGGCGGCATCGACGGCTTCGTGATCACCTCGGCCATCGACCCGGCCGCGCTGCCCGACCCGCTGGCCAAGACGGTGGTGCGCAGCGCCGATGCCTGGTGGGCCAACTACTGCAGCCAGCCGCTGCTGTGGCTGCTGCCCGCGCTCGGCGTGGCCGGCGCGCTGCTCGCCGCCGGGCTGGCGGTCGTGCGGCGCACGCTGGCGGCCTTCGTGGCCTCGGCGCTGGCGATGACCGGAATCATCGGCACCGCCGGCGCGGCGATGTTCCCCTTCGTGATGCCCTCGTCGAGCATGCCGGCGGCCAGCCTCACCGTGTGGGACAGCGTCTCCAGCCACCTCACGCTCGGCCTGATGTTCTGGGCCACGCTGATCTTCATGCCGCTGATCGTCTTCTACACCGGCTGGGCCTACCGGGTGATGCGCGGCAAGGTGACCGTCGCGCAGATCCGCGCCAACAGCCACACCGCCTACTGAACCCGCTCACGGAATCGACCATGACGCTCCTCGCCCTGACCACCCAGAACCGCCGCGACATCAGCGAACACGCCGGCCGCTGCCGCCGCTTCCTCGTGACGCGGCTCGACGACACCGGGCAGCCCGGCCCGTGGCAGCCCATCGAGCTCGCCCTGACGGACACGCTGCACGAAGTGCACGACGGCCTGCCTGCGCCGCTGGCCGGCGTGGACGTGCTCATCACCCGCGGTGCCGGCCCGGGCCTGGCACGGCGTCTCGCGCGCAGCGGCGTGCAGGTGCTGCTCACCACCCACACCGAACCGGCCGCCGCACTGCAGGCCTGGCGCGCCGGCGAACTCGCACCCGCGCCGCAGGTGGCCGCCGAGGGCGGCTGCGGCCACGAGGGCTGCGGCTGTCATCACTGAGCCGCCGGCCCCCCTGCTCACACAGCGACGCAGAGCGCACACCACGACAGGAGACAAGCCATGGTCAGGAACGGTTCTCCCCCACCCACCCCGCCGCGGCGACGCGCAGCGACGTGGCTCGTAGCCGCTTCGCTGCTGCTGGCGGCGCTGCCGGCCGTCGCCGGCAAGACCACCGCCGACCACAGCAAGTTCAAGGAACTGCAGGGCCCCTTCGCCAGCGGTGAGGAGGTCACCCAGGTCTGCCTGTCGTGCCACACCGAGGCCGGCAAGCAGGTCATGGCCACGCGCCACTGGACCTGGGAGTACACCAACCCGCAGACCGGGCAGAAGCTGGGCAAGAAGACGATGCTCAACGGCTTCTGCATCGGCGACCAGTCCAACGAGGCGTTCTGCCAGTCGTGCCACGTGGGCTACGGCTGGAAGGACAAGAACTTCAACTTCAAGGCCGAGAGCAAGGTCGACTGCCTGGTCTGCCACCACGGCGGCGGTTACAGGAAGCCGGCCGGCATGGCCGGCGAGGTGCCGACCGTGCGCACCGAACTGCCGCCGGGCTCGGGCAAGTTCGTCGAGCCGGTCGATCTGGCCAAGGTCGCGCAGGGCGTGGGCAAGACACGCACCGAGAACTGCGGCAGCTGCCATTACTTCGGCGGCGGCGGCGACGGCGTGAAGCACGGCGACCTCGACTCCTCGCTCGACCGCGCCAGCCGCGAGCTCGACGTGCACATGGCCGACAAGGACAAGGGCGGGGCGGGTTTCAGCTGCTCGACCTGTCACGAATCCGACGGCCACAGCATCGCCGGCAGCCGCATCGAGATGACGGCGGCCGACCCGCACGGCCCGCGCCTGCGCGGCGACACGGCCCACGAGCCGCGCAATGCCGCCACCTGCCAGAGCTGCCACGGCGACAAGCCGCACAGGCAGGGCCCGCTGGCGGTGGATCTGCTCAACAACCACACCGACAAGCTCGCCTGCCAGGCCTGCCACGTGCCCGAGTTCGCGCGTGGCGGCGTGCCCACCAAGATGACCTGGGACTGGTCGACCGCCGGCCAGCTCTCGCCCGAGGGCAAGCCGATCCAGAAGAAGGACGCGCACGGCCACGTGATCTACGACAGCAAGAAGGGCGACTTCACGCTGGCCGAGAACGTGCGCCCCGAGTACCTCTGGTTCAACGGCAAGGTCAGCTACACCACGCAGGACATGGTGATCGACCAGAGCAAGCCGGTGCCGATCAACACCTTCCACGGCAGTCCCGACGACCCGAACGCGCGCATCTGGCCGGTCAAGCGCTTCGTCGGCAAGCAGCCCTACGACCTCGAGCACAAGCGGCTGCTGGTGCCGCACACGGCTACGCCCGACGACACCGCCTTCTGGTTCAACTTCGACTGGACCAAGGCGCTGGCCGCCGGCGCGCAGGCCACCGGCATGCCCTTCAGCGGCAAGCATGGCTTCGTGACCACCGAGATGCTGTGGCCGATCACGCACATGGTGGCGCCCAAGGAGAAGACGGCGCGCTGCTCCTCGTGCCACCAGGCCGCGCAGACCAGCCGCCTCGGCGAGTTGCCGGGCGTCTACGTGCCAGGCCGCGACCGCCATCCTTGGATCGACCGGCTCGGCTGGATCGCCGCCGCCGCGGCGCTGGCCGGCGTGCTCGTGCATGCCGCCGGCCGCGTGCTCACCCGTCGCCGCAGCACCCACGGAGGCCGCCATGGCTGAACGCATCCTGCTCTACCGGCGCTACGAGCGCTTCTGGCACTGGTCGCAGGCCCTGCTGGTGCTGACCATGCTGGTCACCGGCTTCGAGGTGCACGGCAGCGTTCACCTGCTCGGCTTCTACACCTCTGTTCGCGTGCACACGCTGGCGGCGTGGACGCTCATCGCGCTGTGGGTGTTCACCGTGTTCTGGCACTTCACCACCGGCGAGTGGCGGCAGTACGTGCCGACGCTCGAGCGCATCGGCGCGATGGCGCGCTACTACGCGCTCGGCATCTTCCGCGGCGAGCCGCACCCGTACCACAAGACCGCGGCGAAGAAGCACAACCCGCTGCAGCGCCTGACCTACCTGGTGCTGCTGGCCGTGGTGCTGCCGCTGATCTGGGTCTCGGGGCTGCTGTACCTGCTGCGCGCCTGGTGGCCGCGCCTCGGCCTCGACGCCTGGCTCGGCCTCGAGGCCGTGGCCTGGGTGCACACCGGTGCCGCCTTCCTGATGCTCGCCTTCGTGATCGTGCACGTGTACCTCACGACCACCGGCCACACCGTGTTCGCCCACATCAAAACCATGATCACCGGCTGGGAAGACGTGCCCGACGAGGGCCCGGCGCGATGAGCGCGACAGCCACCAACCCAAGGAGTTCGACATGAGCACCCCTTCCCTCGATGCCGCCGCCGCGATGCCCGGCGCCAGCGACCCCGAGCGGCGCTTCTGGCTGATCGCCACCGGCGCAGCCGGCGGCGTGGCCGCGCTCGGCACCGCCGTGCCCTTCGTCTCCAGCTTCGCGCCCAGCGAACGCGCCAAGGCGATGGGTGCGGCGGTGGAAGTCGACATCGGTGACATCGCCCCCGGCGGCATGAAGACCGTCGAGTGGCGCGGCAAGCCGGTGTGGATCCAGCGCCGCACGCCGGAGATGATCGCCGCGCTGAAGGGCCAGGAGGTGGCGCTCGCCGACCCCGATTCGGAGCGCGACGGCTTGCCCGAGGCGCTGCGCAACCCCGGCCGCTCGATGAAGCCGGAGGTCTTCGTCGCGGTGGGCATCTGCACCCACCTGGGCTGCTCGCCGAGTGCGGTGGCCGAGGGCAGCGGCAACCCGAGTGTCGGCGCCGACTGGCACGGCGGCTTCTTCTGCCCCTGCCACGGCTCCACCTTCGACCTCGCCGGCCGCGTGTTCAAGAACAAGCCCGCGCCGACCAACCTCGAGATCCCGCCGCACCGCTACCTGAGCGACTCGTGGCTGCTGATCGGCGAGAGCGACGCGGCCTGAGAAAGGAACCAGACCATGTGGTACTTCGCCTGGATGCTCGGCGTCGGATTCGCGGTGCTGCTCGCGG
>NZ_JBFXIO010000044.1:0-17529 GCF_050175855.1 Piscinibacter sp.
GGCCGCGGCGGCGTCGGCGAAGAGACGCGCATGATGACGCGCGCCGGCCCGCTGGCGCGCGGCATCGACCACGCCGAGGCCGTGCTCGGCCGGCTGAACAAGCTGATCGGCCGGCAACTGCCGGAGTTCGCCGCCACCCAGCAGGCTGCATCCGCAGCGCCGGTGGCGGCGTCGCCGGCCCTGCGCGCGGCGATCTCCGACGCGCAGCAGGGCATCGCCCGTCGACTGGCTCCCGCCGGCGGCGCGCGCAGCGACATGGGCGCCGTCAGCACGCCGGCGATGCTGGAGGAACTGCACCAGCGCAAGCAGGCGCTCAAGCAGGCCGCGGCCACGCCGGTGGAGCGCGCGACGATCGAGATCGTGGCCCTTCTGTTCCAGAGCATCCTCACCGAGGAACGCATTCCCGCCACGGTGCGGGTGTGGTTCGCGCGGCTGCAGATGCCGGTGCTGCGCGTGGCGGTCAGCGAACCCGACTTCTTCGCCACCGTCGACCACCCGGCGCGCAAGCTGATCGACCGCATGGGTGCCTGCGTGATGGGGTTCGACGCCACCGGCCGCGCGGTGGCCGAACTGCTCGAAAAGGAGATCAAGCGCGTTGTCCAGGTGGTCGAGGCGTATCCCGACACCGGCCGGCGCGTCTTCCAGACCGTGCTGACCGAGTTCGAGAAGTTCCTCGAGCACTACTTCAAGAATGCCAACGAGGCTTCGCGCAAGGGCGTCTCGCTGGCTCAGCAGGTCGAGCAGCGCGAGACGATGGCGATCCAGTACACCATCGAGCTGCGCAAGATGCTCAACGAGGTGCCGGTGCAGGAGGGCGTGCGCGAGTTCCTGTTCCAGGTCTGGGCCGACGTGATGGCCATGACCGCCGTGAAGACGGGCGATGCACAGAGCGAGCAATCGAAGGCCATGAAGCGCGCCGCGGCCGACCTCATCTGGTCGGCCAGCGCCAAGGTGTCGCGCGAGGAGCGCGCCGAGGTGATCCGCCGCCTGCCGCCGCTGCTCAAGACGCTGCGCGAGGGCATGGAGAACGCCGGCGTGCCGCTGGACAAGCAGGACGAGCACATCCAGAAGCTCAACAATTCGCTGGCTGCGGCCTTCACCGCCAAGGCGGCGGTGATCCCGCACGAGCGGCTCGAGGAGCTGATGGGTCGCCTGGAGACGCTGGAGGAACTGCTGCCCGAGGCCGCCGATGTCGAGATCGACGAGTCGATGGTGCTGGACCTCTCCGGCCACGAGAGTTCCGAACTCGAGGTGGTGGGCGAGGGCGGCTCGATGCCGACGCCGGCCATGCTGGCCTGGGCGCGCGAGCTCCAGGTGGGCAGCTGGTACATGCTCGACTACCGGGGCCGCAACGAGCAGGTGCAGCTGGCCTGGCAGGGGCTGCGCAAGCAGCTGACGCTGTTCGTGTCGCCGCAGGGCCGCGGCATCCTGTTCCAGCAGCACCGCCTCGCTGCGTTCCTTCAGGCCGGCCTGCTCGTGCCGGCGCAGGAGGAATCTCTGACGGTCAAGGCCACGCGCAGCGCGCTGGCCAAGCTCGACGTCGATCCGAGCCGGCTGCTGAACTGAGCGCTGCCGCTCAGTGGATGAGCCGCTCTTCCGGGGCGACGAACAGTTCGTCGAGGATGAGCGCGTCGGGCTCCTCGCCCAGGCTCCAGAAGACCATCAGCACGATGATCTTGAGGTCCTCGAGGTCGAGCGGGCCGCCGCTGATCGCGCTGGCGCGGTCGATCACCATCTCGCGCATCGGCGGTGGAAGCACGCCGGCGGATTCGAGGAAGCTGATGAAGCCGATCGACTCCTCGCCGAGGTGCTCGTGCTCCTGGGCCGAATAGACGCGCAGGGCACCGGGCCGCTGTTCGCCGACGTAGGCCTCCGATGCATCGGCCAGGCCGTCGAGCCAGCGCAGCGCCTCCTGGATCTCGTCCGATTCGAAACCGACCGACGACAGCTTGCGGGTCAGCTGTTCATGGTCGGGACACGCATCGGGTCGCCAGTAGTTTTCGTACAGGTACACGAGCACGTCGAACATGGATTCACTATACCCCAGCGGCAATCGCGAGGTGCGTGAAGTTTCGGCCGTCCCTGTCAGGCCCTGTCGAGGCGCTGGAATCGCTGCCCGGGCAGCCGCTCGACTCGCCCGGCCAGTTCGAGGTCGAGCAGGCGCGCGTTGAGCTCGGCGGCGCTCCAACCGGTGCGCGCCACCAGCTCGTCCAGGCCGATCGGGTCATGGCCCATCGCGTCCAGCAGCGGATGGGCCGGAGCGTCGGGTTCCGGGGCAGACACCGCGGGCACGGCCGGCGCCATCGCGATACCGAGTTCGTCGAGCACGTCCAGCACCGTCTCGACGAGCTTGGCGCCTTGCTTGATCAGGGCGTGGCAGCCCTTGGCCTGTGGCGCGTGGATGGATCCGGGCATGGCGAAGACGTCGCGGCCAGCCTCGGCGGCCAGCCGGGCGGTGATCAGAGAGCCGGATTGAAGGGTGGCTTCGACCACCAGCGTGCCGCGCGTCAGGCCGGCAATGATGCGGTTGCGCTGGGGGAAGTTCTCCCGCAGGGGCGGCGTGCCGAGCGAGTACTCGCTGATGAGCAGGCCCTTCTCCGCGATCTGCTGGGAAAGTGTGGCATGCCGGCGGGGGTAGGCCTGGTCCAGCCCCGTGCCCACGACCGCGATCGTGCCACCAGGGGTGTCGAGCGCACCTTCGTGGGCGGCGCCGTCGATCCCCAGCGCCAGCCCGGAGACGATCGTGAGGCCGGCCTGGCCCAGTTGCGCGGCAAACGTCCGGGCATTCTCCCGCCCCTGCGCAGTGGCATGGCGGCTGCCGACCATGGCCAAAGACGGCAGGCGGAGCAACTCGACCCGTCCGCTGGCGTACAGCAGCAGCGGGGGATCGGCGATCTCGAGCAGGGGCGGTGGATAGTCGGGCTCGCCGAGGCACAGCACCTGGCGGCGACTGTCTGCGCTCAGCCAGTTGATCGTGGTGGAGATCAGCGCATCGTGGTGCTCGCCCGGCCGCGCCAGGGCCACGGCAGCTGCCGCGCTCACGACCTGACGGCGATCCTCGATGCTGGCCGCGAGAACGGCGTCAGGGGACCCGAAGGCGGCAAGCAGGCGCCGGGCGGCCTCGCGGCCGACCCCCGGGGTCTCGAGCAGGCGCAACCAGGCGCCGAGCTCGCGCGCGTCGCATTCGCGGCGGTTCATGTCGGGCCGGGAAGCGGGCCCCGGTGCCGGCTCAGGGCTGGGTGAACTTGTCGCCGGCCTTCACCGGGCTCTTCACCGACAGGATGAGCGCGTACGACATGCGGTCGAAGACGCGGAACACGAAGAGCATGCCGTGCCGCTCGTCGGGCAGCTTGATGGTCGGGCGAGCCGGGTCGGTCTTGTCGATCACCCTCTCGCCGGCAGTCCACAGGGCCAGCACATGGCCCCGCTCCATGCCGTCCGCCGACCCCTTGTTCAGCGCGACGATCTGGTTCTGCCCGGCGGTCAGCGCGTCGCCGTAGATCGACACGATCTGGCCCTGGATCGGGCTCTGCGGCGCGTGCGGCGCGTAGTTGCTGAACTCTCGCGGCGGCACGGGGGCCAGCCGGTCACCGACGCCCGCTTCCAGTTTGGCCGCCGTGACGGAGAAAGTCGCCGGCACGATCTCCGGCTTGCCATCGGCGCCGTTTCGCGTCTCGCCGGGGCGGACGTACTCCGCCGCGCCCACGTACGTGGCCTCGAAGCCGAGGACCTCCTGGGTGGTCGGGTCGCGCAGCGCCTTGGGCTCGCGGAAGATGCGGAACTCGCGTTGCGGCGCGATCTCGCCGCGCACGTAGGCCAGTTCGCCCTTGCCGAGCACGACGCGGCCCTCCTGCGTGCCGACGATGCGCGGCGCTGCCTCCAATTCGTTGGTCTGGAAGATCACGGCCTCGGTGAGGAACGGCTCGATCAGGTGGAACGGGATCGACGGGATGGCGCCGTCGCCCAGCGCCGAGGAGCGCACGCGCGGCGAGAGCTTGACGGTGCCGTCGGGCCCGACCTGCTGGCCCAGGCGCAGCCGGGCGCGGCCGTCGGTCTTGTCGAGGTACAGGATCTGGCCGGGGTAGATCAGGTGAGGGTTGCGGATCTGATCGAGATTCATGCCCCACAGCTCGGGCCAGCGCCAGGGCGACTTGAGGAACATGCTGGAGATGCCCCACAGCGTGTCGCCGCGCTTGACGGTGTAGGAGTCGGGTGCGTTGGCCGCCAGCTCGGACAGCGGCACGCCGGCCTGAGCCACCTGCTGCGCCGTGCTGCGCTGCTGAGGCGTCACGGGATAGTTGACGGCGAGCGCCGACGAGGCGAACAGCGCGGCGCCGAGGGCCGTCGAGAGCGCAGCGGCCCGGCGGGCAGAGGAGACAATCGGCTGGCGACGCATCATGGGGGCGGTTCTCCGGGCCGCGCTGAAGATTCCAGCGCGCTCTAGGGTTGCTGAGCCGAACGCTCCGTGAGCGGCCCGCATTCGGCGAAAATGCTCATATGGTTTCGAAGATTCTGCCTCTAAACCCTTGATATCGCAACGAAACTGGGCCGCTGCGGCCGGCAGTGTGAGGCCTGTCACGGACCGCCTCGTTGTGTGCGCTCCACAAAGGCTTCCGGCAGAATCGACTGGATACAAATGGCTCGACTGAACATCCTCCGCTATCCCGACCCGCGCCTGCACACCGTCGCCAAGCCGGTGCAGCAGGTCGACGAGCGCATCCGCCAGCTTGTCGACGACATGCTCGAGACCATGTACGACGCCGAAGGGGTCGGGCTGGCCGCGACCCAGGTCGACGTTCACGAGCGCGTGATCGTGATCGACACTTCCGAGGACCGCAACGAGCCTCGCGTGCTGATCAACCCTGAACTGATCATGCGCAGCGAGGAGATGCACGTCGGCGACGAGGGCTGCCTGTCGGTGCCGACCATCTACGACAAGGTGCAGCGCCATGCGCGCGTGCGCGTGCGGGCGCTGAACCGCAGCGGCGAGACCTACGAGTTCGACGCCGAGGGCCTGCTGTCGGTGTGCGTGCAGCACGAGATGGATCACCTGATGGGCAAGGTGTTCGTCGAGTACCTCAGCCCGCTCAAGCGCGACCGCATCAAGACCAAGATGCTGAAGAAGTCGCGCGACGAGGTCCGCGCCTGACGCGCCAGCCGATGCGCGTCGTCTTCGCCGGCACGCCGGAGTTCGCCGCGGTCGCGCTGCAGCGGCTGCACGAAGCGGGCTTCACGATCCCGCTGGTGCTCACGCAACCGGATCGGCCTGCCGGCCGCGGCCTGAAGCTGCAAGCCTCGCCGGTGAAGGCCTTCGCACTGACGCATGGCATCGCCGTGGCGCAGCCCCGTGGCCTGAAGCTCGACGGCAAATACGCCGACGACGCCGCCGCAGCCCGCGAGGCGCTGCAGGCTGCCCGGCCCGACGTGATGGTGGTCGCCGCCTACGGCCTGATCCTGCCGCCCTGGGTGCTCGAACTGCCGCGCCTGGGGTGCCTGAACATCCACGCCTCGCTGCTGCCGCGCTGGCGCGGCGCGGCGCCGATCCACCGCGCCATCGAGGCGGGCGATGCCGAGACCGGCATCACCATCATGCAGATGGACGCGGGCCTGGACACCGGCGACATGCTGCTGGTCGGGCGCGAGCCGATCCGCGCCGACGACACTACCGCCAGCCTGCACGACCGCCTGGCGGGGCTGGGTGGCCGGCTGATCGTCGAGGCGCTGGAACTGGCGGCCTGCGGTGGCCTGGCCCCGGTGCGCCAGCCCGAAGAGGGCGTGACCTACGCGCACAAGATCGAGAAGGCGGAAGCCGTGATCGACTGGCGACTGCCGGCGGTGCAGATCGAGCGCCGTTTGCGTGCCTTCGACCCGTTCCCCGGCGGCGTGGCGACGCTGGCGGGGGAATCGCTGAAGGTCTGGCGGGCCCGGGTCTGCCCCGGGACGGGCCTGCCCGGGCAGGTGCTGCAGGGGGGAGAAGCCGGCGTCGAGGTTGCCTGCGGTGAGGGCGCACTTCGCCTCACGGAGTTGCAGCGCGCAGGCGGCAAGCGCTTGCCGGCCGCCGCCTTCCTCGCCGGACACCCGATCGCGCCTGACGCCGTCTTCGAGGCGGCCGGCAGTTGAACTCGGCGGCCCGGGCCGCATCTACGGCAGTGCCGCATCTGCGGCGCCCACACGGAGTAGCAAGACCATGTTCAATCTGATGAAGACGGCCATCCTGATGGCGGCCATCACCGGCCTGTTCATGGCCATCGGCTCGGTCATGGGCGGGCAGAGCGGGATGATGATCGCGCTGGCCATCGCCATCGCGATGAATTTCTTCAGCTACTGGTTCTCCGACAAGATGGTGCTGAAGATGTACAACGCGCGCGAGGTCGACGAGACCACCGCGCCGCAGTTCTACCGCATGGTGCGCGAGCTGGCCGAGCGTGCCCAGCTGCCGATGCCGCGCGTGTACATCATCGACGAGCAGGCCCCCAATGCCTTCGCCACCGGCCGCAACCCGCAGAACGCGGCGGTGGCGGCCACCACCGGCATCATGCGCGTGCTCAGCGAGCGCGAACTGCGCGGCGTGATGGCGCACGAACTGGCGCACGTGAAGCATCGCGACATCCTGATCAGCACGATCAGCGCGACCATGGCCGGTGCGATCTCGATGCTGGCCAACTTCGCGATGATCTTCGGCGGACGCGACAGCGAAGGCCGCCCCGCCAACCCCATCGTCGGCATCCTGGTGATGCTGCTGGCGCCGCTGGCGGCCAGCCTGATCCAGATGGCGATCAGCCGCTCGCGCGAGTTCGAGGCCGACCGCGGCGGCGCCGAGATCTCGGGCGACCCGCGCGCGCTGGCCTCGGCGCTGGAGAAGATCCACGCCTACGCCCGCGGCATCCCGATGGCGGCGGCCGAGCGCCACCCGGAGACGGCGCAGATGATGATCATGAATCCGCTGGCCGGCGGCGGGCTGCGCGGGTTGTTCTCCACCCACCCGGCCACCGAGGAGCGCGTGCAGCGCCTGCTGGCCATGGCCGGCGGCGCCTGAGGCTCAAGTCGATGCGCCGGCTGCCGATAAGGCAGCCATGAAGCGCCTCGTTCCCCTGCTGCTGCTCACGCTCCTCGCCGGCTGCGACCTGCTCGGCATCGAGTCGCCGGAGAAAGTGGCCGCCAGCCGCGAGGCCGACGGCAAGGCCATCGGCGGTGCCTGTCGCCACGCCGGCCGGGCGATCGAGGACTGCTACGCGCTCAACAAGAAGGCCGATCGTGCCGCCGTGTTTGCCGGCTGGCGCGAGATGAACGACTACATGCGCGAGAACCAGCTCCAGGAGGTGGTGCCGCAGGTGGCCGCCTCCAACGCGGCCGCCAAGCCGTCGACGGAAGACCCCGATCACGCTGAAGACAAGGCTCCGGCGAAGAACCGCGAGTCCAAGGCCAAGCCCAAGGCGCGCGAGTCCTGATCGACTGACTGCCGCCACGGAAGGCGGCCCTCACGAGCGACGACAATGCGGGCATGACCCCGCTGCGTGCGCTGCTGCACGACTCCCACTTCCGCCGCGGTGCACGTGACATGCTCGACTTCGCGCCGGGCATCGCCGCCTGGGGCCTGGTCACCGGCGTGGCGATGGCCAAGAGCGGCCTGTCCTTGCCGCTGGCCGTGCTGATGTCGCTCACGGTGTATGCGGGCAGCGCGCAACTGGCCTCGCTGCCGCTGCTGGCCGGCGGCGCCCCGCTGTGGGTGATCTGGGCAGCAGCGTTCTGCGTCAACCTGCGCTTCGTGATCTTCAGCGCGCAATGGCGCGTGCACCTCGGCCACCTGCCGCGCGGCCGGCGGCTGGCGATCGGCTACCTGCTGGCCGATCTGAACCTGATCGCCTTCCAGCGCGCCTGGCCCGGCGGGCGCCGCGAAGAAGGGCAGGTGCACTACATCGTCGGCGGCATCGCCACGATCTGGCTGTGTTGGCAGATCCCGTCGCTGCTGGGCATCTTCCTGTCGGAGGCCATCCCCACCCAGTGGGGCCTGGGCTTCGCCGGCACGCTGGCCATGCTGGGCCTGACCTACGGCCTGATGCACGACCGCAGCACCTGGACGGCGGCCATCGTGGCCGGCGCCGCCGCCGTGGCCGCCTATGCGCTGCCCTTGAAGCTCAACATCGTGGTGGCGATCGCGGCCGCCGTGGCCGCGGGGCTGCTGATCGAGCAGGCCGAGCGCGCCGGGCAGAAGCTCAATGGAGGCGGCGCGTGACCGAGGGCTGGAACGGTGCGCTGGCCATCCTCGGCCTGGCGGTGGTGACGGTGGTCACCCGCAACTTCTTCCTTTTTCCCGAGCGGGAGGTCAAGATCCCGCTGTGGCTGCAGCGGGGGCTGAAAGTGGCTCCGCTGGCGGCGCTGGCCGCGGTGGTCGTCCCGGAGATCTTCCTGACGCGCGGGGCGTTCATCACCACCTGGCAGGACGCGCGGCTACCCGCCGTGCTGGCCTCCACGCTGTACTACCTGTGGCGCCCTGGCGTGCTCGGGCCGCTGCTCGCTGGCCTGGCCGTATTCCTGCCGTTGCGGCTGGTGTGGGGTTGGTAGCGCCAGCCTCGAACGATTTCTCGAAGTAACCAGGTTACCTTATCATCAACCATTGAGTTTCATCATGAACGTTCTTCGCTTCACCGACCTGATCGCCGCCGGCAAGGTGGCCGGCCAGCGCGTCTTCATCCGTGCCGACCTCAACGTGCCGCAGGACGACGCCGGCAACATCACCGAGGACACCCGCATCCGCGCCAGCGTGCCCTGCGTCGAGCAGGCGCTGAAGGCCGGCGCGGCAGTGATGGTGACCTCGCACCTGGGCCGCCCGACCGAAGGCGAGTTCAAGCCTGAGGATTCGCTGGCGCCGGTCGCGAAGCGCATGGGCGAGCTGCTCGGCCGCGAGGTGACGCTGGTGTCCAACTGGGTCGATGGCGTGCAGGTGGCGCCTGGCCAGGTGGTGATGCTGGAGAACTGCCGCCTCAACAAGGGCGAGAAGAAGAACAACGAGGAACTGGCGAAGAAGATGGCTGCGCTGTGCGACATCTTCGTACACGACGCCTTCGGCACCGCGCACCGCGCCGAGGCCTCAACCTACGGTATCGCGCAGTTCGCCAGGATCGCCTGCGCCGGCCCGCTGCTGGCCGCCGAAATCGACGCGATCTCCAAGGCGCTGGCCAACCCGAAGCGCCCGCTGGTGGCCATCGTCGCCGGCAGCAAGGTCAGCACCAAGCTGACCATCCTGCAGAGCCTGGCGAAGAACGTCGACCAGCTGATCGTCGGCGGTGGCATCGCCAATACCTTCATGCTGGCTGCGGGTCTGCCCATTGGCAACAGCCTGGTCGAGAAGGATCTGGTGGGCGACGCCAAGGCGGTGATCGAGGCGATGAAGGCGCGCGGCGCCGCGGTGCCGATTCCCGTCGATGTCGTGGTCGCCAAGGCGTTCAAGGCCGACGCGACGCCGACCGTCAAGGCCGCGACCGACGTCGCCGCCGACGACCTGATCCTCGACATCGGCCCGCAGACCGCCGCACAGCTCGCCGGCATGCTCAAGGCCGCCGGCACCATCGTCTGGAACGGCCCGGTGGGCGTGTTCGAGTTCGACGCGTTCGCCAAGGGCACCGAGGCCATCGCGCGCGCCATCGCCGACAGCAGCGCCTTCAGCATCGCCGGCGGCGGCGACACGCTGGCGGCCATCGCCAAGTACGGCATCGAGAAGCAGGTGGGCTACATCTCCACCGGCGGCGGTGCCTTCCTCGAGGTGCTGGAAGGCAAGACGCTGCCGGCCTTCGAGATCCTCGCCAAGCGCGCGCAGGCATGACAGTCATGCCTGCCATCACGGGTCGGCGCGCCACGGCACTTCGATAATCCGCCGACCCCATCCACGGAGACTCCATGCCCCGCGCCACCAAGATCGTCGCCACCCTCGGCCCCGCCTCCAGCTCCCCCGAGGTGCTGGAGCGCATGATGCGCGCCGGGGTCGACGTGGTGCGGCTGAACTTCTCGCACGGCAAGGCGCAGGACCACATCGACCGCGCCGCGCTCGTGCGCGAGGTGGCGGCGCGTGCCGGCAAGGAAGTGGCCATCATGGCCGACCTGCAGGGCCCGAAGATCCGCGTCGGCAAGTTTGACGGCGGCTCGACGGTGCTGCAGCCGGGGCAGACCTTCGTGCTCGACGCCGGCACCAGCGAGCTCGGCAACAACGAGCGCGTGGGCCTGGACTACAAGGACCTGCCGCGCGACGTGAAGCCCGGCGACACGCTGCTGCTCAACGACGGCCTGATCAGGCTGACGGTGGACGCAGTGCGCGGCGAGCAGGTGGTGACCAGCGTGGTGGTCGGCGGCGAACTGTCGAACAACAAGGGCATCAACAAGGCCGGCGGCGGGCTGACCGCGCCGGCGCTCACGGCCAAGGACATGGAGGACATCAAGACCGCGATGTCCTTCCAGTGCGAGTACCTGGCGGTGAGCTTCCCGAAGAACGCCACCGACATGGAGATGGCGCGCCAGCTCGCCAACGTGGCCGGCGAGCCCTGGCGCCACAAGCCGGCGATGATCGCCAAGATCGAGCGCAGCGAAGCGATTCCGGTGCTCGACCAGATCCTCAAGGCCAGCGACGGCATCATGGTCGCGCGCGGTGACCTCGCAGTGGAAGTCGGCAACGCCGCCGTGCCGGCGCTGCAGAAGCGCATGATCCGCATGGCGCGCGAGATGGACAAGGTGGTCATCACCGCGACGCAGATGATGGAGTCGATGATCGTCAACCCGGTGCCCACGCGCGCCGAGGTGAGCGACGTGGCCAACGCCGTGCTCGACGGCACCGACGCCGTGATGCTCAGCGCCGAGACCGCGGCCGGCAAGTACCCGGTGGAGACCATCACGCAGATGGCGGCGATCGCGCTGGAGGCCGAGGCCGCCGAGGACATCACCATCGAGACCGACTTCACCAACAAGAAGTTCGGCCGCATCGACCAGTCGATCGCGATGGGCGCGCTGTTCACCGCGCATCACCTCGGCTGCAAGGCCATCCTCGCGCTGACCGAGTCGGGCTCGACGGCGCTGTGGATGAGCCGGCACAACGTCAAGGTGCCGATCTACGGCCTGACCACGCAGCTCGTCTCGCAGCGCAAGATGACGCTGTACCGCAACGTGCGGCCCCTGCTCATGGCCACCCACACCGACCGCGACCAGGCGCTGGCGGCGGCGGAGAAGCTGCTGGTCGACAGGGGCGTGCTGCGCCCCGGCGATACCTACGCGATCACCTGCGGCGAGCCGATGGGCTACCCCGGTGGCACCAACATGCTCAAGGTCTGCCGCGTCGCCTGATGGCCAGCACGCTCACCCTGGCCGACGTCGAAGCCGCCGCACGGCGCCTGCGCGGCGAGGTGGTCGACACGCCCTGCCTGCATTCGCGCACCCTGTCGTCGCTGGCCGGCTGCGAGGTTTTCCTCAAGTTCGAGAACCACCAGTTCACCGCCTCCTTCAAGGAGCGCGGCGCGCTGAACAAGATGGCACAGCTGAGTGCGGCCGAGCGCGCAGCCGGCGTGCTGGCGGTGTCGGCGGGCAACCACGCGCAGGGCGTGGCGTATCACGCGCAGCGCATGGGCATCCCGGCGACCATCGTGATGCCGCGCTTCGCACCGGCGGTGAAGGTCGACAACACGCGCCGCTTCGGCGCCACCGTGGTGCTCGAGGGCGACACTTTCGACGATGCGCGCGCGCATGGCCTCGCGCTCGCGCAGGAGCGCGGCTACACGGTCGTGCATCCGTACGACGACCTCGCGGTGGCCGCTGGCCAGGGCACGATCGCGCTGGAGATGCTCGCGGCTCAGCCCGAGATCGACACGCTGCTGGTGGCCATCGGCGGCGGCGGGCTCATCGCCGGCATGGCCACCGCCGCCAAGGCGATCAAGCCGGGCATCGAGGTCTACGGCGTGCAGACCGAGCGCTTCCCGGCGGTGTGGAACGCTGTTCACGGCGAGCACCGCGAATGCGCCCAGGCCACCATCGCCGACGGCATCGCCGTCAAGTCGCCGGGCACGCTGACGGTGCCGATCATCCGCGAGCGCGTGAACGACGTGCTGCTGGTGAGCGAGGACGACATCGAGCAGGCCATCCTGATGCTGCTCGAGATCGAGAAGACGGTGGTCGAAGGCGCCGGCGGCGTCGGCCTCGCGGCGCTGATGAAGCACCGCGAGCGATTCGCCGGCCGCAAGGTCGGCCTCGTGCTGTGCGGCGGCAACATCGAGCCGCTGGTGCTGGCCGAGATCATCCAGCGCGGCATGGTGAAGTCGGGCCGGCTGGCGCGGCTGCGCCTGGACATCCGCGACGTGCCGGGCGCGCTGGCCGATGTGGCCACGCTGCTCGGCAAGCTCGGTGCCAACATCGACGAGGTGCGCCACCAGCGCGCCTTCACTTCGCTGTCGGTCGAGCGCGCCGAGATCGAGGTCGTGGTGCAGACACGCGGCGTCGAGCACATCGCGCAGATCGTCGAGGCGATGCGCACGCAGGGTTACCGGGCCGAACGCATCGGTTGACGGTTCTCAAGCCGCGACCGCGGCGGCCGGCGGAGCATGAGGATCGAACTGATCCGGGAGATCCGCCATGACGAGCGCGCCGACGAGTTGCATCCGCTGGTTTCGAGACCTGACGCTGGCCGACTTGCCGCTGGTGGGCGGCAAGAACGCCTCGCTCGGCGAGATGTTCCGCTCGCTGGCGCCGCTGGGTGTGCGTATTCCCGACGGTTTCGCGGTCACGGCCGAGGCCTACCGCGACGCGCTCGACGAATCGGATGCCTGGGTGGAACTGCACCGTGCGCTCGACGGCCTGGACAAGCGCGACGTCAAGGCCCTGGCGCGTGCCGGCAAGCGCTGCCGCGAGATCGTCTATGGCGCGCCGATGCCGAAGCATGTCGAGACCACGATCCGCGAGGCCTGGCGCGAGATGACGGCGCGCTTCGGCGAAGACCTCAGCGTGGCGGTGCGCAGCTCGGCCACCGCCGAAGACCTGCCCAACGCCAGCTTCGCGGGCCAGCACGACACCTACCTCAACATCCAGGGCGAGGAGGTGCTGCTCGATGCCGTGAAGCGCTGCCAGGCGTCGCTCTTCACCGACCGCGCCATCTCCTATCGCATCGACAACGGCTTCGACCACTTCAAGGTCTACCTGTCGGTGGCGGTGATGCAGATGGTGCGCAGCGACCTGGCCTCCAGCGGCGTGATGTTCAGCATCGACACCGAGTCGGGCCACCCCGACATGGTGTTCATCACCGGCGCCTGGGGCCTGGGCGAGAACGTGGTGCAGGGCGCCGTCGACCCCGACGAGTTCTACGTGCACAAGCCGACCTACAAGCAGGGCTTTCGCAGCGTGCTGCGCCGCACCCTGGGCGACAAGCAGGTGCAGATGGTCTATGCCAGCGGCCGCACGCGCGAGCCGGTGGTGAACCGCCCGACTCCGAAGGCCGACCGGGCGCGCTTCTGCCTGAGCGATGCCGACGTGCTGGAACTGGCCGGCGCCGCCATCCAGATCGAGGAGCACTACGGCCGCCCGATGGACATCGAGTGGGCCAAGGACGGCCCCGATGGCCCGCTTTACATCGTGCAGGCGCGGCCCGAGACCGCGATGTCGCAGCGCAAGGCCGCACAGATCGAGGAGTTCGTGCTCGACGGGAAGGGCGAGGTGAAGGCGCGCGGCCGCGCCGTGGGCGCGCGCATCGCCACTGGCGCGGTGCGGCGCGTGGCCGATGCGCGCCACCTGGCCGAGTTCCGGCCCGGCGAGGTGCTGGTGGCCGACACCACCACGCCCGACTGGGAGCCGGTGATGAAGACGGCGGCGGCGATCGTCACCAACCGCGGCGGGCGCACCTGCCATGCAGCCATCGTCGCGCGGGAGCTGGGCATTCCGGCGGTGGTCGGCGCGGAACATGCGACCACGGCGCTGGCGGATGGCGAACGCGTGACGGTGTCTTGCGCCGAAGGGGCCGTCGGCAAGGTCTATGCGGGCGAGGTGGCCTTCCACCGCGAGGTGAGCGACCTCGCCGGGCTGAAGAAGCCGCACACCGAGATCATGGTCAACCTCGGCAATCCGGAGCTGGCCTTCCAGGTGAGCCAGCTGCCCTGCGACGGCGTCGGCCTGGCCCGCATGGAATTCGTGATCAACGAGCACATCAAGGTGCACCCGATGGCGGTGCTGCACCCCGAGCGCATCGCAGACGAGAAGGAGAGGGCCCAGATGCTCACCCTGATTGAAGGGCATCGCGACGGCGCGAGCTACTTCATCGAGCGGCTGGCCGAGGGCATCGGCACGATCGCCGCGGCCTTCTACCCGCGGCCGGTGATCGTGCGGCTGTCGGACTTCAAGAGCAACGAATACGCCGCGCTGATGGGCGGCCGCGCCTTCGAGCCGCACGAGGAGAACCCGATGATCGGCTTCCGCGGCGCGGCGCGTTACGTGCACCCGGCCTATGCAGAGGGCTTCGCCCTCGAGTGCCAGGCGCTCAAGCGCGTGCGCGACGACATGGGACTGACGAACCTGAAGGTGATGGTGCCGTTCTGCCGCCGGCTCGACGAGGCGCGCCGGGTGCTCGATGCGATGGCGAGCCACGGCCTGGCGCGCGGTACCAACGGGCTCCAGGTCTACGTGATGTGCGAGATCCCGAACAACGTGCTGCTGATCGACGAGTTTTCCGAGCTCTTCGATGGCTTCTCGATCGGCTCGAACGATCTGACGCAGCTGACCCTGGGCGTGGACCGCGACAGCGAGATCGTGGCCGAATCCTTCGACGAGCGCGACCCGGGCATGCTGAAGATGCTGCGGCTGGCCGTGGAAGGCGCCCGGCGCAACGGCCGGCACAGCGGCATCTGCGGCCAGGCGCCGAGCGACCACCCGGAGATCGCGAAGTACCTGGTCGGCCTGGGCATCGACAGCATCAGCCTGACGCCGGACACCGTGCTGCGCACGATGCGCATGCTGGCGGAGATCGAGGCGGGCAAGGGCTGATCGGGCCGCCCGCATCCCCCGGATGCGGAGGTGTGAATGACCCGGCTGCGCCGACCCCGCTGGCTAAAATCCTTGTAGTTACCGCCAGGTTACCGGCGCCGGTGCGTGGCGAGCCGACCGATTCAAACTCCGGAGAACCTCCATGCCTCTCGTCTCGATGCGTCAGCTGCTCGACCACGCCGCCGAAAACGGCTACGGCATCCCCGCCTTCAACGTCAACAACCTCGAGCAGGTGCAGGCGGTGATGCAGGCCGCCAATGAAGTCGGTGCGCCGGTCATCCTGCAGGCCAGCGCCGGGGCGCGCAAGTACGCCGGCGAGCCCTTCATCAAGCACCTGATCCAGGCGGCCACCGAGTCGTATCCGCACATTCCGCTGGTGATGCACCAGGACCACGGCACCTCGCCCGCCGTCTGCGAGGGCGCCATCAAGCTCGGCTTCGGCTCGGTGATGATGGACGGTTCGCTGCGCGACGACGGCAAGACGCCGGCGAGCTTCGACTACAACGTCGAGGTCACGCGCAAGGTGGTGGACATGGCCCACGCCGTGGGCGTGACGGTCGAGGGCGAACTCGGCTGCCTGGGAAACCTGGAGACGGGTGACGCCGGCGAAGAAGACGGCATCGGCGCGGCCGGCAAGCTCGACCACAGCCAGATGCTCACCGACCCCGAGGAAGCGGCGGTCTTCGTGAAGGCCACGCAACTGGACGCGCTGGCCATCGCCATCGGCACCAGCCACGGCGCCTACAAGTTCAGCCGCAAGCCCACCGGCGACATCCTGGCGATCGGCCGAGTCAAGGAGATCCACAAGCGCATCCCGAACACGCACCTGGTGATGCACGGCTCCTCGTCGGTGCCGCCGGAGCTGCTGGCCATCATCAACCAGTACGGCGGCAAGATGAAGGAGACCTTCGGCGTGCCGGTCGAGGAGATCCAGGAAGCGATCAAGCACGGTGTTCGCAAGATCAACATCGACACCGACATCCGCCTGGCGATGACCGGCGCCGTGCGCAAGTTCCTCGCCGAGAACCCGGACAAGTTCGATGCGCGCGAGTGGCTCAAGCCGGCGCGCGAGGCTGCCTACAAGGTGTGCAAGCAGCGCTACCTGGAATTCGGCTGCGAAGGCCAGGCCGCCAAGATCAAGGCACAGAGCTTGACCGAAGTGGCCCAGCGCTACGCCCGCGGCGAGCTGGCGCAGACGGTGGTCTGAGCGCTGCCCACGGCCTCTCGGAACCCGGCTTCGGCCGGGTTTTTCGTTGGGGCCGGTTCGTAGAATTGCCCGATCCCCCTCCTGCCACCCACGCCCACGCGGCGACCGAAGGACTGCCATGACTGCCGCCCTGTACGAAAGCTCCCTGCACTCCCTGCCGCTGATTGCCCGGGGCAAGGTGCGCGACAACTATGCGGTGGGCGAAGACCGCCTGCTGATGGTGGCGACCGACCGGCTCAGCGCCTTCGACGTGGTGATGAACGAGCCTATTCCGGGCAAGGGCGAAACGCTCACGAAGATGGCGTTGTTCTGGTTTGCCAGGCTCGGCCACATCGTGCCCAACCACCTGACCGGCGAAGACCCGGAGAGCGTGGTGGCGCCCGACGAGCGCGAGCAGGTGCGCGGCCGCTCGATGCTGGTGAAGCGGCTGAAGCCGCTGCCGGTGGAGGCGGTGGTGCGAGGCTACCTGGCCGGCAGCGGCTGGAAGGAGTACCAGCTGAGCGGCAGCGTGTGCGGCGTGAAGCTGCCGCCGGGCCTGAAGAACGCCAGCAAGCTGCCCGAGCCCATCTTCACGCCGGCGACGAAGGCCGAGATGGGCGAGCACGACGAGAACATCAGCTTCGAGCGCATGGAGCAGATCGTCGGCACCGAGCTGGCGGCCAAGGTGCGCGATGTGTCGATCCGCCTCTACAAGGAGGCCGCGGAGTATGCGTTGACGCGCGGAATCATCATCGCCGATACCAAGTTCGAGTTCGGGCTGGACAAAGATGGCACGCTGACCTTGATGGACGAGATCCTGACGCCGGATTCGTCACGGTTCTGGCCGGTGGAGGAATATTCGGAAGGGAACAATCCGCCGAGCTTTGACAAGCAGTTCGTGCGGGATTGGCTGGAGAGTGTTCGTGTCGATGGGCGATTGTGGAACAAGCGATCTCCAGCGCCAACATTGCACTCCGATATTGTTGCTCTATCGACTAAGCGATATCAGATCGCACTTCATGCGCTGACGGAGAAGTGATATGTCATCAAGATTTCTCGCGCAGCAGGAATTGCTAGCTAGTTCGGCGGCGACTCCGTCAGAGCAGTTTATTGCCAACGCGAGAATCGCTGCCTATCGAGCGAGACGGGGCGAAATAGACAAGGCAAAGGCGATTATTGCTCTAGTCAGAGGGCAACCCAGGGAAGTATTGGGTGCACCACTGTTATCACTCGTCAATATTGCGGAAGGGCTCATTCTTCTCAAATCTGGTGATGCTCAAAGCGCTGTCGAGAAGTGGCTGCGTTCACGGGCAATATCCCTTTCGTGCTCCCACGCCGAAGGCGTC